>CAYQJH010000155.1:0-8391 GCA_964417755.1 uncultured Planctomycetaceae bacterium
AAGGAGAGGACAGTCGCTTTCCGAATCCTCTCTAACTCTTCCCGCCCTATATGCCGATATAGATGAACCTGTGTCTCGTGCGGGCGCGTTGCCTATGCGCTTGCAGATTTGCTTGACCCGGGCAGCCTGGAACGCGAGAATCCAGAGCTTCTCTGCTTGGCTGGGCTGGCAGAGAGCGAGCCATCGTATCTGACATCTGGAGCCTGTAGTCTTAAGCCAGTCGTTTGCTAGGACAAACATGAATACAAAGAATCTTCTGCTCAAAATCGTGCTGTTCGTTGTCCTGCCAGTCGTTTTGTCGATCTGGCTGTTTACTACGCACGGCATCAAGTGGGGCATCGACATTCGCGGCGGGCACAGCCTGACCTTCGAGATCAATACCCCCCAGAAGGATGTAGATCGCCTGACGGCCCAGAAGGCCGACCTCGCCAAGCAGTTGGCCGCCCAGGCTGATCCGCAACAGAAGAAGGCCATTGAAGACCGCATCGCGGCCTTGGACAAGCAGATCAGCGATCTCCAGTCCTCCGGCGATCAGCCGGATCTGATCGGGCAGATTATCTCTATTCTCAAGAAGCGCATCGACCCCAATGGCCTGCTGGCGCTGGAATGGCGGCCGCTGGGCAAGACACGGTTCGAGGTCCGCATGCCGGCGGCGCGTTCGCAGGATGAGAAGAACGCGTACGTCGCTGCCCTGGAAAAGGTCAAGGGCGGCAATATCCAGCCCAGCGAACTCAGCCAGATGCTCGCCGCCTCAGGCGAAAGCCGTGAGCAGATTATTGCCCAACTGTCGCACGGCGATGCGAACCTGACGAAGAAGCTGACGGAGTTGGCCGACGCACACGATGTTTATATAAAGGCCAGGCAGGCAAGCGACGCTGCTCGCGCCGCGGGCCAAGGCGGAGAGGCCTTGGATGCGCTGGATACTGCGGCCGCCAAGTCGCAGATGGTCTACGAGGACAAGTACGAGGCGGTGCTGGCTGCCAACATCAGCGAGACGAAGCTTCAGAACGTCCTGCGCCTATGGGTTTCGCCGGCTGAGGAGGCGGCGCTCAATAACAAGACCGTTGTCAGCGCGCGGATGAGGCAGTTTGACCAAGGCATCAAGCAGCTGACAGCCAACAATCCGTCCCGCAAGGCTGAGATTGAAGAGATCGTCAAGCTCTATCAGCGATGGGTCGAAACGCGCAAGGGCCTGGATGATCCCAGCGATCTCAAGCGTCTGATCGCCAAGGCCGGCGTGCTGGAATTCCGCATCGCACCGACAAAGACCGGTACCGAAAAGCAGCCCGCGATCAACCCCGAGCTAGTCCAGCAGTATGTCGCCGAGTTGGCCAATGAAGGCCCCGATGCCGGCCACAAGAAAGGCCTGCCTTACCAGTGGTTCCCGATTCGAGGGGATCACGAAGAATACGAAGGCAGTGGTTACATAGTCGCCCCCTATGCCGGTCAGTGGTACATGCTGCTTTCCAACAGCCGCAACGATGTCATGCTCCAGCGCGGACCCGGCGCAGGCTGGTCGCTGCGGAATGCCAGGCCCGAGCCTGATGAGTACGGCCGGCCGGCGGTGGGTTTCTCGTTCAACCAGTTGGGTGCCGACCGATTCTATGAGCTGACCTCAACGCACATTGGTCAGCCGATGGCTGTGCTGCTGGATGACGAGGTTTATTCCGCGCCGAACATCAGGAGCGCGATTTCTGACAGGGGCATCATTACGGGTTCCTTCACGCGGACCGAAGTGGATGAACTGGCGCAGACCCTCAATGCCGGCTCGCTGCCGGCCAGGCTCAACGTGGTTGATACGCCCGCAGGCAAAATGGCTGTTACGGTCAGCGAAAGCAGCTTTGGCCCCAGCTTCGGCGAGGAGAACAAGAACCAGGCCCTCAAGGCCGGCTATTGGAGCCTGATCGTCATCGCCTTGTTCATGATGGTGTACTATCTGCTGGCCGGCTTCATCGCCGACTTTGCGATGATCATGAACCTCGTGCTGATCATGGGGGCCATGAGCTTCATAAACGCCGTCTTCACCCTGCCGGGCCTTGCCGGCGTGATCCTGAGCATCGGCATGGCCGTCGATGCCAACGTGCTGATCTACGAGCGCCTCCGTGAAGAGCAGGACCGCGGGCAATCGGTTCGCATGGCCCTGAAGAACGCCTACGAGCGGGCATTCAGCGCGATCTTCGACTCAAACATCACCACGCTGCTGACGTGCTTGATCCTGGGCTGGGTCGGCACGGAAGAAGTCCGAGGCTTTGCCATTACCCTGGGCCTGGGCGTGCTGTTCAACCTATTCACAGCCGTCACGGTCACGCGGTGGATCTTCCAGCTCATGCTCGAGAAGGGCCTGGTCAAGAAGCGCTTCAGCATGATGCGCCTGATTGGCGTGCCGAAGGTGGACTGGATGGCCAAGAGGTACTACTTCTGGACATTCTCAGCTGTCACCGGCGTGCTGGGCCTGGCGGCATTGATCTGGCAAGGCCAGAACATTCTGGGCATCGAGTTTTCCTCCGGCACGCAGGCTATCGTCCGCCTGAAGGACGCCCAGTTGATCCAGGATCCGTCAACAGGACAGCAGGTGCTGCCTAATGACGCGGTCGTCAAGGAGCGCGTAGCGGAAGTGGCCGCCAAGCATGGCTGGACGAAGCTGCAAGGCGAACTGCTGCGGGCTGAGAAGCTGATCGACCCGAACCTGGTTTCGGAGTTCCTGAACAGGCACTTCCGCCAGCAGGACTTCCCGAACGTGCAGGCTGAAAAGAAGATCACAGCCCAGCAGTGGAAGCAGGCAAACCTGGGTCAAGGGTACTTCGACGCTCTGGATGCCAACAAGGACGCCGTGTTGAGTTCTGATGAACTGGAGAGGATGCCCCAGAACGCGTACCAGTTGGCCACCACCGAGAGTGACGGCGAGGCTGTGCGCACAGCTATTCGAGAGGCCTTCCCCAGCGAATTGGCCACCATGACGAAGGTGAAGTACACGCTGGCCAAAGGCGGCCACCAGGAGAAATTCAACATCGATCTGGCGCCAACGGGTGCGACGGTTATTTCGCCCAAGGCAATTGAGTCGGCCGATAAGACCCTTCGCGGCCAGTTGGAGAATTTCCAGGGCGGCCTGCTGATAGTCTTGAAGGACATGGAGCCGGCGATCAAGACCGACGACCTCCTGCAGCGCATCAATGCGATTCAGTATCAGCAGGACTTCACCGGACAGATCAGCACCTTCGGCGTGATCGGCTTGGAAGCTGCGTCTGCCCCGGATGCATACACGTCAGTTGCCGTCCTGGTCAAGCCCGCCGAGGCCGTCGGGCAGGACAAGACGATGGCTGACTTTGCAAACGAGAAGCTGGCCCTGGTGGCCGGCGCTCTAAGTCGTGAAGAGGCCATGGAAGTGGTCAACTTCGATCCCGCCATCGCCGGCGAGGCCCGCAACCTGGCCATCATCGCCATTGTGCTGGGCTGGCTGTCGATCATCGCTTACTTGTGGATCCGGTTCGGCTCGGCCAAGTGGGGCTTTGCCGCCGTCCTCTGCATCGTGCATGACGTCGTGATCATCGTCGGCCTGGTGGCGATATCGGGCTATATCTACAATACAGCCATCGGCCAAGCCTTGCTTATCGGTTCATTCAAGATCGACCTGACGATGGTCGCGGCGCTGCTGACGATCATCGGCTACAGCGTCAACGATACCATCGTCGTCTTCGACCGTATCCGCGAGAACCGCGGCAAGCTCACCACGCTCAGCCCGCAGGTGGTCAACTCGGCAATCAACCAGACGCTTAGCCGGACTATTCTGACCGGCAGCACGGTCATGGTCGTCGTGTTCATCATGTATGTCTGGGGCGGGCCCGGCATCCATGCTTTCAACTTCGCGCTGCTGGCCGGCATAATGTTCGGCACGTATTCCTCGATAGCAGTGGCGGCGCCGATGCTGATGGGCTTCAAGGCAGCCTTGGGCAAGCGAGCGATGTCGGATGCCGTGGGCAAGTAGCCCCATTGCGAATTTCGAATTCTCTCAGATGCGCGCCGGCTGGCCAAATTCCGGCCATGTCCGGCTGAGATGGATTTCGCTTTAGGCCTCCGGCAGTGACAAGCCGCTGCCGGAGGCGATGACAGTAGCGTGGTAATGAAAGCTATGCCAGCCGTCGTTTTTGTCTGTATCTGACATACCAAGGACTCTCCATGCCCGCGCTGATTTCCACCAGGGAAATTCGCAATTCGCCCCTCGGCTTCGCTCGGGGCCCTGAGCATTCCGAAGGGCAATCCGCAATTCGCAATGTCGTATTGCTGGGCATTGTGTTGTCATCGCTGGCCTGCTCTCCGCCGCCGGCTATGCCGCCCGCCATTATCCCGCAGAGCGACCCTCTGCCGATTCAGCAGGCCAAAGCTTACGCGGAGACCATCACCGGGCGATTCGTCTGCCTGAGCGACTTCGAGAACGCGCCGGTGGGGCCTTCCGGCTTGGAGCAGGTGAATGACTTCACCATCCAGCCCGCGGCCCCGGCATCGTCGGCTTCATCAATCAAGTACGTGCTCAACATCACCCGCACGGGCGCAGCCGCCGCCGAGATCAGCCTCGAGGCCGGGCAAAGCCTCGTCTTCGGGCGTCTGCCTGTCCACGACTTTTCTCCATACACGCTGGTGAGCTTCGCACTCTACAGCCCGGCACTGCGGGATGACCTGGTTGTCAGCCTGGACAGCCAGGCCGGCTCGTGGACCTCCGGCCGAATCCTGGTTGAACCTGGCTGGAACAACGTGCTGGTAGATATCCAGCGGCTGGGAAAACTGGCGGATTTCAACGTTGCGGACGTGCAGGCGATGCGGATCAGTTTTGCCGATGCGATGTCGGCGGTGAGTTTCAACATCGACGACATCATGCTGATCGACAACCGCCGGCAGATCACGCCCACGCCCGACGGCCTGAGCCTGACAAAGAACGGGCTGGATTACACCATCGCGTTCGCCCAGGGCCAAGAGACCATGGTAATGGCACAGGGCGATGATGGCCTGTGGCGGCTAGGCGAGGGCCAGGCGATTCTGCAATGCCTTTCGCGCGACGAGGAAGGTCAAACCCAGCCGGCGACGCAGACGGCCGAAACAAGGGCTGAAAGCCTGGCTGCTATGGGCCAGCGAAAGATTGGGCGCGTTGAGGTGCTCGAACATAATTCCGTTCGGCTTCGCATAGCCAACACGTGGTATTTTCCGACGCGAACGGGCGAGTGGGCGTCGATGGCTGTTCGCCAGGTTTGCTGGGAATACACCTTCTACGCCGACGGCCGATGGCTGACTCACGTTTCAATCAACAATGCAGGCGGCGAGGAGTTGTCGCAGGTTCGGCTGCTGATGCCCGCCGCCGCCAAGGCGGCCATCTGGGGCCAGGGCCTATCGACCAGCATAGCCAGCGGCCAGATGGCGCAGGATGTCATCGCCCGATGGTCATACCTGGCAACCTGGCCGATAAAGTCAGAAGCAGGCCAGGCCCTGGCCAGCTATCTCAATCCTGGCAGGCTGCAGATGCGCCTGGGCGACAAGATGCCGGACGGCAGCCAGGGGAGCATGGTTGAAGAGAACGGCTTTGACCCGTCGCAGGGATGCTACCTGGCTGCGTCGCGATTCGGGCAGTGCCGGTTCACACTTGTTCCGCCGCCGGCTGGCCCGGCTGTCTGCGACGCGACGATCCGCGTCATGGGGCGGTGGAATGGCCAGGTCAGTGTCAACGTCGACGGCCTGCCGGTGAGGGATGTTGCGATCCTGCAGGATGGATCGGCCTTATTTGTTGTGCCGGGCCTGATCCAAAGGCCATCTGAAATCGAAGTCTTCGGTTCGATCGCCCCTGGGTCTGAGGCCTCGGGATCGAAGACGAGCTCACCGACGAGCGGCAAGCCGACTTCCTCGAGGTGACCCGGATAGCCAATGATGCTGAAGATCCCGGCCGAACATACAGACAATACCTTGATGCTTTGCGAACTTTCGCATGGGCAATGGCCGTATGAGTCATAGCGTTCGTGCACTCATAAACAACAGGAGTTTGGCTCAGGTGATAGTAGCCCCGGCATATAAGTATCAGGGCTTGGAAGCATTTAATTGAAGTCGACCGTGAACAAAACCCGATATTTTTGAAATCGGTTGCATGCGGTATGCGCTGGAATGCAGGGCAGCCAACGGCCAAAAAGTGCGTTTGTACCCCAGCCTGCAGGTGGCAGGTTGATTCAAGCTGGACGAAAAGAGACAATCATGGCAGCAACCATCGATAATGATGTAGGCCCCCATGGTTGCAGGGCGTTTACCATGCACTCTTGGCCATGTGCGTCCAACCGTCCAGCCGGCGCCGATGAGATAGTTCTTATTGCTGAGTCTGGTTCCGGCAGTATTACGAAAGGTATGCCATGACAGTGGCGGCTCGCTCGATGCCTTCTACTTATGCTGTTGCAATCCTGGCAGCCAGCCTGCTGGCTGGGAGCGTAATGTCCGGGTGCGGCGTTGAACGGTGGTGGGATCCATCGGCGATGGTTCGCCAGAATCCGCAATCGCCGGTTCGCCCGATTGAACCCGGCCTGACGCCTACGGATTATGGCGCCGATGTTTATCCCAATTCCAGCCCGCCTCGCGAGGGCGACTGGGAATTCCGGGCTGAGGACTACATCATCGGCCCCGGCGACGTGGTGGAAGTTCGCATCATGGACCTCTTCGAGCCGAACCAGGAATACCCGCTTCAGCGGCAGGTTTCCACCAGCGGGTTTATCGATCTGCCGCTGGTTCAGCAAATACGGGCCGAGGGTCTGACCAGGGGCCAATTGCGCGATGCCATCGTCAGCGCGTACAGCCCCGATGTTATACGCAACCCGATAGTCTCGGTAACAGTGCTGGCGGAGCGGCAGAATGTCTTCTCGATCCTGGGTGCTATCGCCAGGCCTGGCCAGTACAATCAGACGCGCAAAGACATGACTCTCCTGGAGGCATTGGCTTTGGGCGGCGGCCCGACGCAGACGGGCATACAGTACATCTACGTTATTCGCTCTACTCGCCCCACGCGCGTGGATCAAGGCGCTGCAGTGCCTCCAGCCCCAAGACAGCCTTCCGGCGAAGGCGCCATGCCGCCGGCGATGGTGCCCCCGGCCCCGGGCGCTCCCACGGCGCCAGCCTTCCCGACAGTGCCGGCGCTACCGCCGGCTGTCGTGCCTGAACTGCCGCCTGCGGTTGTTCCGGGCCTGCCACCGCTGACCGCACCAGCGACCTCCGAGGCGCGCGAGCTGGAGCAGCTGCTTCCGGGCGCGCCGGCTACAACGCCGACGCCCAAACCCTCGGTCCTGCCGAGGTTCTCCGATAATGCGACGGCCGGCTCTGCCGGCGCTACCGCGCCTGCTCTGGATCAAGACCTCATCGAGTCAACCGACGTCAAGTGGGTCTTTAGTCCCAGCAGCGGACGATACGTGCCCATGACTCGCAGCACGACGCTTCCCACCCAGCCGGTCGAACAGATCCAGCCTTACACGAAGCTCGAGATGGCAGGCACGACCATGCCGGCCACCGAGCAAGATCCCTTCGGCTGGAAGCGCATTTCAAAGGCTGATTCATCCCGCGTCATCGCAATCAACCTTGCGGAGCTCAACAAGGGCAACCCGCAGATGAACATCGTAATTCGCGATAACGACATCATCCAGATTCCGCTGGTTGAGCCCGGCGAGTTCTACGTAATGGGCGAAGTTGCCCGTCCGGGCGTGTATTCCCTGGCCGGCCGGCACATAACGGTGAAGATGGCTGTCGCGGCGGCGGGGAATCTGGGGCCGCTTTCGTGGCCCAAGAACAGCATCCTGATCCGCCGGATCAACGGAGTCCAGGAGCGCATTTTCCCCGTGGACGTCGAGGCCATCTTCCACGGCGAGGCGAACGACTTCTTCCTGAGACCTGATGACGTCCTGGCCGTCGGACAAAGTGCCGCCAGCCCGTTCATCATCGTCATGCGCAACGCGTTTCGCCTGACGTATGGCTTTGGTTTTATCTATGACCGCAACTTCGCCGACCCGGTCCCGCCCGGCCTCAACAGCAGACGTTTCACTGTCTGGTAAAACGAGCAAAGAGTTGTATGACTGAAAACCCGCAACCCCGAGAAACACCGTTGCGCCTCAGCCTGGCGGATATGGTCGCCACTCCATCAAGCGAATGGGTCGGCCAGGGCCTGCCCGCATCAGCCTGGGCCAAGATGGCCGTCCTGTCGCTGCTGCTGCTGGCGATCCTCTTTTGTATTCTGCCCAATCTCTACAGCCAGTGGCGCTACGGCTTCAACTGGACCCACTGCTTCATCATCCCGGTCTTCAGCCGGTACCTTCTCTACACGCGGCGCGGCTAGATTCTCGCGGTCAAACACCGCACGTGCTATCGGTGCCGTCCGCTACTGCTTGC
>CAYQJH010000156.1:0-8353 GCA_964417755.1 uncultured Planctomycetaceae bacterium
TTAAACAACAGGATATGTCTCAGCCTGTTCCGCAGGTCGAACCTGCTGAATCTGATTGTCGATCTCCGGCACGTGACGCGAGGTGATTCTGATGACGTCGGGGGGAAGGATGCGGTATTCCTTGCCTGAGATGGGCGCTCTGGGCTGTTGAAGAAATGCCTCAACTTCCTTCTGGTTATAGCAGCCGGTGGCTGCAAAACAGGCCACGCAAACTGCCGCCAAGATTATTGACCGTTGCTGAGCCATTCCTTTTTTCCTGTCTATTAGAGCAGAGCCCGCAGGGCCCCGGCCGCCCTGTCGCATGATTTGCCCCTCCCTCGCTAGACGGGAGGAGCAGGTATTATACCGCAAGCCTAGAAAAACGTAAACAGCCCTCCGAGCGCCAGCAGACGCCTTTTGCCATCGGGCCCGTCCGCGGCGTGCGCGTACCGGCACGGCATTAATTCTCTATCCAAGAGTGTTTATCGGCTTTTTGGCCCCCAACGATAACCGGATGTTTGGAAACAGTGTTTCAGGTACGGAAAGGCAATAGGCATTGGCGTGGCTCTCCGAGAACTGCTAGAGTGGCCACTTCACATGTACAAAGACGAGGCATGGGCAAGCCCACACCTCGTCCTTATCCGTCACTCTATCTGATTTGTCGGCTGTTGCCGAACAAACCATTGCACTACTCTAGGCAACCTGCCTGCGGCGAATGTAGGCGCCAATGCCGCCGGCGCTGGCCAACAGGCCCAGAACCGTCAGCGGCTCGGGAACCGTATTGCCGGCCTGCAGATTTGCAGGTTCGGCATGGCCGGTAAGGCGCGACTCATCCAGCCAGGCCGTCGCGGGATTAAGGGTGCAACTATTGTTGACTGAAATAGTAACATCCAGCAAGCCATCATCGTTCAGCCAGTCGATATCAAGCACAATGGGATACTGGCCATTGTCAACTTCGCCCAGGTCAACCCATCCAGCCCCATCGTACGCAACACGAGTAAACTCACGATTGTCCCAAATAATCGTGCCGAAGACACGTGTAATATTATCGTTCGCATCATTCGTGAAATCGAGCTGCAATTGGGCATCCAGAACGGTATCGCCAGCCGCGAAATTTACGCTGTCGTTGATGTCATGGGTGTAGCTCAACGGCGCTCCTTCCACGATCTGAGCGGCGTCGAACAACCGGAACGGTCCCCACTTGTCAATGACGTCCTCGAACTGATACGCGGTCGCCAGGGCATTCCCCGCTGTGACCATAACAAACGCCGCAACCATCCACGCTAACAGACTCCTTCTCACAACATGCTCCTTTCAAAGAATAACATAAACTCACAAATCGAGACCTACTAGCTCGATTCCTCGCAGATGAAATCACCAATGCTGATCATGCGACATGAGTGTTCGTTGGAAAACGTGGCGCTAGTTGAGAGCCAGAACCACAGCCTTGCCTCAGAAACGATCAGTCCGGCCGGGCCAACGCTAATGGCGTGGCGTTCCGCTACTTGCCTCCGTCGCCTCACATTAAGAAGGACAAAAAAGCAACATCAGCCCAGAGGCTGTTCTCCCCTGGACTGATGTTGTTGCGTATACACTGAAACAATACCTTACTAGGCAGCCTGCCTGCGGCGGATGTAGGCGCCAATGCCGCCAGCGCTGGCCAGCACGCCCAGAACCGTCAGCGGCTCGGGGACAGGGAGAATGCCCTTATCCTTGCTGATGACGGCACTTGCTCCTGGAGCCAGAACAAAATCCCACTGGTACGCCCAGGTTACGTCTCCGGTCAGGGCAGCACCCAAAGGCGTGTCGGCCAATGTCGTCGGGCTGCCATCGTCCAATTGGTTCCGCAGCGACGGGAAGATTCCCAATTCGCGATGATCGGGGTCGGGCGGGCCGACCGTGGTTTCCTGAAGGACAACCGTGTCGCCAGTCTGCCGGACCTTGTTGGTATTCACGAAGACGCCAGTGTTGGCACTCAGGTTCCCAAGATCAAAATCGGAATACTGGAAGAAGTGAACGGTCTGCGTCTGGTTCGTCAGGTTGGTCAACTTGATGCTCTCGCCAATGTCAGAACGCCCGCTGCCAAGAGAACCGCCGGTAAGAACGTACGTGATCTGGACCTCGAGCAGATCGTTCCGCCCGGTCGTCCGCATGGAGGTTGTGCCAAAGCCGGTTTCGTCGGTCAGGCCCAGCGTGTCGATGGACTGTTCGCCGCCGGTCTCGCCGAGGCGATACCAGAACCACTGCTGGAACAGATAGTTCTGGCCGTCAACCACCCAGCTGGACATGCCGCCTTGGCTGCTGGAGTCGATGACGGCCACCGAATTGCCGTCCGATAACGTGGTCACGGCCCCGGCCGTTCCGGCCAGCAAGGCCACGGCCATTGCTGCTGCAACTAAAAATCTCATACCTTTCTCCTTTATTAGAGTTTCCAAGCCTGTTTTCTTTACAGACTATCTAAGCCAACTGCATCATTTCCTTTGCTCCATCCCACCGCCCTTTCCGCCTCAAACTCGGCGAATCAGAGTCCAAATGTCTTTTTCTGGTTCAGCATCCAGTCTCAAAATTATCTCGATTGCCTGTCGTTGAACTTGGCTACCGTTCCCGCAAGGATCCTTAATTCCAGGCTCCATTTCTGCTGCTCGATGTACTCCAGGTCTGCATTGAGTTTGTTTCGGAATGCTGAAACGGTCGTGTCATAGCCGTTGCGAATCTGCGCCAGGCCGGTGATTCCCGGCCGGACGGCCAGTCGCTTGCGGACATCGGGATATGTCTTCTCCAGTTGAGCCAGTATCTCCGGCCGTTCGGGCCGGGGGCCAACGATAGACATGTCGCCCTTGATCACGTTGATAAGCTGGGGCAATTCGTCAATATGTGTTCGCCGCATCCAGCGGCAGGCGGGGATGACTCTTGGATCGCGCGCGGAGGCCCAGACCGCCCCGGTGGCCGACTCCGCGTCGAGGCGCATCGTCCGCAGCTTGTACATGCGGAACGTCTTGCCGTCCCGACCTACCCGCTCCTGCACAAATAGCACAGGGCCTCGGCCTCGATTAGCCAGCTTGATGATCAGTGCGCAGGCGCCCAGAATCGGCAGGAAACAGATCAGGAGAATGAACCCCAGGATCACATCCACGACTTCCTTGGCCATCTGGAAGTAACGCCTGGCGAGATGGGTTGCCAATCCGGCCAAACCTCCCGCCACGGCCACGATTGTGACAGGTTCAGGCATAGTATCCCCCGCGCAAGCTGAAGAGTGTCAAGGAATTCCCTTGAACAAGACCATTCGTGTTTACTATAATAAACATGATGGCCGCGGCGGGTGTGAAAGCACCAACCGTGCCTCCGATGTGGGCCAGCGCTCGTCCGCCAAGATGAATCGCTGGCTCACGCTATTTATGCACAAATCGCTATCAGTTACTCTAGGGGCTGACTTTTCGAAGCCCGCTAATAATGGCTGAGCAAGAACAGACCATTAGACCTGAACAGGCGACAGAAAAGAGCGGCACTGACTCCGTTCGGCTTGCCCTGGACCTCCGTGAAGTGCTATCTGCAAGCCCAGCAAAACCCCGTAATCAATCCATAGGGGCGTGCAACACGAAAATGATAGCACATCCCCCGAAATCCGCAAGAGGAATTTCGGCAATTTCTGGCTGAATTTTCCCCCACGAAATTCTCAAACCACAGCCTGTCAATGAGTTCGGAAATATGTGCAAGGTGTGGCCTGATAGAAAATCAGGAAATGATGCCGTATGACTGTCAGCTTTGCCTCAGGGTTGCCGAAGCCAGGCATACCAACTGACTGCTGCGATCCATGCCAAGACGTAAATAGCCACCAGCTTCTCAGCCAACGGGTCGAGGGGCATCCACTCTCGCGCCAGCCAGAAGTGCGTCGCGAAGAGAACCAGATTTGCGCCGGCCATCGCTATTAGAAACATTGTCGCGAAGGCAAGTAGCCTCGGGCCGGTCCGCCTGCGGATCATCTGCTTCGCGATCAAGCCTAGAGCGGCAAGTGCGGGAACCGACCCGATGAATACTCCCAGGCCATGCAACTGCGCCATGCTGTCCCCGGGCGTGCACAACGCCAAGGCCATGCCACCCACCGAGATCACGCCCAGGAGCCACACTGATCGACTTACCGCGCGGGAACATCCGAATATTGATGGCAGGATCAGCCATAGCGTCATACTGCTCAGCGCAGCCAACCCTCCGGAGACCAGCATGAAGCTCGACATGGCATTGGGCTGTCCATTAAGGGCAACGTTCTTGCCCAGATCGCTCAGCGTATTGTGCCAGAAGGAGTAACCCGGCGCAGCTATATCCCAGGGTTGTCCGCCGGGATACCTCGCCATTGCGATAGACGTGACAATGACGAACTGGCCCAGGCCCAACCAGACACATAGGCATACTGTGCGCACCCACCTATACCTGGCACCATGCATTCCCATCGCAACATTCATCAATCATCAGCCGTCAGATTGGGAACTCAAGCCTTCTTTCCGGTTACCGCAAAGAACGCCTGCGGCACCGGCTCGACCTTGGTGCTTCCGCATTTCGGACATGTCGTCTTTGGATGCTGCCTGTGCTCGCTGAGGCTGGTAGCCCTGATGAACTGATGCCCGCATTCCATGCATTTGTATTCAAAAGTGGCCATAGGTTCCTCGTCTCGTGTTGGCTGCAACCATGTATCGCCATGTATCGCCCAAGTATTCTACGCCCGCCATGCCGCAGGCATCCGCCCAGCGGGCGTATTTATGACGCAGGCATCTGTCCCACTTGTGGTGCAGGCGTCTCGCCTGCAGACTCTTCAGCAACCTACCCCTTCCAACGAAGAATCATGCTGTTGTCGCTTTGAAGATCCAGAGATACTCCCGAAGCGCATGCCTGACCCATTAACACTTCGCGCAGCCATTGAGAATCAGCTCTGGATGTACGATTCAGACGGAAATGCTTGATCTGCATCGGCACCAGCCGGCCATCAACAAGCCGGCCATCCGAGGCATCGACGCCGATCATATACATCAGGGTCAAGTCCGGCCGGAAGCTGTGAAACCCCCCGATGCCTTCATAATCATTGATGAAATCGCCGCAGCCATAAAGTATCAGATGGCCGCGATACATCTCCAATGCCTTGACGTGATGCGACGAATGCCCATAAACCACATCTATGCCCGACTCTATCAGCCGATGAGCGAAGCGAGTCTCATCATCGTCTATCTCATAGCCCCAATTACTCCCCCAGTGTATGGACGCCACCACGATGTCCAGCGGCTGCTTGACACGCCGCACCGCTTCGCCAAAACAGTCGGCTGCATCGTCAGACAGATCCGGCAGAAAATTGATACCAGGCTTGTCGTCGGCCGCCGTCCACTCCGCGGGAACACCGCTCGTCGGCGAGGCCAGCGAAAAGACGAGAACCCTTCCACGAGGCAAGTATTCGAGCACCGCCGGCGCGGATGCTTGAGACAACGTCACTCCCGCGCCGCAATGGGCCAGGCCTACCCGATCAAGGACGGCCAGTGTCTCTTTCAGCCCAGCCGTGCTCCAGTCCAGCACGTGATTGTTGCCCAGGCAGCAGCAGTCGACGTCGCCGGCCATGATGCAGCCGATGTTGCGAGGGCTCATGCGATAACAAACTTCCTTGTGCGGATAATGCTGATCGCTCGCGGTTACCGCCGTCTCCAGATTAATGATCCTGGCGTCAGGCCTGGCCTTTCGCAGTTCATCGAGCGCATCGCCCCAGATGTAGTCAAAACCGGCCGGCTGCAGGATCGGCCCGTTGCACGCTTCCGCCAGGTGGACGTACTCCCTGGCGTCGACGACGTAGCCCTCGTACAGGGTTGGGTCTCCCGGATGAGGCAGTATCTGATCGATCCCCCTGCCGGTCATGACATCGCCACAAAGGAACATACTGATAGTGTTCATCAGCCCTCCGCTTGCCCCTGACAGGCCCCCGCCGAAATGGTCGTGTGCAACCATGCTCAGCCGGCAGTTGCTGCCGTCTGAGGAGATTGTGATTCGATACATGAACATGCCGTCGTGGTCAGCATGAGAATGTCTTCCTCAGCCGCGAAGAACTCACACCATTTCCGCCCCTCTTGCTCGCCCACAAACAGCCGATGCCCGACGGCCGCCCACGCATTGCCATCCTGGCTGAAAACTATATGGTAAGTATTGATGTTCTGCCGAGTTGATTCGGGGAAAGCGCCGCCAGCGCGATGCCAGGAGACGCGGGCTTTACCCGTGAGAAAGCCGTGGCATTCACCTGGCGGCGGGGCGGAATCAGCAATCTACCGACGGAGACCGCGCTCTAGCAGGGCAAGTCATAGTTGATGCCGGAAACTCGCTACTTAGCCCACTTCTCAAAGTCTGCTTGCCACTCAGCCCTGTCCTCTTTAGGCACGAGATTCCACTCTCTCGCGCCATCAGGTAGATCCTTCTTTGAGATGACTTCCGTGCTGCCTTCTGCACCTATTCGAACGATGAGCCAGTCCCTTCCAGATGTCTTGCAGGCAACGTAATACCGATTTCCCAAGAGCCAGATGGCCCTGGGTTCAGAACTCGTGACAAAAGAAAAACCCTTGTCTTGCTTAAACTCCACCTTCGTCCGGTACTTGTCGTCGCCCCAGCGAACAAGATCCTGTGGCCCCCAGGTAACACGCCACGGAAGAGTCCAGGTAATAGTGACGACGGCAGGTTTGCCTCCAACGTCGGCACTAACATCCCAGGTCTTAGTGTCTCGAGCAAAGAAGACAGCCAGCAATAGGATCGTCATCGACATAACGACTCCCAATGAGACCAAGACAAGGCAAAGCCTTTTCCACCGCGATCTCATGGTTATTTCTTATACTCAGCCTCTGTTCCTTCACACTTGCACAGATTACTCAGGTTCAGAGGAGCAAGATCACCCTCTGTTAGCCATTTGCGGAACTGGTCAGCTGGTGTCTTGTTCTTGAGCATCTTGAGTACTTCTGCCGATTGATAAGTCGCCATGTTGGCGGCAAGCTTCATTCTTTCACTGGCCTTGTCGGTAAGCCACTCGCCAGCCTTGTGCTTGTCGGGATCTTGAGCCGTATAATCCTGGAATCTGGTGATCTCCATTGGTATTTCAATGCCATTAGGCATCGTGCGCCATTCCCTCGCGGCATGCGACGGAGCGTAGGTATCCATAAGCGTGTGAATACCTTTGCCAATCTCAATGCCGCGATCTTTTTCATTCTTGGCCGCCAACGCCTTCTCGTACTGGCCAACGATCCAATCGGCTATAGCTTGGGCGTTCTCCTTGCAGTTCTTCCCCGTAACGGCCATCCCATGCCAATACTGCATATCCCCAAAGTGCGAGCGAAAAGTCGCTTCCATGCCGTTCTCTCTGGCCCACTTTTCCAGCTCCTGCAAACTCATCTTCCCTTCTTTCTCCTTGTCGAACAGCTTTTTCAGCTTGAGGAGCCCGTCTGGGAGGTCAGGGTAGACAGCACCAGTCTTAAGTCCCTCAACAAAATCGGCATTATCGTAACCTGCTTCTTTCGCAGCGCCCCACGCCCCTCCTTCATGCACCGGGTTTCCAAAAGGACCGACGCCGAAGGGCCACAGGCCAGGTGGGTCAACGTATTGAACCGGAGCGCTCCGGACATACTCATAGAGGTTCATCCCGGCCGCATACCGGGCATGGGCAACGTTGGGCACTGCCATCAGGCAGGCCAGGCCGAGGAGGGCCAGCACGGTCTTCTTCATGATCGTCCCCTTTCGGATTCTTGTTTCGTTCATGTCGTCACCTTGGTTGATGAGGTTGCGGCAATTGCGGCATGCCTCGCACCGGCGGGTGGTAGGGCTGCGGGGCCACGGGCGGCTGCATCATTTGCCGCATGTTGGCTTGGTTGATCGCGTTGATCCGCTCCGCTTCGAGGATCGGGTCTGGCTGGTAGATCGGAGCGCCCGCCAGGCCCGCTTCGCTACGGCGCGGGGCGTACTGGCCGCTGAGGAAGGCGGCGAGGGACATCGGATGGCCCAGTTCGTTCTGGACGAAGAGCTTATCGCCTACGGGCAGGAGGTTGCCGACCAGGCCGATGTAGACCTTCCGGCTGTTGGGGAACATCGTGTGGGCCAGGGCGTAGTCGCGGGCGGCCAGGTCAACCTTGCCGGTGTCGGCGTAGTATCGCGCGCGGGCCTGGACGAACACGCCCAGCATTTCGCGGGCGGTCAGCTTGCGGAGGTCGCTGCCGACCGCGATGGCCTTGCGGGAGACGCCTTCCTTCTCGATGTAGTCCTGGTCGCTGCCTTCTGCGAAGCCTCCACGTCCGGTGTCAGTGGCCTCGATGTTATAGTGCACCTTGCCATCGTCGTACCGGCAGACGTAGTGCGAGTCCGCGCAGGCCAGGCC
>CAYQJH010000157.1:0-8264 GCA_964417755.1 uncultured Planctomycetaceae bacterium
CGTGTCGTAGTCGGTCGAGACCGTCTCCGGGTTGCACTTGACCATGATGGTCTCGAACCCGTCGTCCTTCAGCGCGTAGGCCGCGTGCACGCAGCAGTAGTCGAACTCGATGCCCTGCCCGATCCGGTTCGGTCCGCCGCCGAGGATCACGATCTTGCGCTTGCCGGTCGGCGCCGCCTCGCACTCGTCCTCCTCGTAGGTCGAGTAGAGGTACGGCGTGTAGGCCGCGAACTCGGCGCCGCAGGTGTCGACGGTCTTGTAGACCGGCGTCACGCCGTGGCGGAGGCGCAGCGCGCGGATCTCGTCCTCGTGCGCGTCGAGAAGCGCCGCGAGCCGGCGGTCGGCGAAGCCGAGGCGCTTCCACGCCTGCAGGTCCTCGCCGCTGACCTCGTTGATGCCGCCGCGCGACGTCGCCGCGCGTCCCGCTTCGACGATGCGGTCCTCGGCGCGCAGGATCTCCTCGATGTTGCGCAGGAACCAGCGGTCGATCTTCGTCAGATCGTGGATTCGTCCGATGGACCAGCCGCGGCGGAACGCGTCGCCGACCAGCAGCAGGCGTTGTGCGTTCGGCGTCCGCAGACGCTCCGCGAGCCGCTCGTCGGACATCGCGCCCGCCGTCGGGTCGAAGCCCGAGATGCCGATCTCGAGGCCGCGCAGCGCCTTCTGCAGGCTCTCCTTGAAGGTGCGGCCGATCGCCATCACCTCGCCGACCGACTTCATCTGCGACGAGAGACGGTCTTCGGCCTGCGGGAACTTCTCGAAGGTGAAGCGCGGGATCTTGGTGACGACGTAGTCGATCGTCGGCTCGAAGCAGGCCGGCGTCTCGCGCGTGATGTCGTTGCATATCTCATCGAGGGTGTAGCCGACGGCGAGCTTGGCGGCGATCTTCGCGATGGGGAAGCCGGTGGCCTTCGAGGCCAGCGCGGAGGAGCGACTCACGCGCGGGTTCATCTCGATGACGACCATGCGGCCGTTGTCGGGGTTGATGGCAAACTGGATATTCGAGCCGCCCGTGTCGACGCCGATCTCGCGCATGACCCGCAGCGACTGGTCGCGCATGATCTGGTACTCGCGGTCGGTCAGCGTCTGCGCGGGGGCGACGGTGATCGAGTCGCCGGTGTGAATGCCCATCGGGTCGAAGTTCTCGATCGAGCAGACGATGACGACGTTGTCAGCCTTATCGCGCATCACCTCGAGCTCGTATTCCTTCCAGCCAAGGACGGATTCCTCGATGAGAATCTCGCTGATGGGCGAGTACTCAAGGCCCCGAGCGGCGATGGTCTCGAACTCCTGGATATTGAAGGCAAAGCCACCGCCCGTGCCGCCCAGCGTGTAGGCCGGACGAATGCATACCGGCAGGCGGACATCAGCCAGCACCTTGCGGGCCTCCTCGATGGTGTGGGCGATGCCGCTGCGGGGCACGTCCAGGCCGCAATCGAGGCAAATCTTCTTGAAGGCCTGGCGATCCTCCGCGCGGTGAATGACTTCGCGGTTGGCGCCGATCATCTCCACGCCGTACTTCTCAAGGATGCCGGAGTCGGCCACGGCGACGGCTGTGTTCAGGCCCGTCTGCCCGCCCAGGGTCGGCAGCAGGGCATCGATGCGGTGGGGCCCCTTGGCCTCGGCAGCAAGGATCTTCTCGACGGCCTCCGGCGTGATCGGCTCGATGTACGTCCGATGGGCGAACTCCGGGTCGGTCATGATGGTGGCCGGGTTGGAATTAATCAGCACGATGCGATAGCCCTCTTCGCGAAGGGCCTTGCACGCCTGAGTGCCGGAATAATCGAACTCGCAGGCCTGGCCGATAACGATAGGCCCGGAACCGATGATCAAAATCGTATGTATGTCGTCCCTGCGTGGCATCTTTCCTCAATCCTGTAACATCATTCGGTCTTGCGACATCTAGTCTACTTACGGGCGGCGCGCAGAGCCAGCCCACGTGAAATCGATAGACAATAACACAGTTGGCCCCGATGGACAAGATTGCGGGATCGGATTTCGAAATGCTTCAGTTGCAGGGGCAAATTGTGGCGCCCTTCGACTTCGCTCAGGGCCGTGAGCCTGTCGAACGGCAGGCGTCCCCGCCTGCAGATTCTGATACTGCCAAGGCTGTACAGGCGAGACGCACCAGTAAACAGCAACGGCTTTTGATGCCCAACAAATACGACCCGCTGAAATCACCGCGGGTTCTTGACCAGGTTGGCTGCGAGTTGGGTTCGCAGCATTCGCGCCACCTGGGCCTGCTGGATGGCCTTGTCCTGCCAATTGTTCTCGACCATCGCAAGGAAAGTGTCGGTATGCGAAATGTACAGCGCCCGCTGGAGCGCATCGCTGACGGTGCAGCCGGCGCGCATCTGCTCCAGGAAATCGCGGAACTGCTGGGGGCTTAGGCGGCTTTGGAGGAAATCAAGGAAGCTGAAGCTCTCGGCGTAGAAGACATCCGGCTCTGCATTTGCGTCCAACTGGTGTGTCAGGAGCGATTCCAGCGGGATGCTCTGCGTGCTGGCCAGGGCGCTGCCGGCGAGAATCACGCGATCATTGTCCACCTGCCACTCGCAGAGCATCGCCAGGCCTTCAGATAAGACAAGCGGGCAAGCCACTTCGCCGAAGAATTCGCGGGTAACTATGTGGCAAAGCTCATGCGGCAGGACTCGATCCAGCATGACGCACGCGAATTTGCCCGAGCGATCCAACTGTGTCAGGTCGATCCGCCTGGTGACCTTGCCGCTGTCGCTGGTAAGAGTGGATGTCCCCTCGGCCCAGGCCGGCGCGTCGGCGGCGTGGTTCTGGAACTCCTGGCTGTCTTTCCAGACATGCACTTCCACGTTGTGCTCGAATTCCTCCTTGCCCAGCACCTTGGCTGAGACGCGGGCGAGCGAGTTCTCGCACTGGCTTACCAGCAATTTCGAAAGCTTGGCGTTTCGCGAACGGATGGTGAAATGCTTGCTCGACTCGGTGTAGAAGGCGTCGTCCACCTTGGAAAGCTCTTGCAGTTCGGCCTCGCTTAAAGCCTTTGACGGCAGTGCCGGCAGGCTCTCTTGATTTATCGTACGTTCACACAGGGCGATCTGCTGCAAGACATACTGACGAAGCTCGCTTGCGGGATTCGATGCCAGATAAAGCCAATACGCCTTGATCGCGCCGTTGAACTGCTGCGCTTCCTGCCGGGCAGCCGCCACGATCAGCCACGATCGTCCCTGGCAGATCTCAGCCTTGGCTGCCAGGTCCATCGCCTTGCCTTCAGCACCCGGAAAGTTCGCCTGGCGAAGGTATTCCAACGCAAGCTGGAGTTCATTCACATTGGCGGGCTCGGCAATGAAGGGCGACTTGGCGCTGGCAGCGGCAGCGAAGAGGAACAAGCAAGCCAGGATGGATAAGCTATTCTTGCCCATCGATTTCATCCGTCAGGACTTTACGCATAGCGTCCATTTTCTTCAAGTCAATTTCCGCCCACTTAACCTCCAGCAGGAGCTCCTGAGGGTAGGCCTTGGCGGCTGAGAGAACTGCCTGCAGGCTGTCCCGCACGTTGTCCAGCAACTGAATCAGGTTGAGAACGGTCGTGCGGTACTCCTGGCCGGAGAGGTCCTGCCGGCCAAGCTTGTCCATGGCGGCGTCGAAGTGCTCTGCATGGAGATCTGAAGTCTTTCGCATCTGGGCGATCTGGCGGCGAATGATTTCAATGCGATAGCTTCGGCTGATGCCTTCGGCAAGCCAGTCGGCGCGATCGAAGCCCTGGATGGCCTGGGCATATTTTGTCTTGGCGCCCTTCGGGTCAACGCGCTCGATAGCGGCAGCGGCCTCCATGACCTTGCGGCCAGCGATGATTTCCTTCTTGGCCCGATCGTGCAGGGCGGCTTCAAGCACCATTGGCTCAGCCAGCGAAGCAGGCCCCGGCTTAATTGCGGCGTTGCCTTGGGCGTCGGTCAGGACGGAGGCTGGCGGATATGGTTCGCCAAGGACGTACATTCCGTCGGCATTGTCCTTCAGAATTTCCGCGATTGCCCCGCAGCGGAATGCTACTGGACCTTCGGCGGCTTGGGCAAGACTGGCATAGGCCTTGGCCGATTTGGTGAAGGCCTTGGTAGCCAGCAATGCGCGGGCCTCTAACTCACGCACAAGCCACTTCTCTTCCTTGGAAACATCCGCGGCATCCATAGCGGGAACCAGGCTGTTCAGCACCCAGTCGGCCCGGCCGGCATCAAGTTTGGAACGGCCTATAGTCAGAGCGGAATCGAAGTTGTGAGATTGCCCTTCAATGACGACGGCGGCAGCCTGCCGAAAGCCCATGGTCGTGGGCAAGCCATATCGCCCCGAATTCTGAGGCCTGTCCTCTGGCAATGCAAGCGTAGCGCAACCCAGGAGGGCAAACAGAGACAAAGCCATCGAGGTCTTGGGATTGTCCATAGCAAGCGCCTTCTTTTGCGACCTGGCAGCAATGGAGATTATACCGTTTGGGGCGCGGCTGGTCGAGGACTTGCTAACTATTAGGCAATGCCCATTCAAATAGCTGAAGCATTTCAGAAATGAAGGACATATACTGCCGCCTGCTAAGAATGCGCACGGGAGTCCAAGGATGCCAAAAAGTAAACTGATGATTATCGGGCTCGACGCAGCCACGCTTCGGCTGGTGGAGCCGATGGCGGCAGAGGGCAAGCTTCCAAATCTGGCGAAGTTCATGGCCGGCGCGGCGGTAGGCGAACTGGCTTCGACGCTTCCGGCAGCGTCGCCAGCTTCCTGGAGTACATTCGCCACGGGCATGAACCCGGGCGGCCATGGCATTATTAGTTTTGTTCAGATGCCGCAGGACAGCTACGCCCCATGCTTCCTGAATGCCTCCAATCGGCGTGGACGAACGTTTTGGGAGATCGCCGGGGAAGAGGGCGTGCGTTGCGGCATCATGAACGTTCCGGTCACTTACCCGCCGCGTCCATGCAACGGCTTTGTCGTTGGGTGCCTGCTCTCGCCAAGCGTTTCGCCAAACATGGTCAGCCCGCCAGAACTCCTGAACGATCTGCTGGAGACCAGCCCGCACTACGTGATCGACATCGATGTTGCCGCCCGCCCCGGAAGGGACGTTCGCGAGTTGATGCTGAAGAGGGCTCTGGAGGCTGTCGCCTGCCGACAGCGTGCGGCCATCGGCTTGTACCGCAAGCATCGTCCGGATCTGTTTTGTGTTGTGTTTACGGAGATCGACCGTATCTGCCATTACTTCTGGACTGCCCACGAGGCATGGCGATCTGGTCGGACGGCCGAAGGACTTGAGACCCGCCTTGGACAGGCAATCGAGGCGGTTTATCAGCGGACGGATGAAGCGGTGGGGGCGGTCTTGGCGGAAGTAGGCGACGATACGGATGTCTTGATCGTCTCGGATCACGGTGCCGGCCCCGTGAGAACAGGGCTTAACATGCGGCGTGCCCTGGCCGCCGAAGGGTTGTTTGGCGAGGTGCGGCCGTCTCTGGGGCGGCGGTTATTCAAGCGGTCTCTCTACTTGGGCGTCAAGATGATGCCAACCCGGCTTCGCGCCCGCATCAAGAGCACGCTTCCGGGGCTTTCCAGTAAGACGGCCGGCTTGGTGGTAGAGACGGGCGTTGACTGGAGGCGGACGCTGGCATATCCCTGCGGCGACAGCGGAGGCATCTTTGTGAATCTCCGCGGCCGGCAGCCAATGGGCACGGTAGCCCAGGAAGACTACGAGACCGTTCGCGATCGAATCATCCGCGCGCTGGAGGTCTTGGTGGATCCAAATACCGGCCGCCGAGTCATGCGCAAGGTGCATCGGCGCGAGGAGATCTGGAGCGGCCCGTGCCTGGAGCGATTGCCTGACGTGCTGGCCGAACAGGAAGAACAGACTTACGACACTCCGCTGGCCTTGCCGACGTGCGCATCGCCGGACGATCTTTTCTACTCGTTGCCTCCGTCGCTTCCAACCATCCGTCATCGCGATGGCGGGCATACTCGCGATGGCCTGATCATGGCAAAAGGGCCTGACATCAAGCCAGGTCGGATCGAGGGCGCAAGGATGCTGGATGTGGCTCCGACTGTCATGGCCATGCTGGGCTGCGCGGTTCCGGCACATTTCGAGGGCAAAGTGCTTACGCAGATGCTGCAGCAGCAGATTGAAGTCAAGTCACTGGATGATTCGCAGTCAGGCGGCGGTGGAAGCGCAACGGCTCTATCAAGCGCCGAGCAGCAAGCAGTGGCGGACCGCCTGCGAGGGCTGGGGTATATTTGACGAGCAGAACAAGAGAACCAAGCGCTCTGTGACAAGTCAATTCGATGGTGCCGTGGTTTGCGAAGTCCCGAAGGGACGGAGCAACCACGATTATTGGGCGGGGCGTGGTTGCTCCGCTTCGCTCCGCAAACCACGGCACCCTTATCAATGAAGTAGTTCCTCCGCAGCCGCCAGGACCGGCGCCACTTCGATAGAGGACATGCATTGATGATAGAGCGGCCCGGCTGGCTGGGGGCAGAGCTTCTTCTGGCACGGTGAACAAGTCACGCTCGTGCGGATGATCCTTTCGCGATCATAGTACAAGGTCGTCCAATCCGGGTCCGTGCTCCCGAAGATTGTTACAACTGCAATGCCGCTGGCGGCGGCGATGTGCCGGGCGCCTGTGTCGTTGGTGACCAGCAGGTCGCAGCGGCACATGAGGCTCTTGAGCATGCCCAGGCTGTTGTGCCGATGGGCAAAGTTGATTGCCGGTTTGTGCGTCATGCCGGCTGCCACCTCGGCCGCGATTGCCCGCTCAGACGGAGCGGCATTGATGATGATCTGAGCGCCGCGGCGGGAGATCAGTTCGTCAGCCAATGCTGCATACCGCTGGGCAGGCCAGAGCTTGCTGGTGCCGAACGCTGCCCCCGGGTTAAGCATTACGACAGGCCTGGCAGGGTCTATGCCGGCCTCGCTGAGCAGTGTTTCAGCGGCCCGTTCATCAACGTCCAGCACGGGCAATTGCATGCAGCGCGACGGGGCTGGCGCGCCGACCGCCTGGGCGAGCGCATTGTAGTAGTCAATCGCCGGGACTGGAACGAAGCCCATTTCATCTCGTTGCGGCTGGAGTTTAACCTTCAGCAAGAAGCCTCGCCCGTCCCGCGCATAACCCGCGAGCCGGCGCATGCCGCCCAAGCGGCAGAGCAATGCGGTGCGCAAGCTGTTTGGAAGGAGAATCCCCAAATCGAACTTCTGGCGGCGCAGGTGCAGCATCAGCCTTGTAAAGCCGGCCATGCGAGACATCTTCTGCCCCGACTGGTCAACGATGCTCTGGTTTGCCCACGTGCTGCCGGCCAGCAGGATGATCGGCCCGCTGCGCCCGACAAAGGCGATTTCATCCTGCGCGAAATGCTCGCGCAGCGCCCGCAGGGCGGGCGTAGCCATCACCACATCGCCGATCCAGTTTGGCAAAAAGACAGCAATCTTCATTCTTGACTCGCAGCACGAGCGTCTCGCTCGTGAAAACCCGCATCAGGCATGGAATCCTCCCCCGCCTTCCGGCGGGGGCTTTCTTACTACAGACCCTTTTCCGCCAGTTGCCCCCAGCCAATGCGGACAACATTGCCGCCAAGTGGCATGAAAATGCTTTCCTTTCCCGGCGAGATGCACTTCATGTCGGCCTTCAGGAATGTGTCCGCGGCGGATTTGGAATTCGTGATGCCCGTCTTCAGATTGGGCAGCATCTGCCGCAGCAGAGGCAACTGGCTGACCATGCGGTCTTCCACCACCAGCCGAGTCAGCATGCCTTGCTTCTGGGTATGCCAGAACTGCCTCTGCCACTGGAGTACCGGGCCATCCGGCAACTTCAGCACAGCGAGCTGGGCATGCAGGAAAGCCTGCTCCTGCCGCTTAGCCGTGAAGTAAATGATGTATGCCTTTTGCGATATCGTCGCAAGGGCAGCCTGCGCAGCCGCTGCCTCGTCTTTCCCAAGATCCAGAAGGCAATCCAGGTCCACGGCCAGCGCAGCCTGGCGCGGGTCCATCACGTATACCGGTGCAAATGCCCGCTCCTCCCGGCCATCCTTGTCCATGTGCTCGCAGACTACCTGGTAGCACCCGGGCGTCTGCGGCACGGCGACGCCCGCGGCCGCATAACCCCGGCCGTCCGTATAGGCGGCAGCCAGCGGGCCGTCCTCGACCTTGAACCGTACGCAGGCATTCTTAGTTACAGGAGCGATGCTACCGAACTCACTCTTCTGGAGGCGCATGACGACGACAGCCTGCCCGCCCGCCGGCGCGACCTGATCGCCCACCGTGAATACATATTGCCCGC
>CAYQJH010000158.1:0-8230 GCA_964417755.1 uncultured Planctomycetaceae bacterium
ACTACCGGGGTATCTAATCCCGTTTGCTCCCCTGGCTTTCGCGCCTCAGCGTCAGGACAGGCCCAGCGAATCGTCTTCACCACCGGCGTTCCTCTTGATATCTACGCATTCCACCGCTCCACCAAGAGTTCCACTCGCCCATACCTGCCTCAAGCTCAACAGTATGCCCAGCAATTCCCCGGTTAAGCCGAGGGATTTCACAAGACACTTGATGAGCCGCCTACGCGCCCTTTAAGCCCAATGATTCCGAACAACGCTCGCCACCTTCGTCTTACCGCGGCTGCTGGCACGAAGTTAGCCGTGGCTTCCTCTGGAGCTCCTCAACTCCTGCGCATATTAGGCGCAGTTGCTTGGTAGCTCCTGACAGTGGTTTACATCCCGAAGGACTTCATCCCACACGCGGCGTCGCTGGGTCAGGCTTTCGCCCATTGCCCAATACTCGTTACTGCAGCCTCCCGTAGGAGTCTGGCCAGTGTCTCAGTGCCAATGTGCCGGGTCAACCTCTCAGTCCCGGTACCCGTCGTTGCCTTGGTGGGCCGTTACCTCACCAACTAGCTGATAGGATATGGGCCGCTCAAAGGCCAGTAGGTCCCGAAGGATCCCTACCATTTGATCGCTGTGTCTTGTGACACTGTGATCTCATCAAGTATTACCTGCAGTTTCCCGCAGCTATCCTTGTGCCAAGGGTACGTTACCCATATATTCCTCACCCTTCCGCCACTTTACTCGGCGAGTTGCCCCGCCTTTCTCGTGCGACTTGCATGTTTTAGCCACGCCGCCAGCGTTCGTTCTGAGCCAGGATCAAACTCTTCACTTGATATTTGTCTCCCGACGGGGTCGGGAAAAATCCAAATAAAGGTTGAAACTGGTGACCGGATCGGTCTGATCCGGTTCGGCCTCCCAACCCCATAGGGGCTGGAGGGGCATAAACTCAAAATCCTTATCATCTGGCAGTCACGAGGATTTTGAGTGATCGAATCTGCAAGAGTTCATCGATCATGTGGATCCCTGTCGCAAGCGGGTGTGACTTCTCGCTCCGGCAGGCCACAGCCTCGTGACGGCTTCACTGTTTACTTGTCAAAGAATTTCAACTTCATCCTCGCATCTTCAAGCCGGTCTCATCACCGCCTCATCAGACGCGAGAGGGGGATTCTAATCTTCAACGATTTTTCGTCAAGGACTATTATCCCGTTTTTTCAATTTTTTTCTTTCGGCGTTGTCTTCGGCCCTGTTTCAGGCGAAACAGGCACCGCAATTGTTTCACTGCTTGGTTTTCGCCAGCCTCATCGCCGGCTGCGCCTTTTTAATCAGACGCTTCGAGCAGGACACGCCGAGCCATATCAGAGCACCCGGCACCCCGTCTGAGGGATGAACTTCATCAGTGCTAAGTCAACGGCAAGGGTAACTATAGTCTCTGCTCTCGGGCCAGTCAAGCACACAAGCCGATTTTTCCAGAAAAACAATGCAAATTCTTCAAAACTGGCCATTTATCGGGCTCTAACGGCGTTCGCACTGGTAAAATACACCCGTAAATCAGTGCCCCTGCCGATGTCCCTCGGCTCTTCTAAGAGGTAATACGATGCTCGACGATCTCAAGACGCTGGTATGTGAGGCGAATCTTAAGCTTGTCTCGTACGGCCTGGTCTTTCAAACCTGGGGCAACGTCAGCGGCATTGACCGCCAGAAGGGCCTGGTGGTCATCAAGCCTTCAGGCGTTGCGTACGAGACCATGCAAAGCCATCACATGGCCGTCGTCTCTCTTGACGACGGCCGCCTGGTGGAGGGGGAACTGGCTCCCAGTTGTGATACTCCAACGCACCTGGTCTTGTACCGGGCCATGCCGAACATCGGCGGCATTGCCCACACGCACAGCCTCTGGGCGACGGCCTGGGCACAGGCCCGGCAGTCTATCGCCCCGTACGGCACCACCCATGCGGATCATTTTCACGGCGAGATACCATGCACCCGCCCGCTGCGGCAGGAAGAGACGGACGGCGATTATGAAGTGAATACGGGCAGGGTGATTCTGGAGACGCTGGCTGGGCGGGATGCTCTTCACACGCCCGGAGTGCTCGTGGCTGAGCACGGCCCGTTCGCCTGGGGGCAGACGCCGGCAAAGGCTGTCGATAGTGCAGCCGTGATCGAACAGATCGCCATGCTTGCCGGGCAGACGCTGCGGATAAACGCAGATGCATCGCCTATCAGCCGGTGGCTGATGGACAGGCATTTCCATCGCAAGCACGGCCCGAATGCCTATTACGGCCAGCCGCCAAAGCAGAAGTAAATCCGATTGCCCGCATCATAAACGTGCGTTGTCCGTGCGATTCGAATGGCTGATCAATTCATGCTTCGCCGGGCCGGGAGCTCGCTATTTCACCTGTCGGACTGCGTTAGTTTTGTCAGAATCTGATCCAGTTGCTCCACTGCAAATCCCTCCGCCTGCACCTGGTGTTTGGAATCAGCCAGGATCAGCCAGGGAAGTGCATCTGCACCCCATATAGCCTGGGCGGAGCGTCTCTTGGCATCGTCGCTGCCCGCAAGGCCTACCGGGAAACTGACCTTGTTCTGCTGGACCCAAGACTTGACGGCCTGCTCATCGCCGCTGCCGGTATGGATTAACACCACGACCATGCCCTTGGAATCCAGTTCAGCCGCCTTGGCAGCCAGCGCCAGCACCGCTCGCCGCGATGAGCGGTTTTCCATATCGAAGAAACAAATCAGGATTGGCTTGCCAAGAGCAAGTTCGCCATCGGCCTTCATGCCGAGCTCTTCCAGCTTGGGCAGTGGCTTATTCAGCAGCGAACGCCGCGCCTCTGCCAAGCTTGCCACTCTTCCGTTACGCAGCTCTCGCAGGACGAGCTTGATGTCCTTATCTCCACCATTTGCCGCGGCGTTGGCGTACTCGTGGACTCCAGCAGCAGGGTCATCGTACCACGCGTTCAGTATTAGCGGCCCGGCTACCACTTTCGTGATCTCGAACTTACCGTCCTTATCTGTAACTGCATTTCGGTTAGGCTGATTGTTTCCATATGTACGAACCCGAGCACCGGCCACGCCCTTGTCTTCGGCATCGACCACAACACCGCTGACGCTCTGGTCGGCCGTTGGCAATACGATTGGCGGCATCTCCAAGCGGCCAGGGCTGATTTCAATCTTGCCCGGCGAAAGCTGGAACTGCCCGTACCCCTCGGCGTTGATGACAAGGTGATATCTCTGATCCGTTGGAACGGCGGGGATTTCAAACCTGCCTTGTCCGTTCGTCTTGATTGGCGTCCGATCCAAACCTGAGCCTATTCTTCCAAGCGTGATGCTTAAAGAGACCATTGCATTGGCAATGGGCTTGCCATCTTCGCTCGTAACAACGCCGCAGAGCGTACTGGCTGGCTCGAGCGTGGCATCGATCTGCTTGGCAGCACCATCCACCTCGGTCACGGCGGCAAGGTTTCGCGGCGCGTGCCGGATGATAATGGCCGGCGCCTGCTGGCTGATAGGCCCACCATAGGACTGGCCTGTTGAGACCGTGAAGCGCCCTTCCTTGTCTGTTATGCAAGCGGCTGCACTGTAGTCTCCAAACACATGCACGGTTGCGCCTTCCACGACCTGGCCGGAGGAATCCTTGACAATGCCGCTGTATCTGGGCAGGGGCTTGAGCTCGATCTTCGTCCGGCTGGTCTGGCCTTCCACTACATTCAGACCAATCGCCGGACCTTCAGGCATATCCTGGATGCTTTGAAAGCCTTGGGCCTGAGCATAGCCAATCGTCCAAGTACCTGGCAGCAGGCGAAGGCTGGCTGAACCTGCCTGGTTTGAGATTGTCTGGAAGTAGGCACGGACGGCGCCTGTATCCTTGCGTCTGACTGAGACGGTTGCCTTTGGAATCGCATGTCCGCTGGCTGCATCGACCACAAGTATTTCCGCAATGCCGCCCTTGGAAGCCTCGATCCTGATCGATGCAGGCCGGCTTGCCGATGGCGCAGTTGCTGCCGTGGCGACGGCATCGACGGAGACTGGTTCAAACACCCAGTCGCTCATCTGAGAAAACGAAGGCGGCAGAGCGATTCTGTATCGCCCCGCCAGCAGATGATCGAAGACGAAATGGCCATCGGCGTCCGAGACGCGAGTGGCTGGAAAAGTGCCGGTGTCGTTCTCCTTGATGATCGCGAGCGACACGCCAGGGATGGGTTTTCCGGACTTCTTATCCACAATGGTGCCGGAGATGCGGCACTCTGAAGGAAGCGTGATCTTGATGCCGCCCTGGCCAGGGCGATATTGTCCGAATTGGCTGCCTGCACCGGCGCGCGTGACGATGCGAGCCTTACCCGCGGCAGTGACCATGAAATCGGCCAAACAGTCTGCTGGAATATCCTCGATACGAAAACGGCCTTTGTTGTCACTGACGGCATCCAGTTGGTCGACAAACAAGAGATTGTTCAGGGACGAGTCTGCGAGCCAAGCCCTGACGACGGCGTTGGCGACGGGATCACCGGCATCGTCAACGACCAGACCCTCGATGGAGCCCGGTTTGCCTAACGTAATCACGTGGGCCGTTTGTCCCGCAAGGCTATCCTCCGGACGGATATATGTGGCCCAACCAATAGCGGCACCGGCCTTGGTTGCGGTGATCTTGACTACTTGCATCTCAGATGTGATGGAAACGGTGAAGTCAAATGAACCGTCAGACCTGGAGGATCCGCTGCCCACGCGAGTAGGTGCGCCATAGTCGAAACGTCTGATGAAATGCACCTGCACGTCGGCGCCTTCGACCGGCTTGCCTTCGGCATCGACGACCTTGCCGGAAATGGTCACTTCCTCCGTCGCAGCAGTGGCCGGGCCGGTGGCAGGCGAAATGGCCTGTTTGGTTGCGGGTATGCTGGCGGGTGCTGATTGCCCCCAGGCCGCCGCGGCAAATAGCACACAGCAGAGCACAGCCATGAGGGACTTGTTGAACGCAAAGCGCGTGCTGCTCATTGCTCTTCCCCTTCCTTCTTCTCGCCCAATATGACCGGCTTGAAGTCGAGCTTGAACGGGCTGCCCAGATCCAGTGTCGCGGTGAATGGTCCCTTCACGTTCTTTGGCTCTCGCCATGAGAGCGAGCATGTGCCGCCTCAGCCGAATTCCATCGTGTAAGTCTTGTCATAAGTGCCGTCGGCGTTCCTGATGCGAACCTTGGGCGCGGCGGGCTGCTTGCCCTCGCGGCGAAGATTCAGGAAGTCTCCATTGCGGCTGCGAAGCGACTGATTGATTCTGTATTCGCCGTTGCTCTTGCTGGCGCTCAGCTCAGTCTTGAACGGCTCGCCAATGTCCAAGCTGTATTCCTTGCCCTCAGCAACATCAAAGGGCTTTTCGCAGCCTGCGCCAAATTCCCTGATCTGCCATTTGACTTCGGCTGAATCCGTGGCGGCTACTTCATAACGATTCAGGCTGTACTTGCCGGCCGGCACCGCAGCCAAACCATTGGTGGGCTTGCACAGGAAATGCCCCATCGATCCAAACACGGTGAAATATGAGATGTTCGCAGGCACGCGGATGCTGCCCATCGGCACAGCCGAAGCAGGAGCCAGCGCCACGGTCGCACCATCGTCAGCCACCTTCAGCAAGTACAACTTGCCGTCTACCTCAACCAGTTGGCCTACGGTTCGGCTGGTGAGGTCATTCTCGTAATCATTGACGAACTTGCGGTCATTCCTGCTGCCGATGCGAATGACGTCGCATCGGGCGCGGTTATAGCTCGTGTCACTGAAACAGCCGTTGGCGTCATTGTCGATCAGCATGCACCAGTACTTCTTGCCATCGACGTTGATCTCGCCCTCGTACCAGCCGGCGGCTGTGGCGCGGGCATATCTTTCCATTGTCGCAGGCTGAGTACTGGGAGGCTGGGCAGGCTGGGGATATTCGCGGTAGGAAATCTCCAGGTGATACGCCGCCGGGCCGTCGATGCCTGGCAGCGTTATCTTCACCCTTCCAAAGGTGGCATAGTGACGATCGCCATCCAATTCGGCGCTGTCGGCCTTGATTGGCCTCTCTTCGGCCAGGCTGCCATCGAGATTGGTGTCGATATAGAGGCGGTCGTAGGGACCGTTCTTGCGCGTGCGATCCAGCACCATCCACACGCCGCCCTTGGTCTTTTCCAGTGCAGCCTCGTCGATCTTGGGCAGCCACTTCAGGAAGACCGGCTTCTCGCCCGCCAACTTGGGCAAGGCTACGCCATCGGGAGGTTCATCTTGCGGCGAGAGCTTCTGCCCATAGCTGCCGCCAATCGATTGGTAGATGTCGGCGGTCGTGCGATATTGCAGCCATTGCTCCTGCTGCGCCCAAGCGGATGTGCCCCAAACAAGCAGCCCCGCCACTACAAACATCGAACAAGTCAGATGCCTCATAGTGCTGCCCCTTTCATTTTCTCTGCCGTGCGGAATGCCCGCGTGCGAATATTCTCTCGTTAGACTCGCGCAGTAGTCAAGCAAGTAATTGCCGCAAGGTCTCATAAAGAAAGACGCTGCAGAACCGCACGGCTCGCGTCTGGACGAACGGGCGAACGCTGTGTAGAATTCCTGCGTCTTGTAACAGGAGTGTTATGGCCGTTGAAGGCAAAAATCCTTGGAAGCAGTTGGGCGCAGGCCCGCTGATTGCCCCCTCGCTGCTGGCGTGTGACTTCTGCCGTGTCGGCGAGCAGGTAGACCAGGTTATCGCCGCCGGTGCGGCGGTGCTCCACGTGGATATCATGGACGCTCACTTCGTGCCGAATTTGTCCATGGGGCCGGGCTTTGTTAAGAAAGTCCGCCGCTACACGCGGCATCCGCTGGACGTCCACCTGATGCTTACCGACCCGGCCTATTACGTCGAGCGATTTGCCGAGGCTGGGGCCGACAGCATCACGTTCCACATCGAGGCGACCAGCGAGCCCATTAGACTTATTTCGCGTCTGCGGGAACTGGGCCTTGGGGCGGCTGTCACGCTCAAGCCCGGCACGCCCGCTGAGGCTATCCAGGCCGTCGCCGCCGACGTGGACATGGTGCTGGTGATGACGGTCGAGCCGGGCTACGGCGGGCAGAAGTTCATGGAGAACATGCTGCCGAAGATTCGCCAGATTCGTGCGATGCTGCGGGATGACCAGCGGCTGGAGGTTGACGGCGGCATCAATCCCAAGACGGCCGCCCTGGCTGCGGCCGCCGGCGCGGACGTCTTCGTAGCCGGCGAAGATATATTCGGTTCGGGCAATATTCCCAGGGCTGTGCAAGATTTGAAAGATGCTGCCACGCTGCCGCTGATGGAGTAATCATGGCTGAAAGCAACGTCATTAAGCCGTACGATTCGTCCGCATTCGAAGGGCCTTCCTTTCGCAAGAAACGGGAGGTGCCCGATGGGCTGTGGTTGCGTTGCCCCGGCTGCGAGAAAATGCTTTACCGCAAGACGGTCAGCGAGAACCTCGATGTCTGCCCCGAGTGCCAGTACCACTTTCGCGTCGGCGGGCGGACACGGGTCAAGCAGTTGACCGACCCCGACAGCTTCGAGGAACTTTTCGCCGACATTGCCCCGACTGATCCTCTGAATTTCAAATGGCTGGGCCAAAGCTACGCCGGCAGAATCAAGGCCGAGCAGGCCAAGACGGGCAATACGGAGGCTGTGCTTACCGGCATCGGCTACGTCAAGGGAAGGCGCCTGGCCCTGGGCATCATGGACGGCGACTTCCTGATGGGCTCGATGGGCAGTGTGCTTGGCGAGAAGCTCTCGCTGCTGATCGAGGAGGCCACGCGAGCCTCTCTGCCGCTGGTGATCATCTGCATGTCCGGCGGGGCGCGCATGCACGAGGGCGCTCTTAGCCTGATGCAGATGGCCAAGACATCCGCGGCGCTGGCGCGGTTCGACGACGCCGGCGGACTTTACATATCGGTGCTGGCCGACCCGACTACCGGCGGCACGACCGCCAGCTTCGCGATGCTGGGCGATGTGATCATTGCCGAGCCTGGAGCCCTTATCGGCTTTGCCGGCCAGCGCGTGATCGCCAACACCATCAAGGCTGAACTGCCCGAAGGTTTCCAGCGGGCGGAATTCCTGCTGGCACATGGCTTCATCGACATGATCACGCCCCGCGGCGAATTGCGGAGCGAGATCGCCAGGCTGATCGACTATTGCACGCCGGGGTAACTGCACTGGAACGAATTCTCGTGTCGCGGGCGTCTCGCCCGCGTGTGCCGAGGGCATCTTGCCCTCGTTTTAATCGGCAGAAAAGGCT
>CAYQJH010000159.1:0-8191 GCA_964417755.1 uncultured Planctomycetaceae bacterium
AAAACGCGGCTCGTGGCTTGCTCAATAGTGTATAAGGTTGTGCCCCATAGGGGCCTGCGCAACACGTCCGTATTCGAGCATCTGCGCTATGCGGCCCGCCGCATGGTTGTTGAGCTATACCTCGGCCTGCTCCTGCCTCAGCAGCCGATTTCCCATATCACCCCGGCCCAATGTGAGTGCAACGAGGAAATCCGTCATCGGCACGGACGTAGCGAGTCTTTGGCGAGCCTAGCGGGTGCGTTTCACGAAAGTTCACGGTCGGCTGATTATGCGTCAGACCTGTTCGGGCTTGTCGCGCATCGTGAACTAAACTGAAATGCACCCATCAGGCATTGATTTGTCCCCCGGTCAGTACCAAGCGGTCGCAGACAAGAGCCAGACGTATTCGGTTGAAGCCGACAATGCCGAGCTACGTCATTACCTGGCACGTCTCGCTCGACGTTCCCGGTGTTTCTCCCGGTGTGTGCATGCCCTGCGCCGCGCCATCAAGCTCTTTGTCTACGCCTGGAACCGTCGCCAACTCTACAAACGCCAGTTCCCTACCTATCCGGTTCATGTCCGAGATTTCGTGTGTCCTTGCCTTTTTCCACTCCCCTGGCTACATCCTGGGAGGAGAATGCTTGTGGGCACATCTAGTTCAAGCTGGCTCATTCCTCGTCACAGTAGATCGAATTCATTCTCCAGATGTCAACTGATCGAACCCTCGAATGACCATGTAGTCCCGCAATATAGACTCTTCCCCCACTTGCCCGTGCCGGATAGATCCGACACGCAAAGCAGCTTTCCTCATTGGCAAAGACCTCCAATACAGAATGATCAAGGTACAAATGAAGTTGAAGGAGACCGTTCTTACCCAGGGGAAGAATCGCTTTGCGCAAGGTGCCATGAATTTCTGGATTAAGGCTGGATTTGGTGGTGTCAACGGCAAGCACATGGGTGGATGCATCGTACGAGATTGTTGTGAACTCGCCACCATCCATTGAATCGCCTAAGACAATTCCGACGGCTGATGTGTGTTCAAGCTCTATTTCTGCCAGCAGCTCCAGCGAGTTGCCACAGGTCTCCCCAAGGTCCTTGATATCTCCCTCAGGCAGAGGCAAATCGCGATAATACCAGTGTTGTTGGCGTAACGTGCGCAGCTCTGGTGCTGGTGTGAATCGGAGCGTCCCATTGGCACCTGCGGAGATAACTCGTGGTAGTGACATGACACCGCTCCAGCCCGCTTTGAGCTGAGCTGACTCACTCCGTCCTTCACGTAGCCATCCCCACATGAGGAGACGGCCTGTGTTGTCACGCATAACTTGTGGGGCGTAGAAGGAGCCACCATGATCGAGCAGAGCCTGCGTGGTTGGCAAGAACCGATGTTGCTGATATTCCCCTGTGAAGTAGGCTGCATGCACTAGATGGCCTGGAAAGTAAGGTTCGCCCACAAAGTCGCGCGATTCATCCTCGGCCACCGACAACACCAGTACATGTAAACCATCAACCTCGAAGAAATTCGGACACTCCCACATCGTGCCCAAACGAAATGGCGTTGTTCCCCGCACATCGCCAACCAACAATGGGCCCTCATAGGACCAATGCGAGAGATCGGGCGAAGAGTAGAGCAGAACCGCCCCCCCTACGTCTTGGATCTTGGATCCGATTACCATATACCAGAGATCATGCTGTTTCCAGATGTATGGATCGCGGAAATCTTGGCTAGGCCCAGTATCGATGCTCGCGGGCGGCCCAGGGATAACGGGGTTGTCGGGGGACTTCTGCCAGGTGAGTAGGTCGTCCGAGCTCATGGCTGTGCACACAGTCTGAGGGGAAATACCAGTGTAGAAGAGTCGTGGTCTTCCATTCGCATTCACAGCACATCCAGAAAAGCAGCCATCTGCATCGGGACCATCCGGGGATGGTGCGAGGGCCACGGGTAGATGCTGCCAGTGGACAAGATCGTCGCTGACTGCATGGCCCCAATGAATACGCTGGTGGAATGGCTGGTACGGGTTGTACTGAAAGAACAGGTGATACCGCCCGTTCCACTGAATAAGACCATTAGGGTCGTTCATCCAATTTGCTGGCGGCAAGAAATGATACTGAGGGCGATGAGAGTCATTCATGGGGTTCCTGCTCGTTTCCTTCACTTATGTCACTTGCTCTACCTGGAGTCGGATGACTGCCAGGACCGTTTCCAGATTCGGGATAAGAAGCGAGGGCAGTGTGCAGAAGAGATTCTTCGGTCATTGACCCTTGCAGACTGCCACTCGCTTGCGAGACAGTGCGGGTTCCTTTACCAGCCAACTGACCTGTCAGGCCAGGAGAGCCTCAGGGAACCTCGCACCGAGCATTCTAGGCTGCAGCGCGTACTTGCCTAACGGGGCAATTGGCCTTTTACCTATCCCACAGTCCGTGTTCAGGCCATCGTCTGGGTAGTCGCACTCCCACCGGGGGAAGCAAGCCCAGAGGTTTGTGAGGCTCTAGCTGATACCAGTACGCCACACTGGAATACTCATTTGCCTGGTCATTGGCATGGCCGTGTTCAATCGTCACTCGAATGGATTTTGTGAATCGAATCGGGTCTTCGATGTGCCAGCGATACAGACTCCACTTGCCAAAATGCTCTTGCACATCGCTGCCCAATGAAATCCCGTGATACGGCCCGTCATATTCCCCGCTGGGGAATCCCCATGCCGCGCCAAAGTAGTCCTCGGTACCGGTACCATGCAACGAAGGGGGCCATCTTTCGCCGTCGATGAAGATCATGTCGTCTCCCTCGCCAGGCCAGGTGAAGACCTGATTTGAAGCATCGAAATTATCGATGTTCAGCACGCAGCCCACATAGTGTCCGACACCTTCTGCGTCTAGGATAACGTAGTTCTCGTCACCTGTTAGGTTCTTTCCAGGCAGATCCCATGGCGCGGGATTCTCAATATCGGAAGGATGAACGACTTTTCGGCAGGGGTTTTCGATATTCCATGCGGCATGGAATCGACCTAAATCACCGGGCGCCGGATCGTCATACAATTCATAGTCAATCATGTAGAAGAGATTGGCTATCGGCTCTTCGCTCTCGTTGATAAGTTGGATTCGGGCCGCACTGCCGAATGGCATCGGGAGATAGCAGTTGTTCGAAGCGGAGAAAGGCCCCTTTGGCCCTCGCCTTTCACCAGAGACCATATTCATGGGCAATGAGACATAATGCCTGCATGTGGCGTGACCGATGCCGAAAAAATCGCCGTAAGGGACTCTGACGCTAGGATTCCGCTCGCCATCCCAGTACATTTCCAGCACCAACTTCCTCAAGTACTGGGGGGCATAGCAGCGTGTGGTCATCCAGATATGCCTGATGCAGCCGACTCCGTGAATATCGGCCAAGACAGCGGTTTCACCAGGCTCAACGACTCTGAAGTCGCGATTTCCGCCCGTACGGTCCCAACTTGACTCTCGCAAGGACCGCGCGTGCTTGATGAAAGCCAGTCCTCCCAGTGGGCTATTCGGTTGCCATACGTTCATCAGACTCATCTCCTTGTTGGGTTAGTCCATGAAGGACAGGAACTCCAGGCCTTGGCTAAGCCGCCCAATGCTAAACATCAACCCTTAACAGCCCCAAGTGTCATTCCAGCCACAATCCGTTTCTGCGCCAATAATGAGAACAAGATGACCGGAAACGAATACAGCGTAGCCAGAGCGGTCATAGTTCCCCATTCAACAGCGTACTGGGTTTTGAACTCGGCAATTGCAATTGGGGCTGTCTTGGCGTCGACTGAGGTCAGAAGCAATGAGAACAAGAACTCATTCCACGATGCCAAGAAGCTGAAAATGGCTGTTACAGCAATTCCTCCCATTACCACGGGAATGATCACTCGAAGCAGGGCACCAAGTCGGGACGCGCCATCGACTCGCGCAGCTTCCTCTAGTTCATGGGGGACGCCCTCAAAGAAGCTGGCCAGCAGCCAGATTGCCAGAGGGAGGTTAATCGTAGTGTGGGCAAGTGCGACGGCGATATGGGTGTCAGTCAGGTTGAATCTGCGCATCAGGGTGAAGAACGGGATGGCGATAGATACATAAGGAATCATACGGGTAATGAGGGTAATGATCATGAATATTCGGCTGACGTTCGTTCTATACCGGGTCATTGAGTATGCTGCGGGCACAGCCAGAGTGAGCGCCAGCGTCGTGCTTCCCAGGGCAATGATTATGCTATTGATAAAGGACTTCGGGATCGCCGGGTAATTACCTATGCGCTGGTAATTCTCCAGGCTCCACTGTCTAGGGAGCAATGTCGGCGGCACAGTCACCGAGTCCTCAGGTGGTTTGAATGATGTCAGGACGAGGTACAAATAGGGGAAAACGTACACGACAAGAATTAGGGCTACCAGAAGTATCAGTACCAAGCGCCCTGCGTGGATTCTTGCCATGGCAATCCTCATCGGATGTGCTGATGAGTTGTTGTGAGGCAGAACCGGGTTTTGGGAATGGACTTTGGCCATGGTCGTTTCCTATGTATCAGACAGCCCGGGCCGCCAGATGCTATAGAACGCTATCAAGCTTAGTACCAGCAAACCGATCATGAACAGCGCAGCCACAGCTGATGCTTCGCCGAGACGGCCATAGCGAATCATGCTTCGGTACACTTGCAGACTCAGGACCTCGGACGCAAAACGTGGACCACCTTCAGTCTGTATCCATATCATGTCGAACGTTCTAGCCGCATCAATGCCACGAATGATCAAAACCACCGCAATCACTGGACGCAGCAAGGGCAGAGTGATCCTTCGGAATGTCTGTATAGCTCCAGCGCCGTCAATCTTGGCCGCCTCAATAATCTCCTGAGGGATGTTTTGCAGCCCGGTGAACGTGACCATGGCGACGAAGGATGTTGTCAGCCAAATGTCTGGAATTGCCACCGAGAAAAGCACGATACTAGTGTCCCCCAGCCACGAAATGTCATTGGGAGTCTGGATAACGCCGAGCCAATCGAGTATCCAGTTGACAATGCCGAAGTTGCTCATCAGCATATAGCGCCACAGAAGTCCAGCGACAATCGGAGGTATCATCAGCGGAAATAAGAAGACGGTTCGTGCAAGACTGTATCTTTCTCCCAATACCTTGAAAAGTAGAGCTGCCATGAAACCTAGGAAGAACTCTGCGGACAGTGTGATGGCAGTATACTGAAGCGTTCGCGCGGCAGCGTCCTGAACACGCGACGACGAGATGGCCTTCTCGTAATTGTCAAAGCCTACGAAGGTCCGATCACCGAGAGAGAGCAGGGAGACCTCGTGAAAGCTGTCGTACACAAGCGTGCAAAGAGGGTAGACTACGAATAGCAGGATAAAGAGTGCGGCGGGAGTGAGTAGTAGCAATGAGTAGGTGCGGTCTGTCAGCTTCATGGTCTTACCCTTTGAAGTCTAGAGTCGGTGGGGAGAATGAGGTGCCGCACTGCATTTGCACGCGACACCTCTCTCCTTCTTCAACAGCCTGAACCACAGGGACTATTGAAGAATCTCCTCAAGCATGGCGCGTCCCCACCCCAAGACCTCATCTGGGTTGGCTTCGCAGCCGAGGGCATCTTGAACCAGGGGGACAATCACCTCGTCGCTGATTTCCTGCCAGTTCTCCAGGAGCGGACGACCCAGTGTCTGGGGTGAGGCAAGCGTTTCCATGAGCGGCTTGACATATTCGTAGCCGGGTTCATCCACATACTTCGTGTATGCTGCTTGACTCGCGGCCAAACCCAATGGTGCCGTCATGCCGAGATCGTTATGCTCAAGGGCAAACTTGACGAACTCGATGGCCACCTCTTTGTTCTTTGAGGTGACAGGTACCATGTTGAACCAGGGGCCTGGCACCGCTGCTATGCCTGCTTCTCCAGCAATCATGGGAGCAGCACCGACCATGCCTGCAACCGGAGCACCTTCAGGAATCAGACGATAGGCGTGTGCCCAGAAGCGGGTCATGGCAGTCTGGCCCTGATAGAAGAGCTCCTGGGCAACAGACCAGTCGATCTCAAGAACATTCGGCGGGCTGACGTGGTACTTGCAGTGTAGATCCACGTAGAATTCAAGGGCCTTTAGATGGGCTTCGTTGTCGATAATGATGTTGCCCTCTGCATCCAGGGCCGCCCCCGGTGAACCTGCCTGCAGAGCGTGTACGAACCATTCAACGTCCGCTCCCGAGGGTGCGCCCTTCACATCTGTACCATAGAGGTCGATCTGGCCGTCGCCATCGGTGTCACGGGTGAAGAAGACAGCTACGTCAATGAACTCCTGCCAGGTTGTCGGCGGGCGTAGATCATAGCCGTATTCCTCCATAAAAGCAGCCTGCTCAGCGGGATCTTCGAAGAGATCCTTACGGTAGAAGAGAATCTCGGTGTTCGCCCATGCCGGCATGCCGACATAATGCCCACCATACTGCGCGTCGGCGACCAACGAAGGGAACAGGTCCGCCTTGACCTCATCAGTAAACAGGTTGTCGAGTGGCTCGGCAAACTGCGCAAGGGTCGGAATCCAGATCACGTCAATTGTTGCGACGTCAAATGCGTCGCCGCCGGTTGCCATTTCCGCAACGAGTTTCTCATAGACGCCAGCGTAAGGGACCTGGACGAAATTGACTTTGTGCCCAGTTTCCGCCTCGAAGAGCTTAGCAACCTCCTCCTGAAGTTGGAACCCTCCGGATTCGACCAGGATGTTCAACGTAACGGACTCTTGACCTTGAACCTGTGTTGCATACGAGAGAGGGGCAACAGCTACTAGCAGCACGAGCAGTGTGAGAAGACTTCTTTTCATTTCGGTTCCTCCTCTAGATTTGAACGTCATAGTGTGTCCAACTTGCAGCTTTCGAGCTTAGGCGAGCTGATTCAGAGCTAGCCTCTCAAAATACTTGATTGCCAACGGTTACTCAGTCTCGACCAGGTGGACTCCTTTCTTCTGTGCGACTGCGGGCTTGTGCCATCACGCCAAAACGGTCTTGGACGTTAGGTCTCAGAAAGACTCTCTCATAATCAGGGGGCATTCCAGCACATGCTGAACAGGACGGGCTCCTGCTACGTCACCATGTTCGACGAGATGTTTTACTGCCCACCAGCCCATCTGATAGTGCGGCAGTTCCATCGTGGACAACGGGGGGTATAACCAGGCGGCGATGATCTCCTGGTTGTCGAAGCCAATCACAGCTATGTCCTCCGGAATCCTGCAGTTGAGCTTGCGCAAGGCATCATAGGCCCCCATGGCCATGCGGTCGTTGAAACAGAAGATGGCAGTAGGAGGATGTGGTGCTTGCATCAACGACATCGTACAACGATAGCCTCCGTTGGCTTGACTTTCGTCGGCGACAACCAGACCTGGGTCAAAAGCTACGCCATAGCTCGCCAGTGCCTGTTGATAGCCCTCCAAGCGGCCAAATGTCGCCGGGATGGGGTCGATGTTGTTGATGAAGCCGATTCGTTGATGACCTTTCTGGAGAAGCGCTTGGGTCGCGGCACGTGCTCCCCCCACCTCGTCAGGGACGACAGAAGGTAGAGAACGATCCTCGATGAAACAATCGACCAAGACGGTTGGCACTTCTCGAATGATGCTGGGGGGAGTGACAGCGCGATGATACATTGTCCCATAGGTAATGCCCTCGACCTGGCGCTCCAACATCATCTCAATCGCAGCTTCTTCAACGGTGGGGTTCTTGCCAGTATTGATCAGCAGCAGTATCTTTCCGCTCTCCCAGGCTGCATCTTGTGCTCCCTGGATAAGCTTGCCGGCGAACGGAGTTGTGGCGATCTCATCGGTGATAAAGCCGAGGACGCCCGTTCGGTTTCTTCTCAGTCCTTGTGCCACGGCGTTCGGGCGATAACGCAGTTGCTGAATGGCCGCCCACACTCGTTGGCGCGTGTCCTGAGGAATGCTAACGCCATCAACGTCATTGATGATGAAAGAGACTGTCGTCTGAGACACGCCGGCCAGATCGGCGACATCTTTCATTGTGGGTGGTCGTTTCTTAGGGATTCTAGGCATGGTTCTAGTCGCCATTTTGTCCATAAATAGGATTTACTAAATCGTATTAGTAGCATATCACGACCCTTCAGTCTTGTCAATAGGTTCGAATCGGAGAATCGCAGGTCTAAAGTATTCGGAGTCAGAATCTGGATACTGTCGCCGGATTCAACTTCAGGCTGTGGAGGAGGACAGCGAGCAGCGCACGGCTTGAAGGAAAA
>CAYQJH010000160.1:0-8080 GCA_964417755.1 uncultured Planctomycetaceae bacterium
ATCCTGACAATGCCAAGGGTGTGCAGGCGAGACGCCCGCACCACAAAACGGCAACGACCCTTCCATGTTTGCCCCCTGTAACTAAGGCCTTATCGCGGCGGGGTCACCTCCAGCCGAAGCAATCGCCTGGTGGAGGAACTGACCCTTGCCCTCTGAGAGATCCTCAGCGGGCACAGCCAGATGATCCCCGCACTGTCGCAGATGCATCGAACCAGCCGCCTCTGCTGCCCTGGCAGCTTCAGGTTCGTCAGGAAATTGCTGACGCTCTGCCTGCCTGGCGCGCCCAGCGGCGTGAACACATCGCCGCGGCGGCGCAATCGCCATGAAAGTGGCCCGGAAACGCAATCGGCATCGAGGAACTCGACGTTGGCTTGCATGCCGGGCCGTATTTGGCGGCAATGCCGCGTGAAACTGGCGGTGTCAAACGGAATGATCGCAGCGGAGACCACGCTTCCATCAGGCAGTTGCGTCGTGCCGGGGCAACTAAGGACGGCGGACTTGAGACTAGGCTCTTGGGATGTCTTGCCGCGCGACAAGCGCAGCAGATTGCCGCTTCGCCGCATGGCCCATCCTTCCGGCAGGTTTACGCAATCAGGCCCGGCGGCGCTCAACATGGATAGAATCTCTTCTAAGCGCTCAGCGCCGACGGAGCGCATCGGTACGCCGGCTTCCTCCAGCGCCAGGCGCAGGGCTGACAGAACCACGGCTGGATGACGGCTCTTCAATCGCCTGACATTCAGAGCCAGCTGCCCGTCTGTGCCCGCGACAGCCGCCGCCCGAATCGCCTTTGCAGCTTCGATCAAGAGAAAACCGTCAGCTATTCTCGCCGAGCGCGCCAGCCTCAGGACTGCCAAGTCTGCTTGCGGATTAAGCCTTCGGCGCAGCAGCGGCAGGAGTTCCTGGCGGATGAAGTTGCGGCGGTAGGAGACATCGGCATTAGTTGAATCGGTGCGGAACGTCAGGCCGGCAGCGCGGCAGAACGACTCGATGTCGCTGCGGCGAAGGGCCAGCATTGGGCGGACAAGCAATACGTTCTCGCTCGCCTCGGCTGGCTTGCGCGATTTGCCTGATGCAGTCGCCTCAAGCTCCTGAAGCAGGGGCCTTGCGGCTGCCATGCCGGAAAGGCCATGCAGGCCGGTGCCGCGAAACAGGCGGTAGAGCACCGTCTCAACATTATCGTCGGCGTGATGGGCAACCGCCACGATGCCCGCACGGCATTTGACGGCCACGTTGCGCAGGAACTCATAGCGGGCAATGCGGGCAGCATGCTCTATTCCCTGGCCTAATCGCCTCGCCAAGGCTGGCACGTTTCGTTTGACGATGTGGCAGGGCAAATGCAAGCGCCTGGCCAGGCTACGAACAAAGCGGGCATCTTCGGCCGCCTCCGGGCGAAGGCAGTGATTGAGATGGGCGACGATCAACCGGTAATTTCGCCCAGGCTGGCCGGCCAGCTCCCGCAGTGCCGCCAGCATCGCGACGCTATCCGCTCCGCCGCTGACGGCTACCACTACGCACGAGCCGGGTGGAATCAGGCTGCCGACGTCAATGGCCTCAGCGACCGCCGTTACAAACGCGATTCGGATGTCTTGATAGGTGTTCATTGCTCCCGGGGACGCTGGCGTCTTGTTGTCTTGCCGGCCGCCGCTATACTATCATCTTTGTCCTTTCAGGAAAACGTGTCAAATGAGGCCCGTTCCCAAACCGCAGCATCTTCTGGCCGCCTTGCTGTTCGTGGCGGTGGCGGTCTTGTACGGCTATCAGGCCACGTCTGATGCGCGCTTAAGCGACTCTCAGGCATACCTCTCTGCCAGTTCGCTGAAGTATCACGACCCTTCGCTCTTTCCGGCGGATGCGATCTTTGGCGCCAGCCGGCTGTGGCAGGTTCACTCACCGGCGCTGCTGGGCATGCTGGACCTGGTTCTGATTCCCAGCGGCTTTAGCGACATGACGCTGCCTTTCCGGATCCTGGTCGCATTCGTGTCGCTGGTGTACCTCAGCAGCATGTATGCGCTGGTCTATCGCCAGTGCCGCAACTGGTCGGTGGCGGCCTTCACCGCCGTCTTGAGCTCGACCGTCATCTACGGCGTCGGATCGTCATATTGGGGTGTCGGGTCGCTGGGCTCGATAACGCCCTGGGCTATCTGCATCAGCCTCATGCCGCTGATTGTGCTGGCGTTCCTGCGACACATGCACCAGTGGTATCGCCTGCTGCTGGTCTTCGTCTTGACCGGCCTGATGGGCAACATCCACCTGGCTGCGGCGATGGACCTGGCGGCGGTGCTGATCCTCGTTTACCTGGGGCAACGGCAATTCGCCCCGAAGGCCTGGCTGGCGGCGGGATCATTTGCTTTGGCAGCGCTGCTGGGGGCGGCTCCGTTCGGCGCCTACCTGCTAGCCCTGAAACAGTCGCTCAATCCTCAAGATGTGACCGCCTCTGCGGCGGTGACGGCCCAGGCATTCGAGATGGCCGACCTGGCGGCGCTGTACCCAGGCATGCTCAAGGCCATGCTCAACTGGGTGATGGTGATGGCGATTGTGCTGGTGATTCCAGCCATCGTCGTGCTTTCGAAGGTTGAACGATATCGAGTTCGGGACATGAAGGTGTGGGTGTGGTTCTTCGCTGCATCACTGTTTGTTTCACTTGGCATTCACGGCCTTCTTCAGGCTCTTGGGGCGATGCGTAATTCCGCGCCGGTCATCATCGACTTTGTTCAGGCGGGCAGCTTCATCATGCTCAGCCTGTACGTCATGTTCTCGCAGGCGCTGACGAATCTCTTTCGCCTGGTGCATGAGCATCGAATACTGGTGCGGCTGGGCTGCGCGGCCCTGATGGCTGTCTGGATGATCCCTTCCGATAACCTTCGAGTTTCCCGATATGCCGTGCTGGACATGGCCACAATGTACATGGACGAGCAGGACAAGCCGCGCAGCATCCAGCGGCACCATGAGGCCGCCCAGCGCCGAGAGGAACTCGAGGCCATCGGCCACTACGCCGCAGTCGAGTCGCCCAAAGACGCCGTCTTCATCGTCAGGAGCGCGCCTTCATTCCGCATGGTCAGCCGGCGGTCGATGGTTGCTTGCCCGCAGGACCTGGTGTACCTGTTCTACCTCGCGCCCGGCAAGCTGGAGAGCTACCTGGACTTGCTGGCAGCCCAGGAGCGGCTGCTTCATCCTGCCTCCGGACGGGCCGACCTGGGGCAGATCAAACAATGGGCGTCGGAGCTATCGCGGCAGAAAGCAGACTACAGTCAGGCCGGGGCATGGTACGTCATTCTGGATGCGGAAGATGCACCGGAGAAGGAATCAGTCGGCGAGATTCTCTCGTCCCGGTGGGGTCGCAGTTACCGACTCTTTCGCATAGACTGAAAGAGCATGGATTCGCCTCATAGTGTGAGGCGAGGATCACGGCCGAATGCTTGTACTAAGGAATGAAAGGAGATTCGGATGAGGAATCTGGCGATTGGCCTGGTATTTGCGGCCCTGCTGTCGACGGGCAGTGGCTGCGTTGGCAGGGCGATCAGTGAAGGACTGGGCAAGGTCACAGGCGCCAAGGGCATTACAATTGTGATCGATCCGCTGTCGCAGCGCAGCCGGGATATCGCGCTGGTCGAGTACACGCGATTCGAGCTAGCGCCTTTTACGGATGAATTTGGAAAGACGCCGTCGGCGCTGCTGCCCCTGCTGAAGGACAGGTTCGAAAGGCAACTGGCAGCCAGGAAGATCGCAAACACGGGCGGCAAGACGCTGCTGATTCGCGGCAAGATCATTCACTATGAGGATGCGACGCGAGCGGTCTCGCAGGTGTTCGGGCCTTTCGAGGAGGTCGTTGCCCGCGTGGAACTCGTGGACAAGAGCAGCGGCAAAGTGCTCGGAGTGGCCAACTGCATCGGACGCAGCCGGGAGACCGTCAACCAGGGCGTCGAGAAGAAGGCTGACGGCCTGGCTGAGGCAATCGTCTCCTGGATAGCGGCGCACTATCCCAAGAGTGACAACGAATGAGAGCGTGGCAGCACGGCCTCGATGAGCAGTGTGATACTAGGTGAACTTTTGTCGCGAATGCTTTGAGTCATGCATGATCAAGATCAGGAAGGGCGTGCTGGCTGGGCGGGACAGCGAGACATTGCGAGTAGCAGGCTTGATGTCCGGCACAAGCGCCGACGGGATCGACGTGGCCGTCGTGGATATCTCGGCCGGCCGGTTGGACGTTGTGGCCTTTGAGACCGTCGCGTTTGCCCCTGCGACGCGGCGGGAGATATTCCGTCTCTTCTCGCCCAAGACCGGCAGCGTTGACCTCATCTGCCGGATGAACTTTGTCCTTGGCGAGGCCTTTGCAAACGCAGTGATTCAGACCTGCCGCAAGTCGCGCGTACCGCTGAATTCGCTCGATTTGATTGGTTCGCACGGCCAGACCATCTATCACTTGCCCGCCCGGCGGGGCGGCTCGACGCTTCAGATCGGCGAAAGCTGCGTAATTGCCGAGCGAACGGGCGTGCCTGTAGTTGGGGACTTCCGCACGCGCGAAATAGCCGCCGGCGGGCAGGGAGCGCCGCTGGTGCCGTATGCCGACTGGGTTCTCTTCAGTCATCCGCGGCACAATCGGGCCATTCAGAACATCGGCGGCATTGCCAATGTGACATATCTTAAGGCTGGCGGAACCATCGATGACGTGCTTGCCTTCGACACCGGGCCAGGCAACATGATTATCGACCGCCTGGCGCAACTGGCCAGCAACGCCCGGCTGAAGTATGACAAGGACGGCTGTCTCGCCGGCAGAGGCACGATCAACGCCGAGATGCTCGATCAGTGGATGCGCCAGAGCTATTTCGCGCGCCGCCCGCCCAAGACGACCGGCAGGGAGCTCTTTGGCGCACAGGCAGCCGACCAAATCTGGCGGCAGGCTGAGAGGGCACGGATAAGCAAGCATGACCTGCTGGCCACAGCGACGGCGTTTACCGCCCGATCAATCGCGGAGGCTTACAGGCGCTTCCTGGGCGATGTGGACGAGGTGATCCTCTGCGGCGGCGGAGCGAGAAACCCTGTCCTTGTGGCCATGTTGCGCCGCGAATTGCCCCGCGCCCGCATAAGCGCCATGGACGATCACGGGATCAACGCCGACGCGAAAGAAGCGATCTCGTTTGCGATCCTGGCCTATCAAAGTTGGCATGGGCAGTGCGGCAATGTTCCCTCAGCCACAGGTGCGCGCCACGGCGTTATCCTGGGCAAGATTGTTCCATCGCAGGCCAGGCGAAATCAGCCGCCGCTGAGACGCAGAGAACGCTGAGAGGAATTGGTAGAGATTTAATGGACAGATCGAAACTTACCACGGAGAAGCGCAACCCCCGCTCGGCCGACATCGACCGCAAGAGCACGCTGGAAATCGTCTCGATCATCAATTCTGAAGACGCCCGCGTGGCAGCCGCAGTGGGGCGCCAGCGGCTGCAGATCGCCCACGCGGTGGATCTCATCGTTGAATCGTTCCGCAGCGGCGGCCGGCTGTTCTATGTCGGCGCGGGCACCAGCGGGCGGCTGGGGGTATTGGACGCATCTGAATGTCCGCCCACCTACGGCGTGCCGCGCATGCTGGTTCAAGGCATCATCGCAGGCGGCAGGCGTGCGCTGGTACGATCCATCGAGGGCGCGGAGGATGACCCAGCAGCCGGACAATGCGCTATTGAGAAGTACAGAGTAGGTTCCCGCGATACGGTTGTCGGTATTGCCGCGTGCGGTGTCACGCCGTTTGTCCGGGGTGCAATTGCGGCCGCTGCCAAGATTGGCGCCAAGACCGCATTTGTGACATGCGCCCCGGAGGCGCGGCATTTGCTGAAGGTGGATGTTGTCATTGCGGCGGTAGTGGGGCCGGAGGTAATCACCGGCTCGACGCGGATGAAGGCCGGCACGGCGACCAAGCTGATCCTCAACACGCTGACGCCGGCGGCGATGATCCGAACCGGCAAAGTCTACGGCAATCTGATGGTAGACCTGCGAGCCACCAATGCCAAGCTTCAGGACCGCAGCGAGCGGCTAGTGATGGCCGCCGCCGGTGTCTCGCGGTCGCGGGCGCGATTACTACTGAAGCATGCAGCCGGCCGGGCAAATGCTGCGCTCCTGATGGCCGTCATCGACTGCAACGCCGCCACAGCCAAGGCAAAACTCAAGACCAGCGGCGGCTCGCTACGGAAGGCGATTTCTCATGGATGATTTGATTCAGTCGATGCCTGTGGACAACCTCCAGGCACTGGATGTGGTGGTTGTCCTGCTTTCGGTGATGCTGCTATTTGTGATCGCCTACTTGGCCGGAAAGAAGGAGACGTCCACCAAGGACTATTTTCTGGGCAATCGCAGGATGCCGGCGATCATCGTCTGTCTTTCGTTCGTCGCCACGGAAGTAAGTGCCGCCACAATCATTGGGGCGCCCGCCGCCTCGTACGCGGAGAACTGGAACTATATCCAGTTCTTCTTTGGCTCGGCCCTGGCGCGAATCCTGGTGGCCTTCATATTCCTGCCCGTGTTCTTCAAGATTGACTGCACCTCGATCTACGAATATCTGCGCCAGCGTTTCGGGCCCAAGACTCAATATGCGGGCTCGGTCTGTTTCTTTATTACGCGCCTTGCGGCATCGGGATTCCGGCTGTACCTGGCTTGCCTGGCTGTAACATCCATCATGGGCTGGAAGGGGCTGTTGCCATCCCTGGTCCTCTTCAGCGCCATCAGCATCGTCTTCATCGCTTTTGGCGGAATCAAGGCAGTTGTCTGGAACGGAGCCTACCAGACCATCATGTTCTACATAATGGCCGTGGCGGTCATTGTGTTCCTCCTTTGGCAAATTCCCGATGGTCTCGGCGGCGTCATGAGTCTGAGCAATATTCGCGAAAAGACGAAGGTCTTTATCTTCGACACGAAGCAGGCCGGCGACGCCGTTACTTATTCCAGCGGCATTTGGGGCGGCATAGTATCGTTCTTCAGCAACCCCACGAGTTTCTGGGCCGGCGCTACAAACGCCTTCATCGTCGGCCTGGTCATGTTTGGAACGGATCAGGAACTTGTCCAACGCCTGCTGACTGTCAAGACACGCAAAGCCAGCCAGAAGGCTATCATCTTCACTATTGTCGCGGTGTTGCCGCTGCTGGTTGTTTACCTCGGCGTCGGAACACTTCTCTATGCCTTCTATCAATTTCATCCGGAAGCGGCCAGGCCCGAGGAGGCGAAGAATGTCCTGCCATTCTTTGCCGGTAGCATGTTGCCCGCAGGCCTGAAGGGCCTTGTCCTTGCGGTGGTTATTCTGGCGAGCATCGATTCGCCCCTGAGCAGCCTGTCGTCATCATTCGTCACCGACATTTATCGTCCGCTTATTCGGCGAAGCGCCTCAGAGCGGCATTATCTCTGGGTCTCACGCTGCGGAGTAATGGGTTTTGGCGTTGTGCTGGCCGTCATCGCGTGGTTTTCGCAGGGGGTCAAAGATGTCCTCTGGTTTTCGTTTGAGATCGTCTCCGTTACCGGCGGAAGCATACTTGGGGTCTTCCTGTTTGGCCTGCTGACACGGCGCAGATCTGCCGGATGGGGAAACGTCGCAGCCATGGTCATCGCCTCGCTGATCGTGCTTGTTCTCTTGCTGCTATGCGAGAAAGATGTTTTCGTAGAGGGCAGGATTATCAGCCTGGGCTGGAGCTGGCTGATCACGATCGGGACTCTGCTGTCCTTCAGCCTGGCATACTTGCTAAGCATGAAGGATCGTGAGCAGGAAGTCGCACACGAAACTCAGCCATAGTCGTGGTGGGTGCCGTGGTTTGCGGAGCGAAGCAACCACGTTGACTGTCTGATGGCACAGTGTTCGCATCTAACGTCAATCACAAGAACATGGCTGCTGCCTTCCTTGAAGGCGCGTATGCTGATAGGCGATGAAATCGCGGCATGTTCAACGCCGGGAATGGGATGTTGATGAGATGTTGGCCGGGCGCTTGTGCATGGCTTGATGCGTATCAAGATGTGCGTGGTTGCTCCGCTGCGCTGCGCGAACCACGGCACCCGGCAGTGCCCGCCCAGGCCGGGCCCTGGATAGAAGGGCGTGAAGCCGAACGGTTTG
>CAYQJH010000161.1:0-7938 GCA_964417755.1 uncultured Planctomycetaceae bacterium
GCGGCGGTCAGGGCCGCGAACATCATTCACCGTCTGCCTGGCTGAGCACGCAATGTCAAAGGCGTGCCCCCACGGCAGGCGGAGCGTCTCGTCAGTCGGCGTGTGGTCGATGGTCGTCTGGGCAACATAAGTTTCCTCGCCGTCATCGTCCGGGGCATACAGGCGGATCACGCCTTTGGGCAGCGGCCGGCCCAGGCCATTGTCCTTGGAGTTCTTCATCTCGCTGACCACGCGGGCGGCTGTGGGGTTATCTGCAGGGTCATATACGTACGCCCGCCGAAGCTTGATCCCCTCGCCGCTGACAAGCTGAATCTGCTTGGTCTCGTTGTGCCGCAAAGTGGTCGGCTGCCCAAGGGTGTACAAGTGGTACTCGAAGAAGGATTTCTCCTGGAACGGCTCTGCGGGTTGGAATCCCTTAGAGATGCCGCCGTCCCAGAGAATAGTCTCTAAATCAAACTGCGGCCGCAGTATATTCAAATCGCCTGCCATCAGCTTGAGTTGCGCGTCCTGGTACGTCACGCCGGAGGTGTTGGAGACAGTCGCATAGCCGACCATCTCGGCAGAATCGATAATGTCGAGCAGTGGCGCGGGCATCCTGCCCGCGAGTGTCTCGCTTGAAGGCCTGGTTGCATCATTGCCGCCCGTCTTGCCTCGCGCCGGCTGAATCTTCAGGAGGTAATCCGCCCGCCAGGACAGGCCCGACGTCATGTACGCCACCTCGAACTGCTGCTGGAGGGCGGCCTCATTTTGAAGCTTCCAAACAAGCGTCGGCCGGGAGAGCAGCCCCTCGGGCAACTTTTCAAAAGTGATGGCCTGGATCTCCTGCCGGGCAATGTTCACCGGGCCTGCGGGCAGCGTCTCCGCCTGCGCTCGCTCACTTTGCGACGGCTGGAGGACGAGGGTGCTATCGTCAAAACTTAGCAGCCTGCCCGCAGCAGTCTTGCCGTCCTTGTAGACGACGGCAATGTTCTTATCGATGTGCTTCTTGAGCACTGCCGCCGCCGAGGCAAGATCATACTGGTAATTCTGTTCGAGAATCGTCAAACCGCCCGGCGCGTCGAGGCTGCGCAGGCGGACGGTGTCTGCCTGGATGCCGCTGGGCACATCGGTGAAGGCAATCTTGCTCAGGCCGCGATTGAGGTTGCGGATCATCCGCTCATCGCGCACCAGGGCAAGGCCCTGCCACTGACCTGGCGGAAGGCCCTGCCACTGACTTGGCGAAACGTATCCACCGGTCGGCTCCACCTGCGCCTGCTGCTGTGGCATCCAGTTGCCTGCCCACTGCGGCGTGGACATGATCGTCAGCGAGACGTTCATCCGCTTGATCTCCACGCGGCCGGTGGCAAAAACCTGCGTGGTCGTTCTCTCCTGGATCAGCCAGGCCGCGATAACCAGCACGGCCAACGCCGCGGCGGCCGCCATCCCCACAGCCAGTCGCCGCCATCGCAGGAAACGAGGCCGCAAAAGCGAGAATTCCGAAGACGGGGACAACTGTTGCTGCCGAGGCGGCTGTTCATGCTGAGATGACGCTTCATGCGTAGGCTGTGCAGGCGAGACGCCTGCACCAAAAAGCTCCGCACAATCTTGCCCAGCCGGCTCGCAGGCGCGAAGGCTGACCATTGCCGCCCGTCCACGGCGCAGGCTGGCCAATTGCTCTCGGCATGCGGCACACTCGCCGGCGTGGGCCTCGACGGCCTGGCGACTTGCGGCGTCAAGTTCCTCGTATACCAGATCCAGCAGCAGGTCTTGGGCTTGTTGGCAGTTCATGATTCACTCCCGCCCATTTCCGATTGCAGCGGCCGAAGCTCATCGGCCAGCTTCAGCAGGGCATAGCGGACGCGGCTCTTGGCCGTCGCGACGGGGATGTCCAGAATCTCGGCGACATCCTTGAAGCTCAGGCCTTCGCTCTCCCGCAGGGCCAAAGCTTCCCGCTGATCAGCCGGCAACTTGTCCATGGCCAGGCGAACCGCGCCGGCAAGCTCGCTGCGCCACATCCGCTCAGCCGGTGCCTGCGACGATGCCATGAGGTTCTCGTTCATTGTCTCTTCCCGCGGCGCTGCCCGGCGGCGGCGCAAGGCGTCCAGCCAGTGGTTGCGGGCGATGGTAAAGACCCACGTCCGCACGCTGCATCGGCCGGCAAACTTCTCGCGATTCAACCAGGCCTTCAGCAGTGCCTCCTGGGCCAGGTCCTCGGCCAGATGCCAATCGCCGCACATGGCAAAGAGGAACCTGCGGACCGCAGCAGCGCACTCGACCAACGCCAGGCGCAGTTCCTGCGCCGCACATTCGCCGCCGTGTGCGGAAGAGGCACCATCCATGCTGTAAGCATCTTCGCTGGCCATGAATCTCCCGGCGCTGACGGTGAAGTGCTTCTGTCCCGTTAGACGATAGACGGCAGGAAAAGATTCAATGTTTGAGAAATATCCGAGATGCCCCCCAAAGAAGCAAGCCCCCGACAGCCGCAGAGACGCAGAGTCGCAGAGAAAACAGAGAATACTTAGGCTAGTGGTTGCTGTCGCTGTTGCTGTTGTTGCTGCTGCCGTGCCTGAAGTCTGAAGCCTGAAGTCTAGAGCCTGCTGTTGTTGTCGTTGTCGTTCCCGGAGCCCGAAGTCGGGAGCCCGGAGCCTGCCGTTGTTGTCGTTGCCGTTCCTGAAGTCAAAAGCCTGAAGTCTAGAGCCTGTCGTTATTGCTTGCTCTGCGCCGCCTTGAGCTTTGCCGACGCGACGGCCACCGCTTCGCCGCGCCTGCGGCGCTGGGCGGGCGTGTCAGCGGGCATCTGCTGGGCCTGCTGCAGTTCTTCGTTGACCTTCCGCGGATCGAGGCTCTCCACGCTGGCGCCTTCTTCTGCCAGCACCGAAAGCTCATTGCCCCTCATGTACGCAAAGCCGCCCGAGATGAAGAATGTTTCCTCCCGGTCGCCCGGCAGCGCAGCCTTCATCGTGCCGGCCCCCACCATCGCCACCAGCGGCGCGTGGTCTGCCAGCACCCCCATCTCGCCATCAGCCAGCGGCAAGACGACACTGACAGCCTGCACGCTCATCGCCTGTCCGGCGGGCGTCAGCACTTCACACTTGAACGGTTTCTTGTAGTGCGACATTCTTTAACTCACGGTTACGTAAATTTCGGTGCCACCCCCAAGTACTCTTGGGGCTGCTCGCCTGATCGCGGTCAGCACCCCCAAGCAAACGACAACGGCGCTTGGGGGTGGCACCAACTGTCGGATTCCATCTTCAATTCGCGCCTACCCCCGTGCTTCCGCACGGGGATTCCTCATCGTTTGCTTGCTCAAGCATCGCTCGTCTGGTCAGCAGTTGTACAAGGCCAACGGCCAAAAGGAAGACGCTCAAGCCCAGCCACTGCGCCAAGACGATCCCGGGAGCAGGGCCGGAAGCAGCCTTGGACCTTTCGGCAAATTCCGACTGCCATTCTTCCCAAGACTCTGTCGCGGACTTCGCATCGTCCGCGGCGGGAGCACTGGCAGTATGCCTGCCGATACGTGAATCTCGCATCGTCACGCTCGTCTTCGCCTCAGCCCACTCGGCTGCTCTCGCCTCAGCCTCATCCCATAGTCGGCATCGGGCCAACTCCTTCTGACTGGCATCAATGTACTGGCTCCACCCCCAGCCTGCCGCAACCACACCGCCCAGCAGAAGAGCAATGCCGGTTACAGCAAGTCTCACTCTGATACGACGCATTGTGTTCGACATATGCGCCTCTTTGTATGCCAAGTCGTTCTTCGTGCTCTTCGTGTCGTTGTGGTTATGCTGTCGTCACGCCTTGCCCGCGGCCATCTTCTCGGCCTGCTGGGCGGCCTCTTCCACGCTGCCAACGTACATGAACGCCTGTTCGGGCAGGTGGTCCCACTTGCCGTCGCATATCTCCTTGAACGAGCGGATCGTCTCCGACAGCGGCGTGAAATTGCCCTTCTTGCCGGTGAAGACCTCGGCTACAAAGAATGGCTGGCTTAGGAACCGTTCGATGCGCCGCGCCCGCGCCACAAGCTGCTTGTCATCTTCGCTCAGTTCATCCACGCCCAGAATGGCGATGATGTCCTGCAGGTCGCGATACCGCTGGAGAATCTGCTGCACGCGGCGGGCAACGTCGTAATGCTCCTGGCCGACATATTGCGGGTCGAGGATTCGCGATGAGCTGGCCAGCGGGTTGATCGCTGGGTAAATGCCCTTCTCCACAATCGACCGCTCGAGCACGATGAACGCATCAAGGTGCGTAACGGTGGTAGCCGGGGCGGGGTCGGTCATGTCGTCAGCGGGCACGTACACCGCCTGGACGGAGGTGATGGCGCCCTTGCGCGTCGATGCGATTCGCTCCTGCAATTCGCCCATTTCGGTGCCGAGCGTCGGCTGGTATCCCACAGCCGACGGCATTCTTCCCAGCAGCGCCGAGACCTCGCTGCCGGCCTGGCTGAAACGGAAAATATTGTCGATGAACAGCAGCGTGTCGCCGCCGGCGGTATCGCGGAAATATTCCGCCAGCGTCAGGGCCGACAGCGCAACGCGCAGCCGCGCGCCCGGTGGCTCATTCATCTGGCCGAACACCATCGCCGTCTTGTCGATCACCTTCTGGCCGGTCGTGCCGATCTGCGTCTCCTGCATCTCCAGCCAGATGTCGTTGCCTTCGCGGGTCCGCTCGCCGACGCCCGCAAACACGCTGAAGCCGCCATGCTTGGTGGCTACTCGCGCGATAAGCTCCTGGATGACGACGGTCTTGCCCAGGCCGGCCCCGCCGAAGAGGCCCGTCTTGCCGCCGCGGACGAACGGCACCATGAGGTCGACGACCTTGATGCCGGTCTCGAAGATCTCGCTCTTGGGCGTTAGTACGTCAAAGCCCGGGGGCGGTGAGTGAATCGAGCGGTAGTCGTCAGCCTTGACCGGCCCCCGACCATCGACGGGCTCGCCCAGCACGTTGAACACCCTACCAAGTACGCCGTCGCCCACGGGCATCATGACAGGCGAACCGGTATCCAGCGCAGTCATGCCGCGCACCAGGCCGTCAGTAGAGCCCAGGGCGACGCACCGCACCTTGCCGCCGCCAAGCAATTGCTGCACCTCGCCCGTCAGCCGCACGTGCGTGTCGCCGGCCTGCTCGTCGATCCGCAGCGCATTGTAAATCTGCGGGAGCTCATTCTCGGCGAACTCGGCGTCGAACGTCGAACCAATCACTTGAACGATCTTACCTTTTGCGCCCATCTTTCTTCCTCACCACAAAGACACGAAGACACGAAGGAATCAACTGCTGCTTCTTTGTGTCTTTGTGGTTCATCTTTTGTTATCCCTGTTCCAGGCCCGCACGGCCGCCCATTATCTCCGCCAGTTCAGTCGTGATTTGCGACTGCCTCATGCGGTTGTAGCGAACCGTCAGGTCGTGGATCATCTCGTCGGCGTTTTCAGTGGCTGCACGCATCGCCGTCATGCGGGCGGTCTGCTCGCTGACGGCTGCATCAAGGAAGCATTGGAAAAGCTTCATCTTCACCGATGCCGGCAGCAGTTTTTCCAGGACCTCTCGCGTTGAGGGCAGATATTCGAACAGCGGCCGCATGTGCTTGTCGGCTGGCTTTGCCTTGCCAGCAGGTTCATCCTTCGCCTGATCCGTGCCTGCGTTCCCGCCACCGCTCATGCTTAGCGGCAGCAGTTGCAATACATCGCCCTTCTGCCGGCCTGACGAAATGAACTGTGTGTAGACTACGTCAATGCCACCGATCTTCTTCTCGATGAACTGGGCCATCAAGTCATCAGCAAGGTCGCTCACGCGGCGGTAGTCAACCTGGTAGTCAAAATCGGTGAACGAATGCGCAATGGCGTACTTGCGGAACTTCAGCACCGACAGTCCGCGCTTGCCCACCACGTAAAGCAGCACGTCCTTGCCGGCAGCCTTCAATTGCTCCAGGCGCTCCATCGCCAGACGCAGCACCGCCGAGTTGTACGACCCGCACAGGCCTCGGTTGGCGGTGATGATGATCAGTACGTGGGGCTGCACATTGTGGTGCGGGCGTCCCGCCTGCAGCGCCTCATCCGAGACCAGTAGCGGATGGCTGATCTCGCCTGCGGCGCCCTCTGCCAGGTCGGCTGCCACGCTTGATAATCGCTGCGTATATGGCTTGGCCGCCACCACGCGGTCATGCGTCTTCTTGAATCGCGCGGTGGAGATCATCTCCATCGTCTTGGTGATTGTCCGCGTGCTTTTAACGGCCTTGACACGCTTCAATATGGATCGAGCTTTGGCCATGTTTCACTTATGGTGCAGGGCCCTCATGGCGGCAAACAGCGGCCACCATGCCACCCATTCCCGTGCTTCCGCACGAAGCCTGCTATTTTCCTTCCTTCTTGAACAGGTTCTTGTACTCAGTGATTATCGCCGAGAGGCGATTCTCACGCTGGTCGCCGAGTTTCAACTCGCTGCTCAGGCCGTCATAGAAGTCGCGATGCTTTTCCTTGACGTACTTCAGCAGGCCGGCTTCGAACTGTGTTACCGACGCCACGCTCAGATCGTCCAGGAATCCACGCGTGCCGGAAAAGATGGCAATCACCTGGTCGGCTGTGCTCATCGGCTGGTATTGCGGCTGGATCAGCAGGCGAACCATTCGCGCACCGCGATCCAATTGCCGCTGCGTTGCCGGGTCAAGTTCCATGCCCAACTGCGCGAAACTCTCCAACTCGCGATACGCTGCCAGGTCCAGACGAAGGCTCTTGGCGACGTCCTTCATGGCCGGGTATGCTGCCTTATATCCCACGCGGCTGACGGAGATGCCGACGTTGATGGCTGGACGAATGCCCGAGAAGAACAGCGATGGCTCGAGGTATATCTGGCCATCGGTGATCGAAATCAGGTTGGTGGGGATATATGACGAAACCTCGCCCTCCTGCGTCTCGCAGATCGGCAGTGCCGTCTGGCTGCCGCCGGAAGTGCTGATACGGTGAATCTTCAGGGCGTCGCCGTTGGGCATTGCAGCGACGTTCTTTTCTGCCTCTTCCAGCCCCAGCGGGCCTTCATACACTTTTCCGTCGATGCCCTTGTCGGCATCGCCGGAGGACGAAGGCACAATCACATACTTGTCCGCCAGTTTGCATGCTCGCTCCAGCAGCCGGCTATGGAGGTAGAACACGTCGCCGGGGTAGGCCTCGCGCCCGGGAGGGCGTCGCAGCAGCAGCGAAATCTGCCGGTAGGCCGCCGCCTGCTTGCTCAGGTCGTCGTAGACCACCAATGTTGCCCGCCCGGCGCTGTACATGAAATGCTCAGCAATCGTGCAACCGGCATAAGGTGCGATGTATTGCAGCGGCGCGGGCTCGCTGCTGGAGGCGCTGATGACAATGGTGTGCTTCATTGCGTCGTGCGCCCGCAGCACCTCTACCACGCCGGCAACCGTCGATTCCTTCTGCCCAACAGCCACATAAACGCAAATGACGCCGGTGTCCTTCTGGTTGATTATCGTGTCGATGGCGATGGCGGTCTTGCCGGTCTTGCGGTCGCCGATGATAAGTTCGCGCTGTCCCCGGCCAATCGGGGTCATCGAGTCGATGGCCTTAATGCCGGTCATCAAGGGCTCGTTCACCGGCTGGCGGGCGGCGATGCCGGGAGCAACCAGCTCGATGGGACGATGATGCCTGGTCGAGACCGGGCCTTTGCCGTCCAGCGGCCTACCCAGCGGGTCGATCACGCGGCCGAGCATTTCTTCGCCAACAGGCACGTCCAATAGTCTGCCAGTTCCGCGGACGGTGGAGCCTTGGCGTATGTGCTCGAAGTCGCCATAGATGACCGCGCCGACCGAGCTTTCCTCCAGGTTGAACACCTGGCCAAGCGAGCCGCCCTCGAACTCGAGCATCTCGCCGGCCATGGCCTTTGACAGGCCATACACCTGTGCAATGCCGTCTCCAACTTCCAGGACCGGGCCGACCTGGGCACGTGCCATTGCGCGGCGATAGT
>CAYQJH010000162.1:0-7932 GCA_964417755.1 uncultured Planctomycetaceae bacterium
GCCGCGGCCAAGGAGAAAGTCTTCCCGGCCGTGGGGTTTATAAAAGCCGTTAGGGAGACACATGAATCAGGCAAGAAGCTGTCGGTGGAGGTCGCCGGCAGCGGCGTGCTGATCTCGCCCAGGGGCCAACTGCTGACCAACTGGCACGTGGTGGACAAGGCCGCGGAGGTCCGCTGCCTGCTGTCTGGCGGCACGTACTACGACGCCAGGATTCTCGGCATCGACAAAGATACCGACCTGGCCCTGCTGCAATTGAACCTGCCTGAAACAGTGGAAGTGCCTTTTGCTGAATTGGGCGATTCAAGCAGTCTGAAGGAAGGCGACTTCGTCATGGCGATGGGCGCGCCCTGGGGCCTGAGCCGCTCGGTCTCCATCGGCATTATCTCATGCACGAAGCGCCACCTGCCGCAGATCAGCGAATACAGCCTCTGGCTGCAATGCGATGCCTCCATCAGCCCAGGCAATTCCGGCGGGCCGCTGGTGAACACCGCCGGGCAGATCATCGGCATCAACAGCCGGGCCAATTCTTACGGCGGCGATATGGGCTTTGCCATCCCCTCCGAGACGATCAAGCAGATCGTCCCGCAGTTGCAGCAGTACGGCAAGGTCAACTGGAGCTGGACGGGTTTGCAGCTTCAGCCGCTGAAGGATTTCGACAAGAACGTCTATTTCGACTACAGCGACGGGGTGATCGTGGCTGAGACCGACCCGGAAAGCCCGGCCCGCCGCTGCGGCATCCAGCAGCGCGACCGCATCGTCCGCGTGAATGGCAAGGCGTTCATTGGGCAGTGGGCAGAGGACCTGCCGGCCCTGCGATGCGAGCTGGGCTTGTTGCCCAAGGAGAAGCCGGCCACCATCGAGGTTATTCGAGGCGATCAGTGCCTGGCCCTGACGATCACTCCACGCGACAAGGGCAAGGTCGAGGGCGAAGAGCTCGATTGCCCGCGATGGGACATGACGCTCAAGGCGATCAACCAATTCGACAACCCTGACCTGTTCTTCCACCGCAACAAGGGCGTCTTCATCTTCGGCGTGAAGTATCCGGGCAACGCTTCATCAGCCGGCCTGAGCACGCAGGATGTTATTCTGCAAATCGACGGCAAGGACATCACCACGCTGGAGGAGGCCAAGGCCGCTCATGCCCAGGCGATTGCCAACGTGGATACGAAGCATCGCATCGTCTTCAGCGTGCTGAGAAACGGGCTGATGCGGCAAATGGTATTGGACTTCTCGCTGGACCACGAAAAGGAATAGACCATAAAGGAGAGTCTCATGAACCGGCTGACCGTGATTATGATGTGCACCATTGCCGCCGTGGCGATGACCGGCCTGTGCAGCTTCGCAGACGAGACTGCGACCCAGGCTTCCTCCGCGCCCGGCAAGATGGACTTCCCGGTCATCGCACAGAAGGTGCTGCCTTCGCTGGCCAAGGTCGAGTGGACGGTGCAGTACGACAAGGGCGAAGCCCCGCGTGCCGACGGCTGGTCGACGCGCTGCCCCAACTGCGGCCAGTACCACGGCGGCGACGTGGAAGCACTGGTTACCCAGGAGCGGCCATTAGAGGCATGCGGCTACATTCTTTCGCCGACGAAGGTGCTGGTCAGCGATCCAATGATCCATCCTCGTTTTGTGTCCAAGATCGAGGTTCGCTACGGCCAGCAGTTGGTCGCCGCCAAGATCGCATCATACTGCATCGAGCAGAATGGTCTTGTGCTGGAGCTTGAGCAGCCCTTGAAGGACGCCAAGCCGCTGGAGTTCTCGCCGACGCAGGGCAACCTCTACGGCGTGACGTACAACCGGTTAAACGGGCAGTGGGTGCTGAATGCTCAGGCCATTTCGCGCACTTACGCCGCAGCCGAAGACAAGCGCCAATTTGCCACCTTCTCGAGCAATTGCCTGGTGGTGGACGCCCAAGGCCAGCCCGTGGCGGTTGCCCTGCGCGAAGACCTTCCGTCGGATGAGTCATGGATGGTCTCGCCGGAGAAATGGCCGATGATAACGGCCAAGGAACTTGCCCAGAAGCTTGGCGCGATGGAAGAATCGTGCGGGCAGATGCTGCCGCGAGTTTCCCTGAGTTTCCGCAGCCCGAAGAAGAATGCGAACGAACGCTCACGATACAGCTCGCGCGATGATGACAATTCAGCGCAGCGCAACGTGCTCGGCCTGGTGCTGGACGAGAACACCATCGCCGTCCTGTGCAACCTGAAGCGCGACCAGACCGCCCGGCTGGAACACATCAAGGTCTTTCCGGCCAAGGGAGAGCCGATAACTGCAACGTTCGTGCAGTCGATGAAGGACTACGGCTGTTTCGTCGCCAAACTTGAAAAGCCGCTGCCGGGCGGCGTGGCGGTTTCGGCGCAGCCTGTAACGTCGCTTCAGTGCCGCCTGCTGCTGGCAGCCGACATCGAAATCAAAGGCGAGAATCGCATCGCGTATTACAAACACGCCCGAATCGCTGGGTGCAACGTCGGCTGGAAGGGCCGGGTATATCCTGAAATACGAGGCAGCAGCAACAGCCTGGTGCTCTTCGATGCAGAAGGCAAGCTGGTGGCAATGCCCATCGTGCACCGGCCGAAGGTCGGCGCCGAAGAGCGCTATGGCAGCGACAACGGCGTGCAGACGCCGGTGGCGTATTTGGCCTCGGCGGTGGCCGACGTGATGGCCAACTGCGACAAGGCCAATTGCCCGCTGACCGAGGAGCAGGAGAACCGCCTTGCGTGGACGGGCCTGGTCTGCCAGGCGCTGGATCGCGAACTGGCCAGAGCGAACAATGTCTCGGAGCAAACGCAGGACGGCCAGACCGGCGCCCTCGTGTCTTACGTCTATCCCGATTCACCTGCGGCCAAGGCCGGCATCAAGACCGGCTACGTTCTGCTACGCCTGCACGTCAGCGACCAGCCCAAGCCCATCGAGGTCAGGTTAGAGAGCGACCCGTACGGCGGCAGGACGTTCCCGTGGGACCGGCTGGACCAGATGCCGGAGGCCTATTACGACCAGGTGCCTCCGCCTTGGCCATCGGCTGAGGACACGCTCTGCCGGGCGCTGACGGACATCGGGTTTGGCAAGCAGTGCACAGCCGAGTTCTTCTACAACGGCGAGGTAATCAAGAAGGATTTTGTGATCGAAGAAGGCCCGGCGCATTTCGATTCGGCGCCGAAGTTCAAGAGCACTGAACTGGGCCTGACAGTGCGTGATATGACGTATGAGCTTCGCCGTTACTTCCAGAAGCAGAGCGACGACCCGGGCGTAATTATCTCCAAGGAAGAGCCCGGCTCGAAGGCGTCGGTTGCCGGCATCAAGCCATTTGAAATTATTACCCATATCGACGGCGAGCCGGTGATGAACGTCAAGGACTTCGAGCGGCTGCTGGCCAAGCAGGGCGAAGTGAAGCTCTCCGTCAGCCGGATGAATAAAGGCCGCGTGGTGAAAATTAAGATGAACAGCGCCAGCAAACCGGCCAGCTCAACCGCGCCTGCGAGTTCGACATCGCCGGCAAGTTCAACGGCACCAGCGACCGAATAAGACTAAGGTACGAAGGTACGTCAGGGACGTACCCCATTACATTGGTGTACGTCCCTGTTCCGCCTCCGGAACGTAGCGAAGCAATTACGTCGACGCCAGATTGATGCCGGCTGTATGGAATGCTAAAATTAGGGTACGTCCCGAATGGCAAGATATCCTTGCAAACGTCTATGGATACTCAACCGTGTATACGAATGCCATAGACGATCTCTCGCGCGGAATCAATGGCATGAGGTCCATGTTGGGCAATGGAAGCTTCCCGGTGGACACGTCCAGCAGGAACAGTCTTATGCGGCTATACTATGCAGCCCTCCACTGTGATAATCTGACTGGGAGGGGCGCCATGGACACCATGTCGGCGCTGCTTAGAGATATACTAACACACAGTATTATTGATGGCAGTGTGTCGCTTGAACTCATTGGGAATCGATTCCATGAGTTGCAGGACTTCTATTCTCATTCTAATTGGGTAGAACTCTTCAGTCACAATGATCCGAATGCTCTGGTCAACAGCATACCGACCTATCAGGGAGCTACTGATGATCAGAAAGAGCGTTATGGAAAGGACGTAAAGACGGGCAAGTATGGCAAGGATAGCGATCCTAAGGATCCATCGCACCATGATAAGATGAACAAGGATTGTTCCTCGAGTCCGTATTTCCAGTTAGCGGACGCTGTGGCTGAGAGAGCAGCTAAGGAAGCTGCGGCGGCTTTGATAGAAGACCTGAAGAAAAATCGCCCTGACATCTATGATAAGCTGACACAGCCACTAAGTGACGAAGAGAGGAAGGTGTTACAGAGGAAGTACGATTTATACAAGGAACTAGCCAAGAGAGCAGGCCATTGGGGCGATTGCGTAGAGGAGCGGAAATGATGCGAGCATGCTACGGAGGTGGTGCCACAGGAATATTGTTCATACTTATGGTATGCGCGTGCCAACCACACTCTGAAAGTGAGCACGTTGCATGTCAAGCGGCCAGTCAGTCGAGTGTATTGAGCAAGGTGAACAAGAGTGCTCAGGCTGGGCGATGGGATAAACTCATCAAGGTGTACATAGAGACTAACGATCCCAAGGTGCAAGAATATGTGTGCATGCAGTTGGTAGACGGTAAGGATGAGATTGGCGAGTGCGTATGGAACTCGCGACAGGAGATGATGGATGCTGGTGGCGTATTGGATGTAGTTGAGATATTGCTTAAACGGGGCGATATGCGTGGTTTAAGGTTGCTATGCAGGCAATGGGAAAAGGAAGCTCAGATGCCTGTGCGAGATATGGCTGAGGGTGTAAAGAAGGAGAAGATTGTCGTTGGTATCAGAGGTTATCTTACCAGGATTACCGGCAACGTGTTTGTTACATACGATGCATGTGAAGCGTGGCTCGATGCTAACTGGCTACATCTGATAGCCGTGAGGGACCAGGGCGGAAAGGTGTTTGTGAAGGTAATATCAGAGTATGGTCTCAGGCAGGAATAGTCATGCTGTAGTGATATAGTGGCCCGCAATGAGCACCATACGAGATATGACAAGGGTAGCGGCGATAGTACAGCCACTGTACATACGTATGAATATGACGCAGCCGGGCGCTTGGCGAAGGATCGCGCAACGGCACTTCGGACTAACGTTGACGACACCGTCAAGTCGATCACAATGACGTATGATGATCTTGGAAGGCAGCTCAAGATCACTTCCTGGCAGAACGACGACGGCAGCGGCACTGTCCGTAATGAAGTGAAGTTTGTTTATGACGGCTGGGGCAACGTTGCGAAGGTTTACGAGGAACACTCCGGCGCGGTCGACGACGACGGCCAGGGGACAGACAGCCTTGCCGCCCAGTTTGGCTACGAGGCCGTCGGCAACGACAAGAACGTCCGCCTGCAAACCGTCACTTATCCCGGCGGCAGGGTGGTATAGTATAACTATGCAGCCAGCGGCATAGGCGCAGCCTTGAACCAACTGGACAACATGGACAACTAGGGACGTACCCTATTGGACAACTAGGGACGTACCCTATTAACGGCGTACGTCCCTGTTCCGTTCGGTTGCGATAATTTTGCTCGCAGCCGTGGTAGCGGCAAACTGCGCGCTTGGTGCTCGCGGGGAGGCCGATGGGTTGCGGCTCTCAATAACCGTTCCAAGGCCCTTTCCACACGCCGCCGCCGTAGGTTGTTACGTAGATCGTGTCAGCATCCTGCGGGTCGAAACTTACGCGGTTGGGCGTCGCAAACGGGATGCCCTTGAGCAACTTCCACGTCTTGCCGGAGTCCTGGCTGATGTACAGCCCGTGCGTCCAGACCGACAGGTACATCACGCCCGCACGCTTGGGGTGTTGTGCGATGGCGAAGCAATGCACATAGCTTTGGATCGTTCGGTCGAAGTCCTTGGCGGTCATGGCGGCCTTCCACGTCTTGCCGCCGTCGGTGGTCTTGTACAGGCCGCCCGTGCCATACTTGGGCACGTCGCACGAGGACAGCCAGATCGTATCGCTGTCCTGGCTGTCGACGAGGAACTCCGTTGGCCAGTACACCGTCAGGCCCTCGGTAATGCAAGTCCAGGTCTTGGCAGCATCGGTGGACTTGTACAGCCCGCCGACCGGTCCGAACTCCGGACCCTTGCGCTTGCCGGTGATCAGGCAGTAAAGAGTGCCGTTGGGATGCAGATACAGGGCATAAACGTGGCGATTGCCCTCCGTGCCCAGGCCATCTGAGGCCCGCTGCCAGTTGGCCCCGCCATCGATGCTCTTGTACACGCCGTCGCCGAACATGGAGGCGTACAGCACCCGGCTGTCTACTGGAGACTTGAGATCCATCTCCATCGACACGCAGGGGAACTTCTCAGTCGGCAACCCATTGGCAATGGGTCGCCAAGTCTGCCCGTGATCCGTACTCTTCTGTACGCCGCCCCCGTAACGGATGGACTCGATCTGGCCCCAGCCGGGCACGTCATGCTTGTTGGCGGCCGCGGCGTAGAAGATGCCCTTGGCTTGCGGATCGGGGATCATGCGGTAGGTGGTGTTGTTCCACGGCGAGCCGTTGTCGCTGTAGAGCCACGTCTTGCCGCGATCCTCGCTGCGGGCCAGTCCGATATCGGTGTAGCAGATGAACGTGCGGTTCTTGTCGAACGGGTCGAACACGTAGTTCCAGCAGGTGGTGACCTCCAGCCCGACCGGCTGCCACGCGCCGCCCGGCTGGGCCTTGCCCACAGGCTCCGCGCAGGCCCACCGCCAGTCTTTGCCACCGTTATGGGTGATGAACATCTCGCCGGTGTTGGTGTACATCGCGTAGTCGGCATTGCCGGGGTTGACGCTGAAGCCGATGGCTGGCCCGCCCCAGGCCGGTGAAATGTCCATCGCCAGGAAGCCCCATTGGACATTCTGCTGCGGCTCGTTGGCCATGAACCGGAATACCTTCAGCCACGTCTTGCCGCCGTCGGTGGTTTTGTACACGCCCCATTTCGTTCCCTTATCCGTAACGTAGCACGTCCGCGGCGAGTTCTCAGCCATCGCGGCAAAGGCGAACTGCGTCTTGGGCAGGCCACCCTCGCATGCGGTCCAGGTTTGCCCGTGATCCTCGGAGACGAACACGCCTTCCTTCGTGGTAGCGTAGCAGCGAACGCTCATGGCGTCAGAGCCGGCTGCAAAGCCCGCCAGTTCCTTCATAGAAGGCGACGGCGCGATCCACGTCTGCCCGCCGTCATCGGAGCGGAAGAACCCAGCCGTGGTGCCGCACAGCACCACGCGCTTGTCCTTCGGGCTGCTCTGGTCTACGTGCGTCCAGATGACCGTGCCGCTGATGTCCTGGCATGTAACGAAGCTCTTGCCGCCGTCGGCTGAGCGCCATAGGCCCTTGTCGCTGCCGACGAACATTGTATCGCCCTGGCCGCGGTCGAGGTTGATGGCCCGGATGGTCGCGCCTGCCCAAGGCGCGGCCTGCAACGTGCGCTCAAAGCTTTGCCCGCGATTGCGGCTGATGTAGAGAACATCTTTGTTTGCCATGTAGACGATATTGGCATCGGCGGGGTGGAAGGCTGGGCGGCACTGCGTGGAGCTGCCGATCTCCCGGACGTTGTACATCCGCCAGGTCTTGCCGCCATCGGTGCTGCGATAGAACCCGCCCATGTCGCACGAGACGAACATGAGATTTGGATCGTGTGGCGAACTGGCGGGGCAGAACATGCCGCCCCCGCCGCCGATGCCGAGAGACTGGAATCGCGGCTCACTGGCCGGGCCGCAACCGCCAAGCATCACCGCGCTGAACCCCAGGACCAAGGCCATCATTGAAGAGAGAGAGCATTTCATGACGTGTTCCTTTCTTATGGCAAGATAGCAACAGGGCGGAGGAAGTCAATCGCCTATTTCCTAAGACGGATGCGATGTTGGAAGTCATTTGACGGGAAGAGGCTTGTGGGTAGATG
>CAYQJH010000163.1:0-7901 GCA_964417755.1 uncultured Planctomycetaceae bacterium
ATCCCCATGGCCTGGCGGAGGCGCTTGTTTCGGCCCTGGCGCGGCTCTGGCCGAGAGAACTGATTCGCAAGTCTGTTTGCCCGCGAACATGGCCGCTCGTGGCCAAAGAGGTCATGACCGTCTTCGAGCGCGCCGTTTGCCTAGGAAGCAATCAATCCTCGTAGCCTCCTGCGTCTGGCTCTGTCCGCTCCTGGCCTCTTAGATCAGTGCTTGGCGCACCTGCGCTTGATCCGAAGTTGATGGCGGGGCTATTGGCCAGCAAGTCGAAGATGAACTTCTCAGGAGTCAGGTTATAGTTGAGCGAGACATCCTGGAATAGTGGATCGGCGAACAGATTATTCCTGAACAGGGGGCTGAAGGCGTTGAAGCCGGCCATGCTGTAATCGGTCGCTCCATAGGTCATGACTCGGCTGTCGCCGCGCACTCGATAGAAGAGGTTGTTCTCAACGACGGTCGTGTCGGCATAATCCTGCTGATAGAACCACAGGGCCGGCCCGTTATATGTAACCAGTATGTTGTTGCGGATGGTATTATTATCCAGAGTCGTGATGCCTTCAGCGGGGTTGCCTGCGTTGTTGAACACAATGGCTCCATGTTCACTTGGTCCAGTTCCTCCGCCGTCCCAACTGTACTGGCCGACCCATATCGTGTTGTTTTCGATTACGTTGTGCACTTGGTCGTGTGGCAATATGGACGGGTTTGGGTCGTCGTAGTTGTAGAGAATTATCCCTTGCTTGTTGTTATTGAAAATCAGGTTATTGCGGACGGTTGAATATGACGTACCCATGATCAACGAGATGCCGCCCATCAGGTTGGAGTGGATGATATTGCCTTCGATGAGCAGATTTGTCACAGGTCCGTTATGCTGAAAACCGTGCCGGCCGTTGTGATAGAGGATGTTGCCTCGAATGGCGATGTTCTCATTGGGCGTGGAATTGCCGTTTGATCCCAGGTATATGGCATGTTCTGCGCGGCTGTCGTGAATAACGCTGTTTTCGATAACTGCATTGTGTGCATTGAAGTCGATGCCGGTGTGGAAGTTGCGCACCTCAATGTTTCTGATGATCGCATCGGTCAGGTAGTGGCCTTCAATGCCGTAACCCTGCCCGATGGTTGAAGCCTCCAGGATCAGTCCATCGATGGCGATGTGGGAGCATCCGGGCCCGCCGATATTGCCAGAATATCCCAAGTATATTCCGCCATAGGCGTTAATGATGGCCTCTTCTCCGGGATAGGTCATGATGGAGATGCGATTGCCTTCAGCCCCTTGCACCGGCGGCCAATCCATGGAAATGGTCGTACGATAGGTGCCTTCCCTGTAAAGTACGGTATCGCCCGGCTGCAGCAGCGGTTTGACTGCGGCCCAGGTTGCGTAGGGATGCGAGATATCGTTTACCGCCGCGGTGCCGTTGTTGCCGTCTGATGCAATGTAGAAGATGCGCTGCGTTCCATAACCCTTGACCGTTGACAGGAAGTTCTGCAGCGTGCCGTACTTGTCCAGCATCGTCTGGGGCGTGTTGACGGTCGGGTCGTTGTCGTCGGCGTCGGGGCCTAGCGGGGAGGCTGTGCCGTAGCCGTCGGCGTCGTTGTCGATGTAGTAGGCGTTGGTGGCGCCTTTGCCAAGGTTGACCGTGTTGGCGGTGATGGTTATGTCTTCATACCGGCTGGACTGGCCGTCGCTGACAATGAAGCGAATGCCTGGGAAAGGCCCGGTCTGATCGGCTGCCGGCGTCCAGGTGAAGGTCGCGGTTGCAGGATCGAACGTTGCGCCGGCAGGCAGATTGGCCGCCGAGTAGATTATCGGATCGCCATTGGGGTCAGTCGCGTGGATCGTGAACTGAACAGTCGCGCCGGGCAACACCACCTTGTGGCCGATCGCATCCAGAACGGGCGCGCCGGCTATCACTTCCACTCTTACCGGCACGGCGCTGGCTGAGGCGGCCTGGCCATCCCATGCCCGTACGCTGAACGCATCCTGCACGCCGACTACGCCTTCATCCGCCTGCCAGATGATCGACTCGCCAGGGGAGAGCATTGTCTCGCCCGGCACGACGGCCTGGCCGTTCTTGGTCAGCGTGCCACTGATGAGGCTGTCGATGAGAAAGCTGATCGTCTGTCCGTCGGCATCGGCCTCGTTTGCCGCAGCCGCTAGAGCGGCATACGTGATGGTGAAGCTCTCGTCAGCATATGCACCCGTCAGGGTGCCGATGGACGAGAGCGTTGGCGCGCGGTTTACGTCGGCCACCGTGATGCTGATGGTCGAGCTGCCTGTCAGCGAGCCGTCGGAGGCGCTGAATGTGACGTTATAGCTGCCGGCTTGGCTGTAAGAAGGAGTCCAGGAGAATGTCCTCGTGGCGGCATTGAAGGTTGCGCCGGCTGGAAGGTTGCTGGCTGAGTATGTGATCGAATCGCCATCAGCGTCCGATGCGCTGACGACGAATTGCAGGGCCTGATTCTCGTTGGTCGTCTTGCTTCCAATGGCCCCCATAACCGGCGCACGGTCGGTGTTGGCCACCGCAATGCTGACGGTTGAACTATCCGTCAGCGTGCCATCGGAGACGTTGAACGTAACACTGTACGAGCCGGCCTGGCTATAAGAAGGCGTCCAGGAGAACGTTCGAGTCTGCGGGTTGAAAGTCGCGCCGGCAGGCAGGCCGCTGGCGGAGTAGGTCAACGAGCCGCCATCGGGGTCTGTGGCATTGACGACAAACTGCAGGAGCTGATTCTCATTGCCAGCCTTGTTCCCAATAGCATCCAGCACCGGGGGGCGATTCACGTTGAACACGAGGATGTCGATAGTCGAACTGCCAACCAACGAACCATCCGATGCGCTGAACGTGACGTGGTACGTTCCAGCCTGGCTGAAACCGGGCGTCCATGAAAATGTCCGCGTAGCCGGGTTGAAGGTCGCGCCGGCGGGAAGGCCGCTGGCGGAATAGACCAACGAATCGCCGTCGGCATCATTGGCAGTGACCGCGAATTGCAGGGCCTGGTTCTCGTTGGTGGTCTTGTTGCCCACCGGGCTCATCACCGGCGAGCGATTGACATTGGACACTACGATGTCGATAGCGCAGTTGCCTGTCAGCAAGCCGTCGGAGGCAGTGAACGTAACGTGGTAGGTTCCCGCCTGGATGTAATTGGGCGTCCAGGAGAATGTCCGCGTATCGGAGTTGAAAATCGCCCCGGAGGGCAGGCCGTTTACCGCATATGTCAGAGGGTCGCCTTCAGGGTCTGTCGCGCTGACGGCAAACTGAAGGAATTGGTTTTCCTCTATTGTCTTGTTGCCGACTGGATCCATCACCGGCACGCCATTGACATTGGCGACGCTGATTGCGATTGTTTGGCTGGAAGACGCCAGTCCGTCCGAAACCGTGAAAGTAATGCTGTAGTCGCCAGCCTGGTCTGCATCTGGAGTCCATTTGAAGTCGCCGGTCTGGCTGTCGAAGTCAGCCCCATCAGGCAGGTCGTCCGCCCACATTGTGAGCACTTCGCCATTGGCCGGATGCGTTTCAACCGTGAACGACAAAAGCATGCCCTCGGCGCCCGCCTGGTCGGCAATCGGCGCCATGACAGGGCCAGCCGTGTCGGGCACAGTCTTCACGACCAGCGTGTAACGGCCTGTCGAGCTATCCGCCTGGGCAGCCATGACGTCCAGATTGTTCTGGATGCCCGCCGCGAAAGTGGACGTCACGTAATACCGCTGGCCTTGCTCGACATGGATGCTCAGGCTGCCCTCGAGCGGGCCGGAGGAATACTCCCGCACAGCCACTGGCTGATGATTAGAGTCGAAGACCTCGACGATGCCGTGCTGGGCCTTGCCGCGGAGCATCGCGATGTTCATGGTGCCTGTGGTGGCGGCTACGAAACTCGTCGCGTCTACATCCTGAGGATAGTTGATTCGCCTGACCGCGCGCACATAACCGCCTCTGGTAAGTTTCAGCGTTGTGGCGTTGTCCAACCCATCCGGCACGTCGTCGATAGGCAGGCTTGTCAGAGAGAGGGTGAAGTCGCCGGTGGTTTCTCCGGTGCCTGAGGCTGCGACATAGAGCACCTGGCCCTGCGAGACGCGAATGTTGATGCTGCTATTGCGTGAAGCGCCCACATTGTCATTGAGGGCTAGACGCCGGCCATTGCTGTCGAACACTTCCAGGCGGCCATCGAGATTACTGCCATCGGCGGCAGTCAAATCCAGCCTGAAGCGGCCCTTGCCGACGACCTGGAACCTGCGGATCACAACATCGCCGGGGGCCTGAATAGTTCCCTCCAACTGCGTAAGGCCGCAAGGTAGAACCTGTGCTTCTTCAACATTGATGAACCGCGTCGGCAAAGTCGGGAGGATCGAGAAGGAGTACTTGCCGATGCTATCGGCAGCCCAGACGCTCAGATAGAATGTCTGTCCTTTGGTCGCTTGAAAAGAGATGCCCGCGGCGTCGCCTTCAGCCAGGAGATTTCCCTCGGCATCATACGCCCGCAACACGCAGGTTAGGCCTGCAGACATGGCTGAGGGCACGATTCTGATCAGTCCGTCAGCCGGCGCGACAGCCATCCGCCAATCCGAGTCGCCCGCATAGTTGATCTTGCCAGAGAGCCTGGCTGTAGTGCTGCTCTTGAGACGCATGGATCTGGCGGAGGCTGAATCATTGCCGTAGTCGTCAGCAGGAGGGGCGTCGAGAGCCATCAGATAATTGCCGGCGATGCCGGAAGCATTCACGAAGTAGACGACTTCCGCCTTGACGGGAAAGCCGAAGGCTGAGGAAACATCCGCAGGCAAGCTGAAGGCTGGCAAGAAGCTGCTGGCCTGTGCATTGAGGTCGCCGCCGATGACGGTCTGGTCGTCTGCCAGATTGAAAGCCGCAGCAGCATCGGCGGGAAAGGGCTGAAGGCTCATCAACAGCCGAGGCTCAAGAATATCCAATGTAGGCAACATGCAATGCATTGAAGGCCTCTCCATTCCGCAAGATGACCCAGCTCTGGAAAGGCCACCGCACGAGCCCCGTTATTCCAGATGCAGTCTACGATCCAATCGTAGAATGCGGCCAAGGCATCTGGGCACAAGTCAAGGCAAGACAATCAATCTCAATCAGTGCCCATAGCCCCCCTCATCGACACAAAATGCGGCTTACCTAAGTAAGGCTCGGGGTAAGAACAAAGGCGCAGTGAGGCTGAATTGCGATGCTTACGGACACGGCGAATCCGATTGGCTCTTGATTGACCTGGGGGCAGAAACGGCCGATAATAGTTCGACCCATGAAAAATACCTGAAACGCCCCGACGGGACTCCCCTGGGGACAGCTGCGTTATTTAAAGAAACTTCACGTTCGTTCCAGAGCGGGCCGGAGCGTCATTTATGAATGCAGCGGAGAATAGCGGCAAGGCTTCGCAGAGGGTGCTGCTGTATCTAGCCATATCTGCCGGGATTATCGCAAGCTTTGCGCATACCTTTGCGGAGATGTGGATCCGCTGGTTCCCCTCCTGGCAGAACACGAAACTTTCGCTGTATGACCGTATTGCGGAAGGGGAGAGCTACTATACGCACGGGCCGCTGATCCCACTGGTGAGCCTCATCATCGTACTTCTACTGGTCCGCCACACGAAGATCGTCGTCAAGCCTCGGCGCGGCATTGGCCTGGCTGTGCTGGCTACGAGCCTGCTGGTACATCTGATGGCATGCCTGGCCCGGGTAAACTTCATCAGCGGTTTTGCTTTCATCGGGGTAATTGCCGGCCTGGTGTTGTTGCTGTGGGGCGGCATGGCCCTGAGGCGGCTATGGTTCCCCATCGCGCTGCTGGCGTTCATGGTGCCGCTGCCAGAGGCGACCATCGCCGACATCAACTTCCGGCTGAAGATGTTCGCCACCAACACCGGCGTGTTCCTGGCCGGGGCGATAGGCATATTGGCCGAAAGCTCGGGCAACAGGGTTTTTCTTCAGGGCGAAAAGAACCTGGTGGTGGCCAATGTCTGCAACGGCTTGAGGACGCTTATCAGCCTGCTGGCGTTCGGCGCGCTGTATGCCTATGTCTGCCGCTTGCGCGGCTGGTGGCGGGTGCTGCTCTTCGCGATGGCCATACCGGTGGCTATCGCCGCTAATTCGCTTCGAATACTGAGCTTGATAGTCGTTGCCGATGTCTGGAGCGCCGAGGTTGCGACAGGCTGGTACCATGACACCTCCGGGATACTGATTTTCTTCGTGGCATTCCTGATGATGTTCGGGGTCGAACGTCTGATTCTGTGGCTGCGAAAACTCTGCGGCCGTCCTGCCCAAATTGTGGACCTCTTCCATGACGCTCGGCGGGGGCCGGAAGATGAAGATCAATGGCAGCGCATGACAGCAGCATTTGGTGGCCGCGCCGCCTGGGCTGGGGCGGTGCTGATGATTGTAGCCTCGGCGGGTGCGCACTATCTGAATCGATCAGTCCCTCCGGTTCGCCCGCCGGGCTCGATGGTCATGCCGGCTGAGATGACTATAGAAGGCAAGCGGCTTTACGGCTATCGCCAGGAGCTGGACGAAAGGACCCTGACCATTCTGGAAACGCGAGATTACGTCTATAGCCGGTACGTAGGAGCCGGCTTGGCGCCGGTGGACCTTTGCGTTGTCTTCAGCCAGGACAATCGCAAGGGCACGCATCCGCCTGATCTGTGTCTTCAGGGAAGCGGCGAGGGCATCGTCGCCAAAGGCGATTTGGTCGTTGACGGCGTGGAGGGGCGCGGGCAGGTGCCTTGCCGCGAGCTGCTCGTGCAGAGCGGCGCCAAAGGCTATTATTACCTTTACACGTACAAGTGCGGCGGGACGTATACAGCCAGTTTTTGGCGGCAGCAGTTCTCGATCTTCATTAACGGCCTGTTGAAGCGCGATGCCAGCGGGGCCTTGGTTCGGATATCGACGCCGGTGGAAACGAATGTTGGGGACGCCCGCCGGTGGTCGATTCAATTCATGCGTCAGGCGATACCGCAGCTCGAAGAAGTCTTTTCCGGACAGGAGAAAAAATGAGACGCCGGATTATTCTCATCGTGGTCATCCTGGGAGTTGTGGGAATTCTTGCCAGTGGCATCTGGTGGTATGTCCATTCCAATAGCGGGCCGCGTTTGCTTTCCAGGGTCGACCTGGCATTGCACGCCCAACAGTACGATAAGGCAGGCAATCTTGCTGAGAGCTACATCGCCAAGTATCCCGGCGATTGGCAGGGCTACTACTTGCGGGCTATCGCCTATAACCGGATGGGCAAATACCCCGAGGCGCGTCAGCAATTGGATCGTATCCTGAGCGGTCCCGGCCAGATGAACTGCGATGAGGTGGCGGTGCGCGTGCTGCGATCTGAAACATACGCCCAGTCGGTCAGGCACTCCACAGTGATGAAGGAGGTATCCCCGCAGGAATCTTCTCTACAATCAGCGTTTGCAGGTATGAACCAGGCTGTGACGGAACTGGAGCCACTTCAGAATGTGCAAGGCAAAGGCAGGCTGGATGTGCTTGAGTCCGTTGCGATGAACCTTATCGATATGGCCACGATCTCGCGAAGATGGGCCAGACTGCAGCAGGATGCCAGCCAGACGGCCAGGAAGGTCGCCGACCAGGCCAAGTATGAAGCCCTGCGCAGCAGCAGCAAGGATAAGCTGAGCCAGGCAGAGCAGTATGATCAAAGAGCGACACAGATGCTGCTTGAGCTGGTGGCCAATGACGCCTCTCGCGATGAGCCGGCCAAAGCGCTGGTTGAGTTGTGCCTTCGCCGGAAGGACCGCGAATCGCTTGAGCAAGCCCGCAAAGCAATAACGGCCCTTGGCGATCCTCCTCCAATGGCGGCTGCTATTCTGGCGATTGAAGAGGCGGATTCCTCTGCTGCCGGCAAGCCGGCTGCCGCACGCCAACGTCTTCAGGCGGCCGCCTCCAAACTCGACGCCATCCT
>CAYQJH010000164.1:0-7850 GCA_964417755.1 uncultured Planctomycetaceae bacterium
GATGTTGGAGAGCCCAATGATGTTGACACTCCGTTCTGCCAAATCCAACCACCACCAAGCCCTCCACCTCCCACAACTTGTCCGGAATTGTTCACTGCGTACGCATTGCTGTAGCCTCCACCAGTCGAACCAGTAATATCCTGCATTCCATTTGTCCGATCCCAAAGGAAAGGTCGAGGATTGCCGGTGTTCCAGTCTCCGACTATCACCTCGGAATCATTGATGCTGCGTCCATAGCTGGCAATGCCGCTCAGCTTTCCAATATCCTTCATCTGTGGATTGGAAACAATTCCATCCGTTGCTCCGCGGGACCAAAGAAAGGCGCCACATTGGATACCAACCTGACCGACGGTCTCGGCTTGCCCTACCACTTGGCCAGACTCATTAATAGCGTTTGCTTGGGACCAAGTACCCCCCAGGTCTCCAAGAAACGTGGTTGTGCCATCTTGCCAAATAAATGCCTGGTCGGCGATGTGGCCGACCACCTCTCCACGATCATTGATGCTACGGGCCTCACTAAATTGCCCATTGGCGGAACCAAGGTGAGTAACGGTGTACCGCACTTCGCCGAGCGCCCCCGAGGTTCGGATCGTCAAAACAATCACTACCACCGTCCAAATTGCTATTTCCGCTCGCATAATCCCTGTCCTTTTTTAGAATGGCTGGCGCACGTGTTCAACCATATGGCTGCCCCCACGCGGCATCGATCGCATAAGGGTCTACCTAGTTTAATCGGAACTTGCCCCAGACTGGTCAGAACATGATGAAACGAACGAGATTATTCCTGTCCGGTCATGCTTGGTGGCTCTGTCGCTCCCTTAGCAGAACAGAACAACAGTTATCGTACCGCGCAGCGGCAATTCGTCAACCATCAAAACTGCTGACTGACAATCCCATTCTCTACGCCAATTGATTGTGTCGGGTATAGTGAAGGATAACAGTGTGTCAGTTGTCATTACCTTGGCGGGCAGCCGGAAATCAGACCGGCCGCGCGCGGGCTAATCCGATGTTGACTGACCTGCGCGCGTTCAGCGCAGGGTTCTCATTTTGGCCCGTTTGGTTGGCTGGTGCGGGCCTGCTGGCTGACCAGGAACCACAGGGCGTCGTCCATGCGATACCAGGCACAGCGGCCGATGCGGACGGTTCGCAGCCCCAGTTTTCGGTATCGCTGAATCGCCTTGGCCGGGAAGATGCGTGCCGTTCTGATGCACCCGGAAGAAGCGTATCACTTCATTCCGGCCCATCAGGAAAGGCACGTGGCGTCGGGAGGATGGCTTGCATCGGGGTCTTCAATATGGGGCTGTCTATCACGGGCTTCTCTCTGCGTCCCAGCGGCAAGTGTCTTGGTTCCGCAAAATGCTAATCAATGAATCATTCCGCTGGCCTTGCCTGTGCGTTTTGTCAGCATGGCGAAGGCGGGCAGGAGCAGCGGACGGACGATGAATGTATCGATTAGCATTCCCAGGGCGAAGGCGAATCCGAGCTGCTTGAGCAGCCCGAGGTCGCCTGCCATCAGGCTGCCAAGCGTGGCAGCCATGATCAGGCCGCAGGAGGAAATGACTGGCCCGGTGAAGATGGTCGCGTTTCGCACTGCCTGCTTCAGCGGGGCTGAGCGGGCTTCCTGTGCCAGCCGGCTGGCCAGGAAGATGTTGTAGTCCTGCCCAACGGCCACCATGACGACAAACAGGAAGACCTCGACCTTCCAGTCCAGGCCCGCCAGGCCAAGCATGTCGACGAAGATCCAGCCGCATACGCCCAACGTCGCCAGGTAGCTCAGCAGCGTGCTTGCGACCATGAACAGGCTAAGCAGGACGTCGCGAAGCAGAAGCACGATGATGGCCAGGATGACCGCCAGCGCCAGGGCGGCTACGCGGCGGAAATCGCTCTGCGTGATGCTGCGGGTGTCGATCATCTCGGCGGTTGCGCCGCTGACGTAAACCGTGGCTTCTAGTTTTTGGGCATCCAGCGAATCGGCGATGGCCTGGCGGATGGCCTTGACGTGCTCCATTGCGTCCAAGGTCAGCGGGGCCGAGCCCAGAACCACAGCCAGCCGAGCGGCCCGTGAATCCTGACTGACGTACTTCGCGCCGGCTGCCTGGAGGATGCGGCTGCGGATCAATGGGATTTCGGGAATGGAGAACCGTTTGCCCAGCGGCTGGGAGAGGCTTCGCACGTCCTCCACCGCCGCCTGGGCGGAAAGTCGCGTCGTCAGAAGATCCGAGATTTCGGTCCACTGCTGAAGTGTCAGCGGCTTGTCCGTTTCGATGAGGAAAGAGACGGGGCTGATTTCGCCCTCTGGCCAGTGGCGCTTGACCATCGCAACGCCGGCGGCGGCATTGCCAACGCCGCCGGGGCTGGCTGGTGCGATATCCGTCAGCGAGTCGTACGCCCAGGTTACTTTGAAGCTATCAATGGCCGGGTATGCCAGCACCGCGACCGTGACCAGCAGCACCAGCATCGGGCGAGTAACAACTGCGCCGGCGATCTTTCGCCATAGCCATGGGCCATCAGGGGAGCGATTTCCGCCATCGGAGGCGGCGGCGGAAATGGCTGCGGAGAAGTCAGCCGCTGTGGGCCTGCGCCTTCTTGACGGCCAGAACATTCTCGGGCCGATGATGCCTACCAGAGCCGGCGTCAGTGTTACAGCAGCCGCCAGGGCCATCAACAGCGCGATGGCCACAGCAGGGCCGGTTGTGCGGAAAATGGCGAACTGGGCGAAGACGAGCATGAGCAGGCCCAGCGTGTTGGTGCCTGCCGATGCCAGGATAGGCGGCATGGTGGCATTGAGGCCGGTGATCGCGGCGGAGGCAGAATTTCCGCCGCCGTCGATCTTTTCGCGGTAGCGGCTGATGAACAGCAGCGAGTAGTCGGTGCCGGCGCCGTAGAGCAGGACGAAGACGAATATTTGCTCGGCCGTCCCGACGTGCAGGCCCAGCGGCAGCAGCAGTGCCAGCAGCTTGAGCGTGATGACGCCTGCCAGCGAAATCGACAGCAGCGGGACGATCGGCGCAATGGGCGAGCGGTAGACGATGACCAGGATGATGATGACTGCCAGCAGCGTCACGCGGAGGGTCTTCTCATGGCTGGTCAGGGCGGCCTGGCCGTAATCGTGGCCAAAGCCGCTAGCGCCGGTGACGGCCACGGACAGGCCCGCGGGCAGTTTCTGCTGCGAGAGCACCTCCCTGATCTTTTGAACCACGGCGGCGGACTTGTTGCTGAGAAAATCGTACGGAAGCGAAGCGACGATCATGCACGCCCGGCTGTCCGGGCTGACCAGCGGATTCGGCGGTTGCTGGACGTTTGGCAGGGGGATCGCCGGCTGTTTAGTGTCCTTGGGTGAAAGAATCTTTATCGCCGGCTGCTGCCCGTCGCTGGTCTGTTCGAGGGCCTGGCGGATGGCGGAGGAAGCAGCCACGACGGCCTTGCGATCTTCGCTCGTCAGCGGCGCCGCCTGGCGCTCAAAGATGATGACCGCATCGCCAAGCCCGGTGTCGGCTGGGAAATGCCGTCGCACTGCATCGATGGCCTGCGAGTATGGACTGCTGGCGGGCAGAAAACTCTCGGGCTCATTGACGGTCTTATCCAGCGCAGGCACCCATATCGCCAGGCCGGCCGCCGCCGCCACGTAGGTTGCGACGATGAGCCACCGTACCCGGTAGATTGCTCCGCCAAAACCCATCAATGCTCCGTATGACGTGTTTGTCCCGCCTGCTGCGGCGAGCCCAGACGCGTGACATTTTCGCTGCTGGTCAGGCGGTCGAACTGCTGGCTGTCCATCAGGCATTCAGCAAGAATGACTGCTTTGACGCTTTGGCCGCTCTCGCGAACGCGCCGGGCAATGTCCGTCGCCTTCTCGTATCCTAGCACTTCAACAAGCGCGGTGATGACGGCGGTGGAAGATTCGACGTGACTGCGGCAGCGGACTTCATTGGCCTGTATGCCTTCGACGCACAGGCGGCGGAAAATGGAGCAGGCGTTGGTCAGCAGGTCGAGGCTCTCCAGGAGGCGATCGGCGATCAGCGGCATGAAGGCATTGAGCTCCAGGCTGCCCATCGAGACCGCTTGTGCGATAGCCTGGTCGTTAGCCATCACCATCATGGCAGCCTGGCTGACAGCCTCCGGAATAACAGGATTGACCTTGCCTGGCATGATGGACGAGCCGGCCTGGCGGTCTGGCAGGCGAATCTCGCCGATGCCGCCGTCGGGCCCGCTTGACAGCAGACGCAGGTCGCCGCTGACCTTCAGGAGATTGCTGGCCAGGGCCTTGAGAATGCCGCTGACCTCGACAAATACATCATTGTTCTGAGTTGCCTCGACGAGATTTTCCGCTCGTGCAAGTCCCAGGCCGGTAATGTCCCGCAGGTGCTCGATGGCCCGGAAGATGAACTGTCGCGGCGCGCCCAGGCCGGTGCCGATGGCTGTGCCGCCCAGGTTCACCACGCGCAGGCGTTCCTCGCATTTGTAGATTCGCCAGCGATCACGTGCGAAGGCCTCCGCATAGGCAGCCATCTCCCGCCCGAGCGTCGTCAGCACGGCGTCCTGGAACTGCGTCCGGCCGATCTTAACGATGTGGGCGAAGGCCTTCTCCTTTCGCTGAAATTCCTCAAGCAGGGCGACGACTTCGCGCTCGAGCTTGCGGAGCAGGCCGATGGCTGCCACTTTCAAGGCGGTGGGGTAGGTGTCGTTGGTGGACTGGTGCAGGTTGATGTCGTCCAGAGGGTCGATGGTCGCGTAGTCGCCTTTGACGCAGCCCACAAGTTCCAGTGATCGATTGGCCAGCACCTCGTTCACATTCATGTTGGTGCTGGTGCCGGCCCCGCCCTGGAGGGCATCGACGACGATGTGCGAGTCGAGCAGGCCTTCCATCATCTCGCTGCAGGCCTGGCAGATGGCGGGGAAGAGGCATTGCGAATTGTGAATTGCGGATTGCGGATTCTCCGGCGTTGACGCGTTTGTCGACATTCCGGAATTCGGCAACGCCGACCACCGGCCCAGTTCATGATTAGTCCTGGCACAAGCAAGTTTAACCGCGCCATAGGCGTGAATCAGCGCCGCGTTGACTCGCCGGCCAGTAAGAGGAAAATTCTCGATAGCGCGCTGAGTATAGATGCCATAGAGCGCATCGGCCGGCACGCTGCGCGCCCCAAGAAGGTCGTGTTCTGTCCGATAATCCATGGTATGAGGGCGACCTTCATCTTTGCTTCCAGAAGGTCGCGTTGTTTAACTCTTGCGCGCCGGTTTGCGGGCAGATCGAATCTTCCTCGACGTGCTTACTTTCTCTCGCTCGCGGAGTTGCAGAAACAGACGGTGGAGGTCATACCCGCATTCTCTGGCGATTTCGCGACGGGCTGCACGAACATCCGCCACCACACCCTCGTCTCGTTCAGGAGTCTTCATTTCTCTGCTCCAAGGATCAGCATTTCCGGAGTCAGCAAAATCGGGCTCATCAGGCCCAACCGACGATTTATGGCCTGCAAGTGTCGTATCTTGTTGATATTTGCAAGATGCCGACAATTCCAAGTCAACAAGTACTCCATTTTATGCACTGATGCAACGGCCAGATGGGGACAGCACGAGTTAACCAATCAACCAGTCAACCAATCAACTCTCTCAGAAATACAGGTCTCGGTCCTGCGTCTTCCTTATCCTTTCCAGCCTGCTGATCAGTTCCTGTTTCTGCGGGCCGTCCTCGATCTTGGCCAGTTCCTCTTCTAAAAGCTTCATGCCGGCTTGGCGAGTTTCAGCCGAGGCGTAGTCTACCAAGTATTCCATCAGCGTCGACAGCGCGTTGGGCGTGCAGAACTTCTTTATGAAGCCTGGAATCGCAAACTCCATGAAGTGCTCGCCCGTCCGGCCGACGCGGTAGCACGCGGTGCACCAGCTGGGGATGTGCCCGCTGGCCAGCAGCTCGCGAACAACCTCGTCAAGCGGACGAATGTCGCCAAGCTGGAATTGCTCTCGTTCCATCTGCTGGGCGTCGCCGGCCTCGGTGTAGCCGCCCAGCTCAATCCGGCTGCCCGCGTCGATCTGGCTGACGCCGAAGGCCATCACCTCTCGGCGGAAGGCGGCGCTTTCTCGCGCGGTGCAGATCAGCCCAGTATAGGGCACCGCCAAACGCAGAATGGCGATGACGCGCTTGAAGTCGGCATCGCTTACGCTATGGGCAGCGTCCCACTCCAGCCCGCTTGCCGGGCGCATCCGCGGGAAGCTGATCGTGTGAGGCCCACAGCCATACGTCTTCTGCAGGTGCAGCGCGTGGGCCACCAGGCCCAAGGCCTCGAACCGCCAGTCGTGCAGGCCAAACAGGGCGCCGATGCCCACGTCGTCGATGCCGCTTTCCATCGCCCGGCTGAGGGCGTCCAGGCGGTAGAGATAATCGCCCTTGCGCGTATGAGATGGATGCAGCGATGCGTACGTGGCGTGGTGATACGTCTCCTGAAAAATCTGGTACGTGCCAATCTGGGCGGCCTTAATCGTGGCAAAGCCTTCATGGTCCTGCGGCGAGGCGTTGACGTTCACGCGGCGCATCTCGCCGTGACCGGCCTTGACGGTGTAAACCAGCCGCACACAATCGGCGATGTACCTCGCGTCATACCTGGGATGCTCGCCGAAGACCAGGATCGTCCGCTTATGGCCGCGGGAAACCATCGCCTCGATCTGCTTGACGATTTCCGCGTCGGTCAAAGTGCGGCGAAGAGCCTGCTTGTTGCTGCGCCGAAAGCCGCAATACTGGCAATCGTTCACGCACTGACTGCCGATGTACAGGGGCGCAAAGAGCACGATGCGATTGCCATAGACCTTGCGCTTCAGCTCGCGTGCGGCCGAGAATATTTCCTGCACCAGGGCAGGTTCATCCGTCATCAGCAGGGCGGCTGTTTCCTCGACACTGAGGGCCTGCTTGGAAAGGCTCTTGGCGATGATCTCGCGGATTCTAGCGGCATCGTTGCAGGGCCTCAGCAGGCTGGTAAGATAGGCGTCATCGATAAAATCGACGCCGCTTTGGCTTAATGTCATAGCAGGTAAGGCACACATTTCTTCTCTTCTTTCAGACAGCAATACGTCCACGAATTACCCTTCGACAAGCTCAGGGTCCCGAGTAAAGTCGAGGGACACGAAACGCACGAAACAATGATGCAGCCTGAGGCTCCAGGCTTCAGGCTTCAGACTTCAGACTTCAGGAACGGCCAATAAACAGACGACCATTTTACGATCCAGCCAACCGGTTCAGTTTGAAGAAAATTCGCAACTCGCAATTCGCAAACAATTCCGCGGCCGACCCGGAACAACCAATGCAGTCCTATTCACCCTGCGGCGTCGGCATTGTCAGAAAGCCCCGTGCGAGCAGGGGGGTCCCCCGCCTTCCGGCGGGGGCTTCCCGATCTTCCTCGGCGAGTCGCCTCGGCCTTGGCCGATTTCCCGACCCAGCGACAGGATACGCCGAGCGAGGCAGTCATGGCAATCGCCGGCTGACTCATATATGCATGCCTTGGCTGGATATATCTCGTACAGGGCTCGATACTGCACGGGCGTAAGGTTCGGCATCACGATATTTGCGCCGCGCATCAGCCCAAGCTCGCGCCCAAACGTGCGATTCAGCGTCGCCAATGCCGTCGTGCTGGGGATGTTGGCCTGCGGACAGGCTAGCCTGGCCAGTGCGATCATCTTATAGGTCATCAGTTCGTCATTGGTCGGCTGATCGTCCGCACCCTCAGCCGTTGCCCCGCCAATAATTGCTGCGCCTTCCTCAGCCGCCCGGGCCGTGACTGCCTGCTCGCCAAGGGGCGTCTGCGGATGGGGCAGATACGGGCCAACGCCAATCATCTCCAGATCAAGCTCTGCGAAAGCCTCGA
>CAYQJH010000165.1:0-7837 GCA_964417755.1 uncultured Planctomycetaceae bacterium
GAGACATCCAAGCGGCCTTCCCTGGCGTCAAGCACCTGGCGAAACTTGACGGCAAGAGGGCGAATCAGGTCCAGCCGCTCGTGCCTGGCCATGGTGGCCAGCAGTGCCTCGGAATTCTGGCTGATGCGTCCGCCAAACACGCGGCTAATCAAGTCCAGCTTGTCGTTGATCGAAAGCAGCGGCCCCGCGAGCAGAGTCGCAAATTGCTCCTCCTGGGCCAGCACTTCGGCAATGCTGTCCAGTTCGCTCGCCATGCTACGGCACTGCTCCAGGTCCGCGCATAGCCCGGCGGCTGCATCGGCGTATGCGCCGGCGAGAGTCAATGCCGTCGGGTCCATTACTGTCGCGGGCTTGGGCGTAACGCGGGGCATATTAGCTGAGGCCTATCTTCCGCACTTCCTGCAGCGAGTCTTGCAGAAGGCGCTTCTGGTCATCGCTCGTAAGGTTCTTACGAATGAGCTTGCCGGCGACGTCAGCTGCCAGGCTTGCGGTGGCATCGTACATCTCGTTCAGGGCATCACGCTTGGCGCGTTCGATCTCCTCGCGAGCCTGCTGGCCGACACGATGGGCTTCCTGCTGGGCCGCCGCAAGAACCGTCTCGCGGGCAGAGGCCGCCTCTGCCCTGCCACTGGCCAGCAGTTCAGCCACCTCAGCCTGGGCCATGTCCAGCCGGGTGCGGTACTCGGCCAGCAAGGCCTCGGCATCCTTCTGCCGCTTCTGCGCCTGCTCGATGGTCTCCTGGATCGACTTCTCCCGCTTTTCCAGCTGGGCAGTCAGTGGCTTCCACGCATACTTGCCCAGCACGAAGAACAAAAGCAGGAAAATGGTAAGAGTGACCACTGCCTGGCCGACATCTCCGAAGTAGAAGGCATTCGAGCCGCCTTCCTCGCCAGCCAGTGCCGCAGAGGGAAGCGACAGCACCAGGCCGGCAAGAATCAGCCACCTGAGCTTGTTCATGATGATGCATTCGCGCATGCTTGCGCTCCTACGGCCGGTCGAAAGCAGGCGCCATCTTCAGCGCCAACCTGCGCCGCCGTCCTCGTAATATACAACAGCGTGCTACTTGCTTGCGCCCAGAAGGCCCAGCAGCGCCACCACGATGGCGAACAGCGCCACGCCTTCGATCAGCGCCGCGGTGATAATCATCGGGGTAAACAGCGCGCCGGCTGCCTCGGGCTGACGGGCGACCGACTCCAGCATGCTGCCGCCGATGCGACCAATGCCCAGCGCGCCGCCGACTACGGCCAGGCCTGCGCCAATGGCAGCGCCGAGAATCGCCAGGCCCTGGCCCGGCGTCAAGAGCTTAAGATCGGCTGCGACTTTCATCTGCTCCGTTCCGCCTTGCTCTTGCGCCCAAGCCGGCGAAACCAGAACGCCCACGACCACTACCGCTGCAAGTACCGCACATGCCTTATTCATACTGTCTCTCCTGAAGACGGTTAACTGGTTGATTGGTTGATTGGTTAATTGGTTGATCGGTCAGTTTGCTAGTTGTTTGCCTATCATGCCGAGTTCTTCAACCGGTACGCCATTGCCGTTACGCCGTTGTCGTCAATGGTGTTCCTCGACGGCCAGGCCTATGAAGATCGCCGTCAGGAACGTAAACACATACGCCTGGATTCCGGCAATCAAAAGTTCCAATACGCTGATGGCCACGCTGGCCACGACGCACAGCGGGCCGACGTACACCCAGTGCGGAAAGCCGCCCTCCTGCGCCCATGCCACCACAGCTTTAAATATCAGCATCAGGAAAACCGCCAGCAGCGTGTGCCCGGCAACCATGTTGGCAAAGAGACGAATCATCAGCGCCGCCACCCTGGCCAGCATGCCTACGAACTCCACGAACGTCATGGGCAGCTTGAGGATCACGCCCGCTGCTCCGGGGATCGGCGGGCTTAACGTCGCCAGCCAGAGAATCGGCGACAGCACGGCGCACAGAATCATCGGCCAGTGCTTCTTATGATGGAAGCGGATGGCCACGCTCCGCAGGCTGCTGGCAACAATCAGTATCAGCGACATGAATGCAAGTCCACCGGTCACCGCCAGGATCGACGTCGGCGTGCCGCCAATTGCGTAATGATGCAGGCCGATCAGCGAGCCTATGGCCGCGGTCAGCGACTCCAGCGGCACCAGGCCGATGAGGTTCATGCCCAGTACGAAGCAGAACAATGTCAGCAGGAAAGGCATCCAGGGATAAACCTTCTCGTGCAGTGCCGGCCGGCCGATCATGTCCCGCACAAAGAAGAACATGATCTCCAGCACGTTCCGTCCGCCCGAGGGCACCATGCGGTACCGCCTCGCCAAAGGCAGGATCACCACCAGCAGCACAAGGGCCACCAAGATCATGGCCGCCAGGCCGCTGGACATCAGTGTAACCTTCCGGCCCAGCACGTCGAGTTGGAAGCCCGGCCAGGGATGGTCGGTAATCTTCTCTACGACATTGATATCTTTTGCCACGGCAAGCAGCATCAATTACTTCCAATTTCGTTCGTGAATCCTGAAGTTTGGCGCGTGAAGCTCTTTCCGCCCAGGCCTCTGAGCGTCCGGCTCAGCCAGATGCTCTGGCCCACCAGCACCGCCAGGTAGAAGATCACTATCCACAGCAGCAACGGCCGGGACGGTAGATTAAACGCAAACTTCGCCCCCAGCGCCAGCACGACGCTCAGGAGCATCTTGCCCATCGCAGCGGTCTTGTACGTCCAGATAAGACTGGCTGCGCCGAACCGCGCCTGATGCACCATCAGCGTCAGGGCGCCCATCGCCACAATGGTGACAATCGCACTGGCTACCGCTTCAGCCAGCAGGCCCCGAAAGCCCGCCAGAAGATACGTCGGGTACAAGCCTACAGCCGCCACCGCGCCTTCGCTGATGACCGTCCACCTCAGGCCCGAACGGATTGCCTTGTGGGCAAGTGGTGCTGTGTCTGTATGAATGATCTCTATCATTGTTGATTGTATTTCAATGCTGTCCGTGGCCGTCTTTTTCTTCCTGTTCGCGTTGTGCTGCCCGCGCCTGGCGGATCAGGCGAATGAGTGCAGTCGTAAAGCCTATCACCAGTCCAGCCAATGTAAAGCCCGGTGTCGTATCAAGGCGGCGATCCAACCAGAGCCCGCCTGCTGCAAGCAATGCAACCGTCACCGTAAATTCCGTACCGATGGCGGCATATCGCAGCGGCGACTTAGGCGGCGGTTTCATTCAGAAAGTCCAAGAATCTCTGGTATTTTCGGAACAGGCAACTGCCGCACAGCGAAACGCCAGATGCAGGCCGGCTTTTCCTCTAACCCGTCCTGCAAAAGAGTCTCTTGCCATTTCGCGATGAGCGATGCCTCGTGAAGGTTCCGCCTAGCCAACGGAACGATCCGAATTACATTATTTATCGGCCAGAGCGATAGTTAAGTTGACGGCTTTTACATTTCGCTTTGCGGGTCGGCATCCGCCGGTTACCATCTGTGTTCCCGATGAGTGTGGAGTTCCGCTCATGCAATTGCTGATCCTCCAGTTTGTCGCCCCCGCGCCCGCCGGCGAGGCAATGCCTTGCTTCTCGCACAATCTCGGCGTGCTGGCGGCGCAACTGGCGGCTGAGGGAATCTCTTGCAGCCTGTCGGCCATGCCGGGCTATCGCCCCGACCTGCTGCGAGAGGCGTTGGCCACGCACTCGCCATCGTGTGTGCTGATCGACATCAATCCATACAGCGTCACAGCCGCCCACCGCACCATCGGCGAAATCGCCAAGACCGGCCGGCTGCCCGTCGTTGTCTGCGGCCAGTACGCAACGTGCCGGCCCACGCAGGCCATCAGCATTCCGGGCGTTACTGCCCTGCTGCTGGGCGAGTACGACCGTAGCGGCGTGGAGCTCATAAAGGCCATTCGAGACAAAGGCGATGTGGCGAACCTGCCCGGGGTTTGGGCACACACTTCCGCCGGCTTGCAGCGAAATGACGTCGCTCCGCTTGTGGAGGACCTTGACAGCCTGCCGCTGTCGGATCGCGAACTCTTCAACTTCAGCCGCATCGCTCGGCAGACCGGCGAGATCGGCATCAAGGCCGCCCGCGCCTGCCCGCAATGGTGCTCGTTCTGCGTGAATGACTGGTATATGGACCTCTATGGCGGGCGAGGCCAGTTCGTCCGCCGGCGAAGCGTCGATAACGTCCTGGGCGAACTTCACGGCCTGGCCGGGCACTACGCCGCCGCAACATCGGTCCACTTTTACGACCATTGCTTCGCCGCCGACCGCGATTGGCTCGCGGAACTGGCCGCCGGCTACAGCCGTCGCTGCGCCCTGCCCTACCGCTGCCATGTTCCGATCAACTTCGTTACGCCGGAGGTCGCCGACTTGCTGGCGGCGAGCAATTGCCGGTGGGTCAGCACAGCCATCGCCTCCGGCAGCCGATTCATCCGCGAAGAAATCTTCTCGCTCCACGCGGGCGATGAGCAAATCGTCTCAGCCGTCCACACGTTGCGGCGCGCTCGCCTGCACGTGACCGCCGAGGTGTTCGTGGGCAGCCCGTACGAGTCAGCCATAACCGTCGAGGAAACTATCAACCTGCTAAAACGCTGCGAGGTGGACGACGTGCAGGCCAGCGTGTTCTACCCCACGCCCGGAACGCGGGCGGCGGAACTGTGCAGCGAGAACGGCTGGATCAGCGGCCGGGGCGAAGAGAACTACTGGGCCTCTCGCAGCGTGCTGGACATGCCCTCGATGAAGGCAACCACCATCGACGCCCTGGCAGGCAAATTCCCCGCCCTGGCCGGCAAAAGCGGCAACGTGCTGGGCCGCTTCGTCGGCAAGCTGATTCATTCCAGGCGAAAGACCGTCATCCAGCTTTGACGGCGGAAATGGGTAGGTGCTGTGTAACAGGCCAATCATGGGTGCCGTGGTTTGCCAAGTCCTGAAGCGACGAAGCAACTAGGCTTGTTCGAGGGCGTGGTTGCTCCGCTTCGCTCCGCAAACCACGGCACCCTAATGAATCGTCTCACAAGATTTTGCACGTAGCCGTGAGCCTGTCGAACGACGGCCACGTTGAATGTGCAACTCGCTTTTTAATTGATTCCACCTCGCCAAGGCAGGAATATGTCAATTGATCTTCTGTCCGCGTCTACGCCAACAATAAAGGGGCAACCATGTTCGAGCAGCCACAGTCGCGCCGCAAGAGCAGTCTTCTATTGACCAGCATTGTGATGTTGATGACTATCGTGCCGCCGGCCGCATCCGCGCCGCCATGGTTTGCGCGGACGCAAGCGCCGACCCAACCCACTTCCACCACGCAGCCGGCGCCGGCTGAGGCGGCGATAGATGAAGCCGCCCTCAATTCAGCCTGGGATGATCTCTCCGCCATCGAGCCGCTGAAGGCGTACCAGGCAGCCTGGACGCTGGCGGCTGTGCCGCAGCAGGCGACGGAACTTATCGCGAAAAGGCTGAATGTCTCTCAAGTTGATGCCGTCCACGTCGCCAAGCTCATTCGCGACATGGACAGCGATGACTACTCAACCCGCGAAGCCGCCAAGGAAGAGCTGGCCAGCATGGGCGATTCCATCGAGGGCATGCTTCGCCAGGCATTGAAGGATAAGCCCTCTGCCGAGGTCGCCTCGCGCCTGGATGATCTGCTCAAGCAACTCTCGCCACAAGGCAGCCCAGAGACCCGCCGCATGCCCAAGCTCGTCCGCGCATTGGAGATGATCAACACGCCAGCCTCGCGCGATCTGCTGACGCAGATCTCCAAAGGCAGCACAAGCGGTGCGCCGGCGGCAGCCGAGGCCCTGCGCAGGCTCTCCCAGCCCACGAGCCAGCCCGCTTCGATGGCCGGCAAGACGCTGCTGCTTGCTCAATACTCAGCCATCGTTACACCAGAAATGATGGAGGCGATTCTCGCCCAGGCCGCACCGGTGAAGATCGAAGGCAGGAATTTCGCCGCCTTTCTTTGCAGGGCAAGCACACTACATAGTGCGCTTGCCCCAGTTGTACCGGACCGTGAAGGACGCTCTGGTGAAATGACAACCGTATCACCATTCATCTCCTGGAGTCGCACGGAATCACGGGAAATGCTTAGTCCACACTGTGATCCATTTCTCCGCAAGAGCAAAGGTCAGGGCAACACAGCCCAGGTAGTTGCCGTCTGCCAGTTCACAATGATGGCAAAGATGGGCTTCTGGATTGACAAAGACGATACCTGGCTGAGCATTGATAGCCAACTGGCCAGGTGGGGCATATCCTGGACCCGGGAGAAGCCATCGGGGGAGTCTGAGGGCAAGATCAAGCTGAAGACGCAATGCCAACCTGGACAGATACTGGTGCTTGCGCTGGATTATGGCCGTCACGGCGAAGACCATCCGCACCACCTCGTAATCCTGCAAACCGTGGCAGTTCCTTCCAATTTGGCTCCCTATTTCGAGGCCCAACGTGCCAACGCCGCCTTGTGGATCGGAAAGGGCTATGATGGCACTTTGCCATTGGCCCAGGAAGGCCTTGCATGGAACAACATGGCTGCCGCTCGCAAAGGCGAGGTCAATCCGAATTGGGTTCGCACACTGGCGGGTGGAACGCAGGTTCGCGTTGCCGGCGTGTGGAATCCGTCGCGGCATCCCTTCCAGATGTGGGATGGAGACGGCAATGCGATTCCATGCGATCCTCAAATGGTCGGCGGCATGGCCGGACGCAATTTGTGCATCAGGCTCGAAAGCCGCGACAACGACAAGGTGCAGTGGAAGAGCATGGGCAGCTACTCATCCAACAAGATTCGAGAATCATTAGAGATCGGCATCGGCGATGGCCCGTGGGAGGCGGATCAGACTCTCAAGCTCAGCGAGACCATCAGCGTCAGCCAGGTTACTTGCACACTCAACGAAGCGAGAGGATTCGTGCGAAAAGGCTTGTTCCAACAGGGCAGCGTACTGATTCGCATGACTTACCAGAACGACCCTGATGTTGAATTCGCTGTTGGGGCAATCGATAAGCAGGGCCGCCTCGTCCTGCCCAAAGATCTGCCCAACAACTGTATGTGGTCACGCGAAGTCAAGTCGCCCGGCCAGGACAAGCCATTTGATCAGCACTTCAACACACAGCTTCCGGTGGATGAATCGGACGTGGATCATTACGTCCTGCTAAAGCGGCCGCGACATTGGGCAACGTTCGAGGGCATCGCGGCAGAGCCGAAGACGACGGCTGCCGCAACCAAGCCCACATCGTCAGCCAGCGCGCCGTGATAACATGGTTGCAGACTGCCGCCCTTGCAGGCGGGTCCGTCGGGATTTAGCGAACAAACCGCGGAATATCGAAGTCGAACAAACGGTCATCGTCGTTGCGGCCGTTACTTCGGTATTCTGCGGTTCTATTGCTCGACATTCTGCGGTTCGTTGCTAGTAGCGGAGCATGGCGAGAAACAGCGCCCGCCATGCCATCCATCGCGAAGCGTCGCTACGGTATCCGGTATCCGGTATCCGGTATCCGGGAATCCGCCCGACGGCCCTATGGGTCACATCCCCCGGCTTCCGCCGGGGGCTTCCTTGTTCCGCCGTTATTGCTTCTGGTCCAGCACTTCTATCGGCGGCATAGCCTTGCCTTCCAGGTATTCCAGGCTGGCGCCGCCGCCGGTGGAGATGTGCGTCATCTTGCTGTCCAGGCCCATTTCCTCGACGGCTGCCGCTGAGTCCCCGCCGCCAATAACGCTCACCGCGCCCTTGCCGGTAGCCGCTGCCACCGCCTCGGCGATGGCTCGTGTGCCCTTGGCATAATCCGGCCGGTCGAAGACACCCATCGGGCCGTTCCCCACGATCGTCGTGGCCTTGGCGATCTCGTCGCCAAAGAGCATAAGCGTCTTGGTGCCGATGTCCATGCCCAGCA
>CAYQJH010000166.1:0-7746 GCA_964417755.1 uncultured Planctomycetaceae bacterium
GAACGCTGCCACGACCCAAGCACTCGACAAGAGTCGTATCGCGGAAGATGTCCGTCGGCGTGTAGCCCTGCGAGGTTATATAGCTGATGACGAAGCGCGACGCGCCCGTATCGATGTACGGGTCGAATGGGATGGGATCGCCGGCCGAATCGGTGATGATGACGCCATTGTCGGTTAGCAGGCCCGTCAATTGCGGCTGGTCGAGGCCGGAGGCGTAGACCTTCGGACCGATAATAATGCTCTGCGGCTGGGCGAGGTTGTAGCTGGCCCATTGCGGCAGAACCTGGCTGCCGGAGTCTTCATCGATGACAACGTCCGGCCCAAGATCGAAGCTTACCGCAGTGCTGCTCATAAGCATGCGGCCTTCGAGCATCTCAAGCGTGAAACGGCCGGCACAGGCGGCGCGATGCGAAACTGGCGAGCGGTACGGACTCATGTGAACATCCTCAACTTTGACAGCCAATAGCAGAACTGCGAGCAGACTACTGCATTATACCATTCCTCGCTAAATTGGGGCGGAAATAGACGTGAAAACGAAGGGCCTTGGTTAGAGGGGCAATTCTGGCCAGGCGACCTCGCCGGCAGTTCCTGTTAATGCCAAGACTGTGCAGGCGAGACGCCTGCACCACAAGACGGCATTGCGAAGTCGCCGGTCATCGCATAGCTGTATCAGTCGGCAGGGATGGCCGGGCAGGCCGCCAGTGCTGGCGGAAGAAATCCATTGCGATCTGGGGTTTTCGCTCATGGCCGGCATTGGGGATCATCAGGTGCGTGACGCTGAAGCCGCGGCTCTGCAAATATGAGATGGCATTTAGCGATTGAGCCTTAATAGCGCCAGGATCGTTCTGGCCGTAGTAGACATAGATCGGAATGTTGGTGGCCTCCGGCGGATACCAGCCGCTGAGATTCGACTCGCTGAAGTTGCAGTTGCGGGCGACCACCACGCTGAAGATGTCGGGATGCCGCAGGCCCACCCAATAGGTAGGGAAGCCTCCGCCGGAAAAGCCTGTAATCATCACGTTGGCCATGTCCAGGTTGTACTGGTAGCCCAGCGTGCTGATGATGTTCATGATGAACCGCTCATTGGCAAGCATGCCTGAGGTTGGCCCATCCCCAGTGATGCCGTTAGTGGCTACCAGGTCCGGCGCTACCACTATGCAATTGTTGATCTCGGCGTAATACTTCCACTCGCGGATGTGATGCTCGGCTACGTCGTAGGGCCACGTGCCGTGGCAGGTGATTATCAGCGGGCTGGGCTTGCCGCGCTGATACTGGCTGGAGACGTAGAGGTAATAATTGCGCCCGCTAACCGGCTCCTTCATGAACGAGTGGCCATGCGGGGTCTGCGGCGTAGGGGGCACGGCACAGCCGGCCATGAAGGCGGCCGGCACAATCAACATCATGAGCGTAAGACGGAACATTGTAACTCCGGAACGGGTTAACTGGTGGATTGGTTAACTGGTTAATTGGTGCTGTCGCCACGTTGGAGCCCTTTCCATGATTGCGAAAGGCTCGTCGCAGGGCGTCAGCCACCAGTTAACCGATCCACCAGTTAACCAGTTAACGCTGTTAAGTCTCAGGCTTCTTCTTCCGCCGCCGCCTTCTTTTCCGCCTGGTTGCCGCGGGCCATCGCGATTACTCCCGTGCGGGCCATCTCGCGGATGCCGTATGGCCGGACCAGGTCAATAAAGGCTTCGAGCTTGTCCTCTGCGCCGGACATTTCGATCATCATGCTGCCATGGGCGACATCGACTACCTTGCCGCGGAACAGTTGCGCCAGCTCGATCACCTCGCTGCGCTTGTCGGGCGGCACGAGCACGCGGATGAGCATCAGGTCGCGCTCGACGTAGCTGATATCCTCAAAGTCCCGAACCTTCACCACGGTTACGATCTTGGCCAGTTGCTTTCGCACCTGCTCCAGCACGCGGTCGTCGGCTGTGACGACAATGGTCATCCTGCTGGTAGTCGGTTCTTCGGTGCGGCCGACCACAAGAGAATCGATATTGAAGCCGCGTGCGGCGAACATGCCGGCCACATGGGCCAGGACGCCCGGCTGATTCTGAACCAGTGCGCTGATTACGTGTCTCATCTGAATCTCCTACGCCAGTTTTCCGAGGGTCATCTCGTGCAGGCTCTTGCCGACGGCAACCATCGGATAAACATTTTCCTCCGGCTCGACCTTGACGTCCAGCACGACAGGCCCTTCATGCTTAAGCATTTCGTTCATTGCATCAGCCAGGCTGCCGCGGTCGCTGACGCTCATGCCGCGTGCGCCGAAGCCGGTAGCGATTGTGGCAAGGTCCGGGCAGGGATGATCCACGCCGCTGTATCGCCGGCCATAGAAGAGTTCCTGCCACTGCCGCACCATGCCCAGATAGCCGTTATTGAGCACGACGAACTTGACCGGCTGGCCGTACTGGGCCGCCGTGATGACCTCGACCATGGTCATGCAGAAGCTGCCGTCGCCGTCGATGTCGATGACCGTCTTGCCCGGATTGGCGAACTGCGCGCCGATGGCGGCAGGGCAGCCAAATCCCATCGTGCCCAGCCCGCCTGAGGTGATGATCTGTCTGGGCCGGCGCCAGCCATAGAACTGCGCCGTCCACATCTGGTGCTGGCCGACGCCCGTGGCAATAATGGCGTCGTGACTTGTTAATCGCCCCAGAGTATCGATCGCCTCCTGCGGCTTGATGAAGCCGTCGGTCTCGTACTTGAACGGATAGCGTTTCTTCCAGCCGGCGATCTTCTCCAGCCAGGCAGCACGGTCAGCAGGGACAATGTGCTCGATCATCCTCTGGAGGATGTCTTTGGCGTCGCCGACAACCGGGATGTCCACCTGTACGTTCTTGGAGATCGAAGACGGATCGATGTCGATGTGGACGATCTCGGCCCGCGGGGCAAACGTCGATACCGTGCCCGTTACGCGGTCATCGAAGCGAGCGCCGACGGCGATCAGGCAATCGCACTCCTGGACCGCATAATTGGCCGTCGCGGCACCGTGCATGCCCAGCATCTGCATCGCCAGAGGGCTGGTCTCATCGAAGCTGCCCAGCCCAAGCAGCGTTGTCGTCACCGGTATGTTGCCCTTGCAGGCCAGAGCTGCAAGCTCCTCACAGGCGCCGCTGAGAATTACGCCGCCGCCGACGTACAGCACAGGTCTCTGAGCGGCATTGATGGCTTCGGCAGCCATCTTGATCTGGCGTATATGGCCAATTACTCGGGGTTTGTAGCCCGGCAGGTTCATCTCGAGGTCAGGCTCGTGGGAGAGCTTGGCAGCCGTGGCATCAACAGCCACGTCAACCAGCACCGGCCCAGGCCTGCCTGTGCGGGCGATATGGAAGGCTTCTCGAAGGGTTCGTCCGATGTCGTCGATGTTCTTGATGAGGAAATTGTGCTTGGTCACCGGGCGGGTGATGCCCGTCATGTCGGCTTCCTGGAAGGCGTCATTGCCGATGAGCGTGCTGCGGACTTGCCCGCTGATGGCCACTACAGGCACTGAGTCCATATACGCGGTAGCCAGGCCCGTCACGAGGTTTGTTGCGCCGGGGCCGCTGGTTGCCAGCACTACACCGACCTTGCCGCTGCTGCGGGCATAGCCGTCGGCCATGTGGGCGGCGCCCTGCTCGTGGCGGGTCAGGACGAACTTGATCGGCGAGCTGTGGAGAACGTCGAAGATCGGCAGCACAGCCCCGCCTGGAAAACCGAACAACACTTCGACGCCTTCATTCAGCAGCATTTCGTGGAGCATCTGTGCCCCGCTGAAGCCGATGTAGCTGCCGCCATCTGCCTGCCGCTTATTGTTATGATCGCTCATAGAATCCTCGGTTGCCGCGAGTTACCACATCCATATAAATCGAACCGTCCAAGCGCAAAACTTCAGTATAGCTTGAGAGCAGGAGTTTCGTCTGTCTGCTGCGCGGAACCTGCCTTCAAGGGAGACGGCCATCCGTAATCCCCGTTTTACTTGACCCCGCAGCAGCCGACAAGCATAATGCAGCAGCGTCAAGAAGCCGCTCATAAAAAATACCACTTATCTTCCACGGGAACAAACAATAGAGGATACAACTGAGCCGCAACATGAACAATTCGGCAGAGCTGGAGCTGGCCCGGCGGACGCTGGAAACCGAAGGCCGGGCCATTGCCGCGCTGGCTGGGCAGATCGGCGAAAGCTTTGAATCTGCAGCCAGGTCGATCTTCCAGTGCCACGGCAAGGTTGTCCTGACGGGGATCGGCAAGGCCGGCATCATCGCGCAAAAGATATCCGGCACGCTGGCCTCCACGGGCACGCAGAGCATCTTCCTGCATCCGGTTGAGGCGTTGCATGGCGACCTTGGCCGGCTTCAGCGGGGCGACGTGGTGGTGGCCCTGTCGCACAGCGGCTCGACGGAAGAAATCATTCGCCTGGTGGATCACCTCAAGGGCCGAGGCTGCAGGCTTATCGCCATCACAGCCTCGCTCGATAGCCCGCTCGCACAACATGCCGACATCGCCATTGTGTATGGCCAGGTACAGGAGGCCTGCCCGCTTGGGCTTGCCCCGACGGTTTCAACCTCGTGCATGCTGGCATTGGGAGATGCCCTGGCGCTTACCGTGATGCAGATGCGGAACTTCCAGCCGGAGGATTTTGCCGCGTTTCATCCAGGCGGCGCGCTGGGCAGGCAATTGCTGAAGGTGGAAGATGCGATGCTCTTTCGCCGGGACGAGCGGCTGAGCATCAGCTGCGATAGCGCCACCTTGGGCGAGGCGCTGGCTTCTGGCGAGAAGGCCCAGCGGCGCGTTGGTGCGATGCTGCTTGTGGACGGCGATGGCCGGCTAAGCGGCATTCTGACCGACGCCGACCTGCGGCGGGCGGTCATCAAGGGCGGCGCGAGCATCCTGAACCGTCCGGTGTCCGAGATCATGATCCGCAATCCCAAGCACATTCACCTGGGCGAGTTGGCCAGCCAGGCTACCGCGCTGATGAACCGCCACAGAATCGACGAACTGCCCGTGCTGGACGAGGACAGCCGGCCGGTCGGCATCATAGACGTGCAGGACCTGCTGGGGATAAAGACGGTGAGCAATGGCGCGGCTGAAGCGTTGGGCCATGATTAGGCGGCCTTAGCGAATAAGCAGCGTTAACTGGTGGATTTGTTAATTGGTTAAGTAGTGCTGTCGCTTCCGAGGGAGCCGCCGCCAGAGGATTCGCCCGGTTGCTGATCAGGCGACAGCACCAGGCAACCAGTTAAGCAGGCCACCAGTTAACGCCATTAGGAACAAGAATTGTTACCGAAACTAGACAATATCGACCTTCTCGTGCTGGACGTTGACGGCGTGCTGACGGACGGCAAAATCATCCTCTCGCCGCGCGGCGAGGAGACCAAGGCCTTCCATGTCCGCGATGGATCCGGGATGAAATTCTGGCATCGCATGGGCAAGAAGATGGCCATCATTACCGGGCGAGCCTCGCCGGCGGTGGAAATCCGTGCCAAGGACCTTGATGTCGACACGTTTCGCCTGAACGCCAAGATCAAGTTGCCGGCATACAAAGAGATACTTGCGGAATTGGGAGTCTTGCCCGAGCGGACGGCTGTGATTGGAGACGATTTGCCCGACCTGCCGCTGATGCGAAACTGCGCATTTCCGATAGCGGTGGCCGACGCGGTGCAGGAGGTGCGCGACCAGGCAGCCTACGTCACCCGTGCTTGCGGAGGCTGCGGCGCGGTGCGCGAAGTGATTGAACTGATTCTCAAGGGCAGCGGCCTTTGGGAGCAAGTGCTGGCCCGCTACTTCGACGGCGGGCAGGAGATCCGCCCATGAAGCGACGAATCATCCTTTTGGCTGTGACGTTTCTGTGCCTGATGCTGGTCTTTGGGCTTTATCGCGCCATCATGGGCGGTAGCTCCACCGTCAAGCCCAGGCAGCACATGGTCACGCCGGACGTCCAGGTCCAAGCTGACACGCAGGGCGCATCGACGCAGGCTGCGAAGGTTAACGTTGGACCGGCCGTGGCCGGGCCGGGCGATGAACTGTACATCGAGTATCGGGACAGCAAGGACAACTGGCTCGAAAGCGTGTACAGCGCCAAGAAGTGGCAGGGCCAGGAGGATGGCAGCACCAAGCTCATCAGGCCGATGATAACGATGTTCCAAAAGAACAATCAGCAAATCCACGTTCTGGCCGACGAAGGTGACGTGTATTTCGAGGAAGTTGGCAGCCGGCCTCGTCTTCGCCGCGGATCGCTTCGCGGAAACGTGAAGATCATCTACGATCAGTCGCGCGAGCAGGTGCGGGCTGATATGTCGCAGCGGCCTGACGATCTCATGACCATCAGCCTGGAGGACATTGCTTTCCGGGATGACCTGCTGAGGCTTTCGACAACCAACAGCGTTGAGGTGACCAGTTCGCAAGCGGATATGCAGGGCCGTGGGCTGACCGTAACCTGGAATGAGCAGGGGCGAAACCGCGAGCTTCGCGAACTTCGCCTGGAGCAAGGCAGGGAGGTCGTGTTCAAGAACGTGCCGCTGGACATGGTTGGCATGTCGTCTCGCGAGCCGAAGGCGACGAGCAGTCAATCCAGCCTCACAGCACCGGACGCTGCAGCCGAGGCAATCGCGGCTGTGACAGCGATGCAAGCAACGGCTGGCACTCACCCGACGCCGGTAGGGGACATAGTGGTTGTCTCGCCCGAGCCGGCGGAAGCAAGCCGCAGCGCGGACAACGAAAAGCCATCCTCCCAGCAGGCCAACCAGTATGAGGTTGTCCTTACGGATGAGAACCAGAACATAAGAGCGACTTCCCCCGGCAGAGAGCTCCGCAATGCTCGCGAGATTGTGCTGACGTTCGATGCAGACAGCAAGGCCGGAGAGGATTCCTTATCACCTGCCGGCAAGCCCGCCCGCGACGCCAAGAAGTCGCGGGCCAAGGCGGAAACCAAGCCGGCGACAACAACAGTAACGATGACCTGGGACGGCCCGCTGGTAATGCGCCCCGTGGGGCACACCGACAATCCCGTCAAGGACAAACTCAAGATGGTGGCCAGGGGCGACAACATGACGCTGAGCGACTCGCTCAGCCTGGCCAGCAGCGGCACGGTGAGCTGCAATGAGTTTGAATTCCGCAGCCCGGAGAAGGTGGCTGTGGTTCGCGGGCGGCCGGGCAAGAACGTCATTATGGAAATGGCGGGCGGCGACCGGATTGAATTGCCGCGGATGGAGTTCGGCCGCATCGGTTCGGGCAGTGAGGCAGATCGCACAGAGCTGGCCACGCTCGATGGACCGGGCAGGATGACGAGTTACTCCGGTCGCAGCCTGGGTGATATGACGCTTAAGTCGATGGCGAAGTCTCAGACAGCGGCGACAGAGCAAGCCGCCAGTGAGCCGGCCGAACCGGATGTCATCACATGGCAGAAGGTTGTTAAGGCCCGCTTTGCCCAAGGCCAGGCTGGCGATGGAGAAAAGGGAGAGGCGCGCACGTATATTAGAGACGCGCAGTTCGAGGGCGACGTGGAGTTGACCGAAGGCAAGACCGGCAACTACGTCAAGTGCCAGCAACTGGATGCATCTTTCGAGATTGGGCAATCGGGCAAACCCTTCATTGTGTCGGCCATTGCCAGTGGCAAGGTTGACGCCAGACAAGACAAGGCCACTATTGCCGGCGACCGCATGGAATTGTCATTCGTCGAGCGTCCAGACCCTAAAGATCCGAACCGTTATCTGCCCCAGCCGCGGCATCTGCTGGCTAAGGGCAGTCCCGCGACGATGGAGG
>CAYQJH010000167.1:0-7715 GCA_964417755.1 uncultured Planctomycetaceae bacterium
AATACACCAGAGTTATTATCGGCAAAATGCCTGCCCAAAGTCAATGTACTCACATGCAGAGCAAACAATCACACTTATATATGCCACAGTGGGAATCCAGTGAGACGTCTTCCCTATTTCGGCATTCGCCTTTTGCTGTAGACAAATGCTCCAATATTGTAGGCACGCTGAGGATTTTCCGTCTGAACTTTTCAGGGGTTCTTCGCCGGCGGCGCTTTCGATGACGCCAAGGTTGTGCGAATTACTTCCTCCACTCGCTGTCGAATTTCCAGGTCGGGATTGGCCAAGTGCGTGCGCAGAATGGGCACCGCCGCCAGCCCCAGCCTCCTCAACCGTGCCGAAGCATCCTGACGCTTGTTCCAGTCCTCGCTGCCGAGCTGCTCGACCCACTGTGATATCTTCTGTGCGGTGGTCTGATCGCAAGGCTGGAAGGAGCATAACAAGCGCGTCATCTGCTGGGGAGCGATGGGCAACTCCGTCTTAGAGCCAATGACCAGTGGAACAGAGCGTTGATCGATGTATCCCACAAGATTTGTCGTCCCGTCCAACAAATCCAAGCGGAATCGTTCATGGTCGAGGCTAACCGCGGAAGCCTGCTTGATCTGTTCCACCGGAATTTCCACGGGTCCAAATTCTGTGACCAGGCGCAGCCGCGAGGACTTGTCCATCTTGAGCGAGCCGTAGAGCGTGTCACGGTTGCTCAAATCGATAGTGTGGGGCTCGACACCGTTTTCAAGATCGGCGCCGGCTCGTATCGATGATATCTGCTCGCGGGGCAGAACTACGAGCGGAGCGCACTTGAGTTTGAAGGCAATCTGCGCCGGCTCGATGATGCAACTCAGCAATGACCCGTTGCGGAACGAAATCGTGTGCAGGCTGTTGCCTCGATTGTCAAATTCAATGTCTGCAACGTCAGCCAGGTCGATATTGCACAGGCCGGCGGCAGTGCGCGCATAGAGGCGCGTCTGGTCGCGCAGTATCTCCAGCTTCTGGCCGTTTCGCAGGGCGACGTGGGCTCCGCCATTTTGCTGCTCGGCCGGCCGAGTCTCGGAAACCCGATACGACCATTCGCTGATCTGATCGAACGGGATGGTTAATGTGTCGCCATCCTCGAGCTTGAATTCCAGGTTGGCGGATGGGCAGGGCGCTCGAAGAATCTGTCCATCAGTCAGCAGGACTTGGAAATCATCGCGATTAATCATGCGCTTTGCGCCGACGATCTGGCCGCAATCGAGGCTCAAATCCCCGCAAGTAACTGTCCGCAGGTCGTATGACTTGGTCATCACGCTGCCCATCAGTTGATCGCCATTGTTCAGGCTGACGCGGTCCCATTTGCTGCTGCGATCAAGATCAAGTTCCAGGGCATCGGCGCTGCGGAAGTTCACGATCAGCCGGCGCACGCGCGAGGGCAGGTCCAGCAGGTAATCATTGCTGCGGAAGCCGCGAATCATGGCGTCATGCTCGCCGATGGTACGAGCTTGTGCAGCGAAGTGGCATAGCACCGCCTTGCCCCGGGCTGGGATGCTCAGCTTCCACCGGAAGAGACTCTGGTTCTGCGTCTTCGAGAACTGCGGGAGGATTTTCCCCGAGCGCTCGCGGTAAATGCTGCAGAGGCCCCGCACGGGCCTGGGCATGCCGACGTTCGGGTATTGCCAGATGATCGCGGTGTCGTCCGGGCCGGGCGCGGTCAAACCGCCATCGGTGAGCATCTTCTCCAGGCCCCAGTTCATGCTGACCTTGATGGTAGCCACTACCTCGACATTGTAATCCTGATCATTCTCGAAGATCTCAAGATAGCGGATGAGCGGCGCGCGGTCGCAGACCTTTATCCGCCGGCTGACGCGCAGGCCGTTAACACTCATCGCGGAAGTCTCCAGCTCGCCGGCTGACTTGTTGATGATTCGCGAGCCAGAGCCATAGTATTCCTGGCCGTTGATGTTCAGCCGAAAGCTGCCGGTGAATGGCATATAAACGGTGTTGCTGCCGATGCTGCCATTATGGTCGATTTCCCATTGATAGCCGCCGCCGTCGCTGAACATAATGGCCCGGCCGCTGTTGTCAGGCACGGCGCCCTCAAGATGAAGCCCCTTGATCGTCTCCGTGCCTGTGTACGCCGGGCCCACGGCCAGCCGTTGGGCAGTGCAGATTTGCGCCGGGCAGATGACCGCGGCAAAAGCCACAGCCGGAAGAATCATTCGGTAGAATTTGCCCATACCCTTTTCCCTGAAGTTGCAGATCAGCATCACATCCACCCGAAGCTATCGCACGCTGGTCGTATTCCACGTGCTGACAAGAACCAAAGCAGAGCTTAACATGGAACCGAACGGTTTGGAATAGTCAACCGACCGCTTGGGTTTGTGATTCATCTACCACTTGGCCTCGTCCCAAGGGCCAGTCGGTGCAATCTTGGGCTTGGGAAGCGTATTGATGACCGCGGCCGCGGCCAACAAATCTGAAGGCAGAGTGATCTTGATGTTTCGCGGGTCGCCCATCACCACGCTGACGCCGTGGCCGATCTGCTCGACAAGGTGGGCGTCATCGGTGGCCTGTTTGCCGCTTGAATAGGCCCTGACGAGAAGGTCTTTGGCGAACACCTGCGGCGTCTGGGCCTCCCAGAGTTCTTCACGTGGCAGAGTGCTGTCTATGACGCCGGCGGCTGATACACGCTTCAAGGTCCCATGAAGCGGATATGCAAGAATGGCTGCCCCAGTTTTCTGCGCCTCTTTGAACACGGCATCGATCCATATGGCGGAAATGCATGGCCGCACCGCGTCATGAATGCAGACGAAATCCGCCTCGGGCGATATATTGGCAAGGGCGTTTCGCACCGATTCGGTTCGGCTGGCGCCGCCCTGGACGAGCTTAACTCCCATGAAGCCCAGGTTGCCTCCGAAGCGGTCCTTCATTTCAGCCATGTTATCAGCCGAGACCACCAACTGAACCTGCACGACATCTTCCCGGCTCGTGAAGGCCTCCAGCGTGCGGATAAACACAGGCTGATCGTTGATCCGCTGAAAGATCTTGTTGGTCTTGCCGCCGAATCGGCTGCCGCTGCCGGCGGCCGGGAGAATTACCGAAAACTTGGCCATAAATAAGGTACCTTCAATTCATCAATCGGCATTTGCAGGAGACTCATGCAACGGTTGAAGTATAAGCCAGAGCATCATTCGCGGAAAAGGACAATCAAGTTTGAACGTCTCTTCATGCAGTTCCTGTGGACGTTGCGCATCGCCAATCGTGGGCGCTTGAGAAGCGTCCATGCTTCTGTTAGACTTCGCGATCTGTTTATGGCCAGTCCGCGCGTTAGATAGGAGGCCGTTGATGGCTTTGACGAAAATGGATGAGCTGGAAAGCCGAAGCATCTTCATCGTCCGCGAAGCCTACCAGCAGTATCGCAACATCGCATTGTTGTGGTCTATCGGAAAGGATTCCTCAGCCTTGCTTTGGCTCTGCCGCAAGGCGTTCTTCGGAAAGTTGCCTTTCCCGGTCTTGCACATCGACACCGGCTACAAGTTCCCGGAGATGTACGAGTTCCGCGATGAATATGCCAGGCAGTGGGGGCTGGACCTGAAGGTCTGGCGCAATGAGAAGGCGCTGTCTGCGGGCATGGGGCCCGAAAAGAGCAAGCTTGGCTGCTGCGGCGAACTGAAGACGGAGGCCCTTAAGCAGGCCATCGCGCATTTCGGATTCTCGGCCTTGCTGCTGGGCATTCGACGCGACGAGCACGGCATTCGGGCCAAGGAGCGGTACTTCTCGCCGCGAGATGAGAGCTTCGCGTGGGACTACCAGAACCAGCCGCCGGAGCTGTGGACTCTCTACAAGAACCGCTACAGCGAGGGCACGCACGTCCGCGTTCACCCGATGCTGCATTGGACGGAGCTGGACATATGGACGTACGTCCGGCGGGAGAATATACCGATGACCGGCCTGTACCTCAGCCGCGAGGGCAAACGTTATCGCAGCATCGGCTGCAAGACCTGCTGCAGCCCGGTGGACTCGCAGGCCTCCAACGTGGATGAGATCATCGAAGAGCTTTCAACGACGCGCCAGGCTGAGCGGGCCGGACGAGCACAGGATAAGGAATCGGCCTACACCATGCAGAAGCTTCGCGCTATGGGGTACATGTAATGGATCAACAGCAGACCCAGGTGCGGTTCGTCATTGTCGGACACGTGGATCACGGCAAGAGCACGCTGATAGGGCGATTGCTGTACGATACCGGCTGCCTGCCGGCCAGCAAGCTCGCCGAGATCGAGCAGGCCAGCCGCGAGCTCGGCCGCGAGGTTGAATTTGCGTACGTGATGGACCATCTTGAGGAAGAGCGCAGCCGCAATATCACTATCGACACCGCTCAGATTTACTTCAAGACGGCCCAGGCGGATTACGTCATCATCGACGCTCCCGGCCATCGCGAATTCATGCGAAACATGATAACCGGCGCCAGCCAGGCCGATGCAGCCGTGATTATGCTGGATATACGCGAAGGCATTCGTGAACAGACCCGCCGCCACGCCTTCGTGCTGAGCATGCTGGGCATCGACCAGGTCATCCTCATGATTAACAAGATGGACCTGGTTGACTGGCAGGAGACAGCCTATCGCAAGGCTGCCGATGAATTGAGCGGCTGGTTCCGCACGATTGGCATCAAGCCGATGTTCGCGGTGCCTGTATCAGCCAAGCTGGGCGATAACCTTGTCAACAGATCAACCCGCATGAGTTGGTACAGCGGGCCCACGCTGCTGGAGGCCTTGGCACAACTCAAACGCAAGACGCTGGCGGCAGACCAGCTCCGCCTGAGCGTGCAAGACCGCTACGCGATTGACGGCAAAGACATCTTTGTCGGCCGTGTTGAACGTGGAACCATCCGGCAGGGCATGGATGTCGTCCTGTTGCCCGCTGGTCTGCGGACGAAGGTGCGATCCATCGAGGCGTTCGAGCAGGACAAGACATCGGCGGAGGCAGGGGAGTGCCCGGGCTTCACCATTGCCTCGTCGGCGGATGGAATACAGCGCGGCAGCGTCGTATGTCCGGCAGAGCAGCCTGCCCAGGTTACCAGCCGGTTTGCGGCCACGCTGTTCTGGCTGGCCGATAAGCCGTTCAATATCAACGATCCGGTCTGGCTGCGGTGCTCAACGCAGGAAGTGCCCGCCCGTGTGGAGAAGATTGAGAGGCTCACCAATAGTTCCACGCTGGAACTTCTGGCGGAGCAAGGCACGGCCATGGAGCCGACACAAGTGGCGCAGGTCATCATCCGGACGGATCAGCCGGTCGTTGTCGAGGCTTTCAAGCAGACGCCCGAACTTGGCCGCTTCGTCCTGATGCGTGACAATGACGCCGAAGCGGGCGGCATCGTCATCCAGGCAAAGGCGTGAAGCGGATGGCAGGCGCCAAAAAAGTCTTCGTCCTAGGCATCGACGGCGTGCCGCATTCGCTGGTGATCCGCCTGGCAAATGAAGGCGTCATGCCGCACCTGGGCAGGCTGATGACGGCGTCCAATTCCTGCCAGATGGACAGCGTCATGCCCACGGTGTCCAACGTGGCATGGGCCTGCTTCCTGACCGGCAAGAATCCCGGCAAGTTTGATATCTTCGGCTTCGCCGAGGTTGATGGTGATATGCAGATTCGCCTTCCTAATGGCCGCAACCTCCGCAGCCGCACGCTGCCGGAGATCGTCTCAGACGCCGGCGGCAAGGTCATCTGCCTTGGCGTGCCAAGCAGCTATCCGCCGCGGCCGATCACCGGCCTGCTGTGCGGGTGCTTCCTTTCGCCGAGCATGAAGGAGGCGGTTTACCCGCCACAGCGGCTGGGCGAACTGGAGGCACTTGGATATCAACTTGACATCGACCCGGTGCGGGCAAGGCAGGATCAGGCTTATCTTCGCCAGTCGCTGGTGCAGGTTCTTGAGGGCCGGCGACGAACCGTCGAGCACCTGCTGAAGTCGCAGGCATGGGACCTGTTCGTCTTGCACGTGATGGAGACTGACCGGCTGAACCATTTTCTGTGGCGGCAGTGGCAGCAGGGCCAGGTCGACGAGAAGGCCTTCTTTGAAGACTTCTACCGGAAGGTGGATGACTTCATCGGCTATCTCGCGGAGCAGCTTGGGCAAGACACGCTGATCGTGATGAGCGATCACGGTTTTTGTTCGATCAAGGCGGAGATTCAGCTTAATCGCTGGCTGGTTTCGCAAGGCTATCTTAGCATCGATGGCCAGCCTTCGCAGATGTTCGCGGCGATTGCGCCTGCGTCAAAGGCGTTCGCTCTCGTGCCGGGCAGGGTGCACCTGCTGAGCAGCAATTCTTACACTCGCGGCTGTGTAACGCAAGACCAGTATGACGCGGTGCGCCGCGAGTTGATGGCAAGGCTCGGCGGGTTGGTCGATCCCCAGACGGGCGAACGCATATGCAAAGAGATTCGCACGAGGAAGGAAGTCTATGCCGGAGCGTATATCGAGCATGCGCCGGACATCGTGATCGACCCTGTGGATGGCTATGACTTCAAGGCCGCCCTGGCAGGGGAGGGCATCTTCGACAGCAGCCCGCTGACCGGAATGCATACGCGAGACGACGCCTTTTTCATGGCCACTGGAAGGAGAGTCGCGACCGAGCGTCGCAGCGTCGTCGATACCACGCGAACAGTGCTGGACTTGCTGGGAATCGCCGCCCCGCCAGACCTGGACAGCCGCGGAATGCTGGAGTAGCAGCCAATGACTCGCTGGAAACTGGCCAAGAAGGCAGCGATGTTAACATTGGGGCTGATCTTCATTGGCTACCTGGCTTATTATCTATTCGAGCACCGATTGGAGCTGATGCAGGCCTTCCACCTGAGCGCAGGCACGCTGGTTGTGCTGGCTTGCCTGGTGATGGTCACGATGCTCTCGCGCGTAGTGCAATTCCAATTGATGTTGTCGGCCTTAGGTACGCCAATGTCATTTTGGCGGGCGATGCACCTGACCTTTACGACGCAATTGCTGAACTATCTGCCTCTTTCTCCCGGGACGGTGATGCAGGCAGCAATCCTCAAGAAGGAAGACTCGCTGAAGTACGCTTCGTATGCCTCTTTCTACACCGCTCGAATTGTCAGCATCCTGACCAGTGCGGGTATCCTGGGGGTGATTGGACTGACCTGGTCTGCCGTGCCATGGCAGGCGGCGACCGGCCCGCTGTGGACATTGTTCATTTCCGCCGCAATCATTCCGACGTTGGCCCTGCACATTCCCAAGGGCTGGGTGCGGCGAGATAAGTCCCGCCTGAACAAGCTGATCTTTGATTTCCTGACGGGTTGGGAGCAACTGCGAAGCCGCCGCGGCATCTTTGGCGGCATGCTTCTGCTATCAGCCATCACTAACTTGACGATTGCCGCCAGGATCTGGCTGTGCTTTGGGGCGATGGGACGCGACGCCGATTACATCGCATGCCTGGCATTCTCGGCGACCATCAATTTCACGACGCTGCTGAACATCACGCCAGGCGGCCTGGGACTTCGTGAAATGATGGTGGCCGCTGTGGCATCGGTGACGGGCTTCACATTCAAAGATGGCATGTTCGCGTCGTCACTTGAGCACGCAGTGACGATCATGATGGTGATTGCCACGTGCGCAACGAGCCTGCTTGTTATGGGATCAAAGAGGCGATCCAATCGGGCGTCGCCTTAGAGTGGTTTGCAAGCCGGTTGCGATGTAGTGTCTGAGAATAGAGTCGAGGCAAGTGAGTGGGAGC
>CAYQJH010000168.1:0-7601 GCA_964417755.1 uncultured Planctomycetaceae bacterium
CGCGGCAGAGTGTCCGAACAGCGGAAGTAGACCTCGCGCCTGAAGAGTATTCGGTTGCTGATAGGCTGGCGGTCGATGTAAGTGACCACATACGCATAATCGCCGGGCACGTTCTGAATCGTCATGCCCAGGGCTGGCAGCTTCGTCAGGTCCTGCGGCAGTTCGTTGACGCACAGCACGCTGATGAGTTGCGTGGGATCCAGGGGAATGTCCTTTATGCCCGGCGCCCCGGCCAGGTTCAGCTGGCCGATCCAGGCCTTGCCCTTGTCGCCGAAATTGCCCCAGAGGTAGTAGGCGTTCTGCTCGATGTTTGTCCCCAGGCGGAAGACTTCGATCGTGCTCTCCCGGCCAATCAGGACGAAATTACCGGGCCCCAGCGGGCTTGGCCCCTTGCCAAGCATGAGCGTCCCGTAGGGCGTGCTCCAACTGAAAGGATGCTCGCCCCGCACATTGATGCTGATGTTGGCCTTGGCAAAGAGCGTCGTGACGGGCGCGGCGTTGGCGTTGTACTCCGCAACAAGCTGGGTGAGGGCTACCGGCGGTGTCTTGGGCGGCGGCTCGATGCAGCCGCCACAGAAGGCTGCCGATACCACCAGCAGAGCGAGTGTTGGTCGGTTCATAGTTCGCCTTCGAGGATCTCGCCAAGGTGCTGGCTGACCTCGGCGATCTTGCTTTCATCCATGCCAGGGTCTGTCACCTGGAGTTTCTTATCGCTGCCGCGCATGCGCATGTTCCACACGCACTGGCCGTCGGCCTGCTTCTGCGAGCCATCGTAGATGAGGATCTTCTTGCGCATCAGCACCAGGGCCAGGACATAGCGGAAGTTGATCTTTGCCGGCTCCTGGGCGTCTTCCAGGCGGTGGAAGAAATTCAAAAGCAGATCATTATCGATGAAGAGCTTCTTCTTTTCATTGGGCTGGGGCACCTTGCTGTGCCACAGGCCGATTAATCCATTCGGATCGACTGCATCCTGCCCCTGCCCGCAGGCAAGGCAGAAGTCCTGCCGCTGGAAGTCGTCGCCGACTTCACGCAGAGTCGCGATCAGTTCATCGCCGGCCTTGAGGGCGCCGCTGCATTTGAAACAAGCCGTCGCCGACTTCGATACGTTGTATTCCTTCGCCATGATGCTATGCCATCTCACCATCGGCCAACTGTTCGATGGCCACCTGCAACGCCTGGGCATTTTGCAGGTCCGCCAGCGAGCCGGCCAGAAGATCGTTGGCTGCCTCGGAGTCGGTCAACTGTGGAACATTCACGCGAACGTTGTAGTGGCACAACTGCACGGTGGCTGCCGCCAAGGCCGCGGCCGCTGTCAGGTCGCTCAGCAGGTACGAGTTGCACTTGTCTGCCAGGCTCTTCAGGTCCTCCAGCAGCGCCAGGGCCAGCTTGGTCATCTCGCGCGGCACGTTGATAGCGGCCGACAACGCCAACTGCAGGGCCTGATCCTTATCCGGGCCTTCGCCCAGAGCGGTAGCCTCGCGATACAGGCTGTACGCGGACATGTCATCGGCGACCAGTTGCATGAACATGTGTCTGGCGCGAAGCAGGCGAGGGCCCAGATGGCTGTAGATGCTTTCGAACTGGGCGAATTTCTTCTTGCCCTGCGTGAAATTCAGGGACATCTCTCCCAAGGCCGTCCCCAGAGCGCCGACAACGCCGGCAACGCTGCCCCCGCCGGGAGTGGGGGTCTTGGCGGCCACCGCGGCGACAAAATCACGCACAGACATCGACAGAAAGTCCTTCTTTTCTTCCACGAGCATTTCCTCTTTTCATTCTCGACAAGACAAAGGCCGCCGCTTTGTGCCGCCCCCAAGCGCGGTTGTCGCTAGCCTGGGGGTGCTGACCCAAAGCACCCCCAAGAGTACTTGGGGGTGGCACCAACTTGGGCGTTGTGCATCAAAGCCGCACAATCACTTCTTCAGCAATTCCGGCTTAGGCGTAGTCACCACAATGACCGCATCCTGGCCCAGGTATTTCGCCGCGACGCGTTGCACATCTTCCGGCGTCACCTTGCGATATAGTTCTTCAATCTTCTTGCGGTAATCATAGCCCAGGCCGTTCATTTCATCCAGCGCCGCCGAAAACGCCAGGCTGCTCATCGACTGGTTGCTCAGCAGCTCGCCGGTGAGGATGATATTGACCGCCTGGTCGATTTCTTCCTTGGTGGGCAGGTATGTCGTAGCCTTCTTCAGGTTCCGCTGAAGGACCTCGATCATCTGCTGCGCGTTTTCCGGCTGGCCATTGGCGTAGGCCAGGAACGCCCCCGGTATCAGGCCCGGCCAGTTGTACGCGTCGGCGGCGTACACCAACTGCTTGCCGCGCAGTTCATCGAATATCCATCCGCCCGGTGTAGACCATCCGCTGATGATCGTGTCCAGCACGTTGATGGGCACATTATCCTGCACATCCGTCACCAGCGTCCCTGGCACGGCGATCATCACGCCGGCATTGACGTTCTTGCTGGGCAAAACCCGAAGGGCCTCTTTGGCTGCCTTGCCGGTGGTGGCATATTCTTTGGCCTGATTCTTGCCCGCAGGCATCGACGCGAACAACTGCTCGATCTTCTTGCGAGCGGCGGCTGCATCGAAGCTGCCGTAGATCGCCAGCACGCTGTCGCCGCCCAGGACATGCCGCTTGTGGTGCTGCGAGATTTGCTCGGCTGTAATGGCCGAGACTGCCTGCCTGCATCCCTCGGTAGGCATGCTGTACGGACAGCCGTCAAAGAACTCCTTCCGGAAGAAGTTGTTCAGTTGCGTGCGAAGGTCTTCATCGGCCTTGTCGATCCGCGAGAGCGCTTGCGGCCGCAGGATATTCAGCTCATGCTGGCTGAAGGTGGGCTTCGTGATGATCTCGCTGAAGACCTGCAATGCCGGCTCGAAACTGTCTTGGAGGCAGTTTGCCCGCCAGAGGAATGAATTGTTGCCGCAAATGGCGCTGATGTCGCCGCCGGCCTGCTCGAAGAAACTGGAGATGTCGGTTGCGGACTTGTCCGCGGCGCCCTTGGTCGCCAGTTCCGCCATCAGCGAACCTATGCCGTTGCAGCCGGCATCCTCCGCCAACAGCCCGCCGCGACTGGCCAGCGCCATCGCGACGTTGCCCGCTCCGCTGACTGGCTTGAGGATCACGCGCAGGCCGTTGGGCAGCGTGAAGAACATGGCCTCGGCGTCATCGGCCTTTTGAGTGGCGGCTGCGGCGGTAGAGTAGCTTTCCTCATTTACGCCGCGAGTGATGATCATCTTGTCCTGGTTCAGGTATTTCTCCGCCGCCTGCTTAACCTGATGAGCAGTGACGTCCTGGAGCTTCTTGACGTAGTTCTCGCTGTAGCAGACGTCGCCGGTCATCATGTAATCGCGGGCCAGCATTCCCGCTATCGAATCGACCGTCTGGCGGGAGTCGACCAGGTTGCTGAGGGCCTGACGCTTGACGCGCTGAAGCTCCAGGTCAGTCACGCCTTTTTCCGCGATGAGCGTGAGCTGCTCGAGGACGGCGGCCTCGGCCTGGTCGATCTTGTCATCAGGCGCGCGGAAGACGATCGTCATAGCGCCCTTGCCCCATGTGCTGGTGGAATTGCCGCTGGAGACGGCGGTGGCTAGTTTAGCTTGGCGAATCAGCTTCTCGTACAGCCGGCTGTTGGGGCCGCCGCCAAGGATCTCCGACAGCATGTCCGTTGCCACCTCATCCTCCGCCATTGGCTCATTGGTCTGGAAGCTGACCATCTCGATGCATTCTTTCATCTTCGGCAGAGGGCATATCTTTCGGATCGTCCGCGTAACGGGCTGAACCTCGCCCAGGTGCAGGTCGACGGCTCGGCCTTCATTGCACACGGCAAAATTCTGGCAGACGCGCTGGATGACGGCCTGCACGTCCACGTCGCCGACGACGCAGAAGACCATGTTCTGCGGCACGTACATCCGCTTGTGGTACTCCAGCACGTCGGAGAACTTCAACTGGCTCAGAGGCGCGGCCAGGCCGATGACCGGAATGCCGGCCGGGTGGCCGCTATACAGCGTCTCCATGTTTGCGTAATAGAGCAGCCATTCCGGGCGGTCTTTGCCAAGTTCCAACTCGCGCTGGACGACGCCGTGCTCGCGCTGAAAATCTGCCTCGGTTATCTGCGGATCGACCATCCACTGCGACACGATGTCCACAGCCTCCAGCGACTTGCCCGCCGCGGCGGACACATAATAGTTGGTGTAATCCAACGTGGTCGAAGCATTGAACGTGCCGCCGATCCTGCTGACGCTTCTGGCCAGCTTCTTCAGGTCGGTCTTGTCGCTGCCTTCATCGCCCATGGCCACGAGGTGCTCGACCAAGTGGCTCAGGCCGCTGCCCAGCCATTCGCGCTCGTACATGCTGCCGGTGTGCACGTAGCATCGCACGTTGACGACAGGCGCGGCTCGGTGGGCCTTGACGATCAGCGTCAGGCCGTTGGAAAGCTTGCTGACGACGATCCCGTCGCCGCAGATGCTCTGCTGGACGACTTTGGCTGGGCTGCAAGCCGCCCCTTGCGTGGCTGTGGCCGTCTGGCTGGAGGGTTGACTTTGCGAGGCAGGCGTTTGAGCCGCAACGTTCTGACCGAGGGCAATGGCTCCAACCAGAACCGCCAGCACGGCTGCGGAGGCGATATGGACTGACTTCATTTAGTACTCCAGGAAAGTCCCCGCAGCGATGGCGGGGTCATTGCGACGGCGTTTCCCCTTCGACATCGCTGAGATACGCTAGTGTGCGATCCAGTTCGTTCTTCAGGTGCCGAACGCGAAGCAGGCTCTTGACGCGCGTGCAAAGCTCCAGGCGGTTGACAGGCTTGGTGATAAAGTCGTCCGTGCCTGATTCAACGCCGCGCTCTATGTCGCCCAGTTCGTTAAGCGCTGTAACCATTATGATCGGAATGTTCCTGCTGCGAGGATCGCTCTTCAGCTTGCGGCAGACCTCGAATCCGCTCATTCGCGGCATCATGATATCCAGGAGGATCAGGTCGAAGTCGGTCTTCTTGACCTCCTCCAGGGCGGCCAGCCCGTCGGCCGCGGTGCGAACCTGGCAGCCTAGTGTATCTAGATACGCCACAACCAGTTCAAGGTTCTGCTGGTTGTCATCAACGACCAGAATCCTGCTATTCTCAAATTTTACGTCATCGCCGGCGGAAGCTTCAGCCATTTCCTTCTCCTCTTGGCGCGGCGCGAAGCAGCGCTTGGCTATAAACCTAACCAAACTGCGAGCTGATAGCAATCCAATAGGCAGCCAATAGGCAGTCAATAGGCAGTGACTACAGGAATCATTGCCGCCCCAGGTGTGCGAGAATTCTTTCCGGCAGACGAAAATGCCATATGTGCCATGTTCTTACGGCCGGAAGAGAGTAGGCATTGGTTCGGCTGTCACGGCGTCAGCCGCATTCTCTACTTTGTCCTCTCTACTTTCTCCCGCTCTGTGTGCGAGGGAATTTCCTGCAAGGAAATTCTCTCGCACACCGCCCCAGGCTGCTATTTTCTTGACATCGCTCAAAGCCGGGGTAAACTTCTTAGTAGATTGCGGACCAAATGCCTTAGCCCTAATTATCCTTCATATCGCTTGGCCGCAACTGATGTAGTATTCTCGCCCATCATGTCAATCAGTTGCAGACCGCGCTTACTCCGCGAGCCACATTAGTGGGCATTCTCTTGGTCTATGCCAGGAAGCGACTATGACTACCGATTTGAAGGATTGCGCAGCCGATGCAGGTTCAGACCCCGCGCCCCAGGCGTCGTCCTGCGGCCCAGGCCTCCCCAATGCGCTGGAGGCCTTGAAGCGGGCCATCCTGGCCAAGAAGATCGAGCCGATTTGCATGGCCTACCAGGCCGTGCGGCTGGCGGGCTTCGCCATGAAGGCCAAGGAACTCTTTGAGGCCATCGACGCGTCGGCGGGGGCTTCTGCCCGCGGCTCGATCGTCTCGGCATACTCCCATCGGCAATGCTTCATGTGCGAGGGCGGAACCGTGCCGTGCGACCAATGCGACGGCAGCGGGCTGGCCGAGCCCGGCCGGGTGTGCCCGAATTGCCGCGGTTTTGCGATAACCTCATGCACCTTCTGCCAGGGCACCGGCTGGGCCGAGATATCGACCATTCCTCCGGAGATCGCCCGCAGTGTTCAGGAACGTCAGGTCAAATACGTCATGGATGAGATGGTCCGCGTCCAGCAGCAGGCAGCCGTCATCCAGGCGGAAAAGCTGCAATTGCTCGATCAGCCGTCGCGCCGGCGACTGGGAGAATGGCTGATGCGTCTCCAGGCGCGCCTGGACAACCTGCTGGAGCGGCCGGCTGCATTATCGGCGCCGCAGAAGCAGCAATTTGCCGCCGCCATGGCGGATATCGACCGGATGGTGGGCGGGCTGGTGGACGGCAATCGCCGGGAAGCAATTGCAGCCGCGGAAAAGAATAAGAAGAAAAAGAAATAAAGCGGAAGCATGTTGTACCTTGATGACGAAGACATGCTTTCGCATACAACAACTACGCGAAAGCATGGCACCCATTTCCGCACAATCTTCGGCTATGTGGCACCAGATCGAATTGAATCCGGCATGGCGATGATCTGCCCTTGAGGGTCTATACAGGCGAGCGTCGTTTGGGCGGTGGCCAGCAGCAGGCCATCGGACTTCCGCTTCAGTTCGTATTCGTGATCGATCCTGGCGGCGCCGACGCGGGCGATTCGCGTGGTAAGCACGAGCAGGTCGTCATACCGGGCCGGGGCGATGAACCTTGCGGAGCACTTGGCCACAACAAATAGAACGCCGGCCGCCTCCAGGTCTGCGTATGCGATGCCGCAGCTCCGCAGCAATTCCGTCCGCCCCATTTCGAAGTACACCCAGTACCGGCTATGATGCAGCGCACCCATCCGGTCCACTTCCGCATAGCGGACGCGGATTTCTATGTCTATGCTCTGGCCAATCCCGGTCATGCACTACTGTCCGCTATTCTTTCGCCACCTTGAACTTGATCCGGTTGGCATTGATCTCAACGATCTTCAGCTTTGGATCCTTAATCGCAGACAGACGGTCGGCCAGATTCTCATTGGTGAATTCGTACTCCACGTCGATCGTGGCGACGGCCTCGGTGATTTCTCTCAGTCGAAGGGCCTGCACGCCGCGAATCTTCTCCGCCTCGGTCTTGAACTGCTTCCACAGGTCGTAGTCCATGCCGGCCACCTGAAGTTCAACCGTCCGCCCGACATTGGCCCGCTTTGCCCAGGCGTCCACCAGTGCGCCTAGCAACTGGGGCGCGGCCTCTTCGGCGAGCTTGGTCAGGGCCTTTTCCTCCGCGTTGGTCTGCACCTGGGTAATCGTCTTGGAGAACGTCTTGGACATCAGCACGCGGGCTGAGTCGCTCTGGACAGCCCGGACGCTCAGCGAGGTGGTGTACTGATAGAGCTGCGAATCGCCAACCTTTATCCTCTCGCCCTTCTTGGCGCTGGCCTTACCGACGATGACAACGTCGGCCTTGAACCTGGTGCCGGCGGCAGCCACCGCGGCGGCGTCGTCCTTAAGCTCCGCCAGCAGCAGGTCTCGCTTGGAGACGGCGGCAGCGGCTGTGCGGTCCATCAGCGTCAGGCCCTTCTCGACCAGGAAGTCCTCG
>CAYQJH010000169.1:0-7592 GCA_964417755.1 uncultured Planctomycetaceae bacterium
CAGCCGCTTTTTCTACTTTCTCCTTTCTACTTTCTCCCGCTCTGTGAGCGACCTGCTTGTCTGTTCCAGGTCGCTCACCCACATGGGGCTTCCAGCAAACGGAATTGACAATCAACGTAGCGGCATTTATCGTGCTGCAACAATGAGCAGACGGACAGCCATGGCCTTTGCGGTGCTGGCGGCAACTTTCTACGCCGCTGCTTGCGCGCTGGCCCAGGGAACGCAACCTGCCACCGGCCCCAGCCAGACGGTCGTTGACGTTCGTGTAGAGGGCAACAAGAGGCTGTCGACTGCCTCCGTCCTTTCCTACGCCAAGACTCGCGTCGGCCAGCAGTATGATGACGCCCTTCTCAAGGCTGACGAACAGCGAATGCTCCAGAGCGGGTACTTCGAGTCCGTCAGCGCTATTCGCACACAGACTGACGAAGGCATCGTCGTAACTTTCGTAGTCGTCGAGCGGCCAAAGATCGCCAAGATCACCATCAGCGGAAACAAGGCCATCAAGACCGAAGAACTGCTTAAGGAGCTGCCCTTCCAGGCCGGCTCGGCAATGAACGAGTTCAGTGTTCGCAAGGCCGGGCGCGATGCGCTTCTTCGCAAATATCATGACGAGGGTTATTACTACGTCGAGGTCGAGGTCGACGGCGAAGCGCTCGCCAAGCAAGAGGTGCATTACAGAATTATCGAAGGCGTCAAGCTGGCGGTCCGCAAGATCGTGTTCGAAGGCAACACGTTCTTCAACCCCTTTATGATGTCCTTCAAGATCGAGACGAAGAAGCGGTTCTGGCCGTTCATCAAGGGCGTGCTGGACATGGAGCAGGTCAAGCGGGACGCGGACACGCTGCGGAATCTTTATGTTTCCGAAGGTTTCCTGGACGCCGAAGTAAGCGCGGGCAGCGAGATCTCCGCCGACAAGAAGAGCGCGGCGGTCATCTTCCACATCAAGCAGGGGCCGCGTTACCGCGTCAACAAGGTCATCATCAACGGCAACACCGTCTATCGCAATGAGGAGATCCTGCGGAAGTTGAACCTGACGCAGGGGCGGTTCTTTACATCCGAGAACCTCAAGCACGACATCAAGGCTGTGCAGGACATGTACGGCGAGATCGGCTACATCGACGCCAAGGTCGAGACGCGCAAGCAGTTCCTCCCGCCAGCGGCGGAGCTGCCCGCCTGGGCGGCCGGCCTGAAAGACGGCAAGCCCGCCCTGCTGAATTTCGTCATCGATATCACCGAGGCTGACCAGTATCGCGTTGGCAAGATCGACATCCGCGGCAATGCCGTGACACAGAACAGGGTCATCCGCCGCGAGATGCGAATCTACCCGGAGCAATTGTTCAATACCGTTGCGGTTGAGGAATCGCGCAGCCGGCTGATGGACACCCGCATGTTCGATGAGGTAACCATCACGCCGGTTGCTCGCGGCGAAGGCGTGCGCGACGCCCTTGTGCAGGTCAAGGAAGCCCAGACTGGTAATTTCATCATCGGCGCCGGCGTCAGCAGCCGGGACGGCCTGATCGGCAACATCTCGTTCGTCCAGCGGAATTTTGACATTACCGGCTGGCCCAACGCCAACCGGCGTTTGATGCGAGGTGAAGCGTTCAGGGGCGCCGGGCAGACGCTTGCCATCACGCTCGAGCCTGGCGTTGAGGTCATGCGGGCCAGCGTGGACTGGACCGAGCCGGCCTTGATGGACGGGCCATACCAGCTTTCATCGCACAGCTTCGTCTTCCAGCGCGAGCGGGAGACCTACACTGAGACGCGATTCGGCGAGGTGGTCGCGATGGGCAGGCGTTTCCGCAACGGCTGGTATGGCGAATTGTCGCAACGGCTGGAGGGCGTCAATGTCGGCGACCTCGACCACGACGCCCCGCCGGAAGTCGTCGACGATAAGGGCAGCCATTTCATCCCCGGCACCAAGGGTCTGCTGGTCCGCGACCGCACTGACAGCAGGTGGAATCCATCCACGGGCGACCGCTTCAGCGTCAGCTATGAGCAGGTGATCGGCGAGTACACGTTTGGCCGGGCCGACGCGGATTACCGCATCTATCGCACGGTTCACAAGGATGCGCTGGATCGCAAGCACATCCTTTCGGGCCACGTGGGCGCCGGGCAGATATTCGGCGATTCGCCTGTCTTCGAGAATTACTATGCCGGCGGGCTCGGTTCGATCCGCGGCTTCCGCTATCGCGGCATCAGCCCGCGCAGCGAGGATGAGCCCATCGGCGGCAAGTTCATGCTGCTGGCCGGCTCGGAGTACAGCTACCCGATCCTCGGCACCCCCCAGAACGGCAAGCCTGAACCGCTTCGCGGCGTGCTCTTCCTGGACACCGGCACCGTCGAGCGGGACAGCGGCATCAGGACCTACCGGGCGGCTGTTGGCTTTGGCTTCCGCCTGAACCTGCCCCTTGGCAGCAATCCCCTGCCGGTGGCGGTGGATTTCGGCTTCCCCATCGCCAAGGACAAGGACGACGATACGCAGGTGTTTAGCTTCAGCCTGGGATGGACGTTCTAAAGACAACGGAATGACAACGGCGAAACAGCAACGGCGTTAATCGGTTAACTTGTTAACTGGTGCTGACGCTTGAATCAGAAACCGGCCGCAATGGAAGCCCCCTGCGGAAGCAGGGGGACCCCGGCCTTCCGGCTGTTAACGGGCGAACTACCAGTCAACCAGTCAACCAATCAACCAGTCAACAAGTGAGGCACCTCCTATGAAACACACACGCTCAATAGCCCTTGTGATTCTTGCCGGCCTTGCATTGGCCCTGGTGTTGTCCGACCTGATGGCCCAGACAAAACCCGTATCGCCTGCTGATGCTGCGCCGGCGGCTGTTCGGACAGCCGTCTGCGACCTGGTGAAGACCTATACCAATTATCAGCGGGCCAAGGACCTGCGGATCAAGGTCGAGGAATCCCGGCGGAACTTCAAGAGCGAGGATGAGCTGCGGGCAAAGAAGATCGACAGCCTGACGGCTGAGCTTAAGGAGCTTAACCCCGCCAGCAAAGAATATGAAACCCGCCTCAATGAGTTGGCCAAGCTCACCATCGAGCGGGAGACGCTCCAGAAATTTGAAGATGCCCGCAATATGCGCGAGTTTTACCGAATGTCAGAGGAAATCTACGACGAGGTCCGCAAGGCTGCCGGCGACGTGGCCAGGGAAAAGGGCTTCCACCTTGTCGTCACCAGCGACGATACGCCGCCGCGCGATGACAAGAGCGACCTCTTCGAGCGCATGGAGCGCAAGAAAGTCCTTTTCCACGACCCGAGCCTGGACATAACGGACGCGATCGTGGCAAAGCTGAACGAGCAGTATAGGACGCAGAAGAAGTAGCGGCGACGGCAATGTGTCGCGGGCATCCTGCCCGCGTGTGCCGCAGGCGTCTCGCCTGCGGTTCTGTTCCAAGTCGCGAGGGCAAGCTCGTGCTACGTAGCGAGCTACTTCGCAGAGTAGCAATGCCCTCGGTACACGCGGGCGAGACGCCCGCGACACAAAACAGCCAACTTGTGACGGATTCGATATTCAGACTCCATCATTCTGACTTGAGCCAATGGCCAGCGATTCGCAAAACACGCCTGATTCACCACTGCCCGCCGTCGATGCGGCAGGGCCGGCGATCGTAAGGCCCCAGTTACAGGGGGCAAACGTGGAAGTGTCGTTGCCGCTTTGTGGTGCGGGCGTCTCGCCTGCACAGCCTTGGCATTGTCAGGGTCTGCAGGCGAGGACGCCTGCACCACAATTGCCCCCTGTAATTGAGGCCATGACTTGCCGGCGAAACATCAAGCTGGTGATCGCTTACGATGGCTCGGCGTACCACGGCTGGCAGCGGCAGGCCGACGGCGTGGACACGGTTCAACTGCGGATTGAGCGGGCAGCCAGCCTGGTTCTGCGGCACGGCGTAATCGTCTGGGGCGCTTCGCGAACCGATGCCGGCGTTCACGCTGAAGGCCAATGCGCCAACCTGTACACCACCAACTTTTCTGTGCCGCTGCGGGGCCTGCGGCGGGCAATGAATTCCCACCTGCCGCGCGACATCGCCATCCGCTCAGCCGCGGAGGCGGCTGAAGAATTCAATGCCTCGCGCTCGGCCGTCGGCAAGACATATCGCTATCGCATTCACGTTGCGCCGGCCCGGCCGGTGATGGCCTGCAGGCAGGTTTACCATTACTGGCGCAGCCTGGACATCCAGCCGATGCAACTGGCGGCCGCCCGCCTGATCGGCACGCACGACTTCCGCGGCCTGGCCACTTCCGCCGAGGTCCGCGAGAACACTGTGCGGACGATCTATAGGTGCGAGGTTGCGGCAGCCGAGCAGGAGATTCACGTTCACGTGCAGGGCAACGGCTTTCTGTACAACATGGTTCGCAACATCGTCGGCACGCTGATAGAGATCGGCCGGGGGCGCTGGCAGCCGCAGCGCATCGACGAGATCATTTCTCTTCGCGATCGTCGCCTGGCTGGCCCGACGGCCCCGCCGGAGGGCCTGACGCTGATGTGCGTGCATTACCCGCCGGAGACAATGACGAATGACGAAGCCAGAATGACGAATCAATGACGAAACGGCAATGACGAACATCAACGATGACAAACCCATCGTCATTTGATCATTCGGATGTGTTTCGTCATTCTGGTTTCGTCATTCGTCATTCGCTGCGGGGTAATCGAATTGCATTGCGGCAGCCGATGCGGCAATATCTCTCCAGTTGCGAATGGAGAGCCTCATGCTACGCGAGCTTCACATCCAGAACATGGCGATCATCGAGCAGGTGGACATCGAGCTGGCCGAGGGCCTCAACGTGTTCACCGGGCAGACCGGCGCCGGCAAGAGCCTGATCCTGGGCTCGCTGGAACTCTTGCTGGGCCTGCGCGGCGGAGGCGAGGAGGCCGCACTGTTCGTCCGCCCCGGCTGTAGCGAGGCCCGCGTGAGCGGCGTATTCGAACTGGCCAGCCAGCAGACGGCCCAGCGGCTGTCAGCGATTCTCGATCAGCCGATAACTACGGCTGAGCCCATCCTTGTCACGCGCCGCCTGGCGGCTACTGGGCGATCAAGCGTGTCGGTTAATGGCTCGCCCGTGACGGCTGGGATGCTGCGGGAGGCTGGGCAGTTGCTGGTCGACATCCACGGCCAGCACGACCAGCAGGTTCTTCTCAAGCCTGCCAATCAGTTGGCCATTCTCGATGCCTTCGCCGATGCCGAGGAAGCCCGGCAGGAATTCGCAGGAGTCTTCCGCGAGTTGCGCGACAGCCAGCGCCGCCTGGCTGAGCTTCGCCAGAGCGAGGAGAAGCGGGTCGAACTTCTGGACCTGTACCGCTTTCAGCTTGAAGAGATAGACAAGGCAGCCCCGCGGGAGGGCGAGTTCGCCGACGCCCGCAACCGCTACAGCGTGCTGAAGAATATCGCGCACCTCAAGGCCAATGCCGCCTCAGCCATCGCGGCGCTGTCGGATGGCGACGACACGGTGCTGGATCGCGTCGGCAGCCTGAAGCGACTGCTGGGCGAACTGGCCAAGATGGACGTTTCGATGGCTGAGACGGCCTCGCAGGTGGATCAGGCGGAGGTGATCCTTCAGGAGGCTGCGCGCGAGCTTGGGCGTTATCAGGACCGCCTGGATGTTGACGGCGACGAGCTTCAGCAAGTTGAGCAGCGGCTGGATACGCTCAATCGGCTGATTCACAAGTATGCTCGCTCTGCCGCGCCGGCGGATGATCCGGTTTCTGCGGTCCTTGCCCATCGCCAGCAGGTAGCGGAGAAGATTTCACAGTTGGAGCAGGACTGTCAGGCCCTTGGGACACTTGACCAGGACATCGCCGTCCTGCAAAAGCAGTTGGGTCAGGTCGGCCAGAAGCTGACGCGGCTGCGGACGCAGGCGGCCAGAAAGCTCAAGACGCTTGTGGAAGAACAGTTTCGCGACCTGGAGATGCACGAGGCGACCTTCGACATCGATATTCGCACGCGCCCGGCGAATGACGCGGCGATTGACTCGACGGGCCTGGATGAGATGGAATTCCTTGTGCGGACCAATCCCGGCCAGGAGCGCCTGCCGCTGCGAAAGATCGCCAGCGGCGGCGAAATCTCCCGGATCATGCTGGCGATGAAGACGATCCTGGCGGACAAGGACCAGGTAAGCGTGCTGGTCTTCGACGAGATCGACGCCAACATCGGCGACCGCCTGGGCGCGACCATCGGCCGAAAGATGCGTGCCTTGGCTCACGGGCAGCAGCCGAGGAAAGGCATCTCAAGGATGGCCGCTGGTGCCGCTGGTAGCACAGGCTTTCCTGGTAGCACAGGCTTTCCAGCCTGTGCTTCACCGCCTGGAAAGGCTGTGCAACCCCACAGCAATGGCAGCGGGCACCAGATTATCTGCATCACCCACCTCTCGCAGATCGCTGCCTGCGGAGACCATCATCTTCAGATTTCCAAGCAGGCCGTCGGCAGCGCCAAGGACCGCCAGACGGTCGCCAAAGTCCGTGTGCTGGAAGGCGAAGACCGCGTGCGGGAACTGGCTGAGATGATGGCCGGCAAGAATGCAACGGCTGCCACGCTGACCCATGCGCGAAATCTGCTGGCGCAAGGATAAGAAGCATCGCACGCGGCCGGGACGGCTGCGACACTCGCGGGCAAGATGCCCGCGCCACTGTGTGGTTGTTCCCATAAAAAAAGCCGCCCGGATAGGCGGCTTCATTTTGATGTAAATGCTTGTTAGACCTTGCGGACCTTGATGGCCTTGGGACCCTTGGGACCCTGGGTCATCTCGAATTCCACGCTGTCTCCCTCCGCGAGGCTCTTGAAGCCGTCGCCCTGGATGTCGCCGTAGTGCACGAAGGCATCGGTGCCATCCTCGGCTGTCACAAAGCCGAAACCCTTGGAATCATTAAACCACTTAACTTTACCGGTAGCCATTCTGCGGCTCCTTTTTGCAAACGGCATCTGCGGATTCGCGAGCGATACTTTGGCTTGGCACGACAGGTGAGAACGAGTCGAACGTGAGTTGCGAAGCTCTCAACATCATGGCCATTGCCCGGCGTATCGGTGCAAATGAACCCGGCCGCCACCCGGGCCCCGCCAGTGAGCCTAGAAACGCTTCTACGATAACTCACCAGCCCAGCGTCGCTGGATAATAATGACAACAAGCATCGTAAGTGTCAAACAAAAAAACAAGACCGTTCTCACACAACACTGCCTGTTCACGCGTGTTATGTCGCTGCCCGGCCGTCGACAACGGATATGAATACGTCTTCCAGGCTCGGCTCAACAACGCGGGCCGACAGCACCGCCAAGCCGGCCTGAGAAAGCATGTCATTGACCTGCCGTATCTCTGCGCCGGCTGCGTACATTGTTTCTTTCGCTGTCTCTTCTTCTTTTATCGTTTCCCCTTTATGCAATTCGTGTAATTCGTGGACGATCGCCTCTTCGCCAATCACCACGTGCACGCGGTCTCCAAACAGCGCCACCCGCTGGCCGGGTAGTTGCCGGCGAAGCACCTGCGCCGCCTGTCGAGCATTGGCGGTGCGGATCTCCAGGATCCGCCCCTTCATCAGTCGCTTGATCTCCTCGACCAAAGCCGGAATTGCGCTCAGCCCCTGCGTCTG
>CAYQJH010000170.1:0-7369 GCA_964417755.1 uncultured Planctomycetaceae bacterium
CCGGCGAGAGCCTGCGCCGCCGAACTCCGAGCAGGTGCAGCAGCGCGTCCGCGCGCTTCAGGAAGAGCTCAATCAGAAGCGCAGATACGAGGCTGAGCAGGCGGCGCAGGAGGCTCGCGCAGCCCTGGAGAAGGCGGCAAGCCTCCACCCGCTGATCCGCGGCATCGCCCAGGAGAATCAGCGCCTGGCCGATCTTCGCACCGGCCCCGAAGGCCTCACAGCCAGGCTCGAGCGCGCCGAGGATGAGGTCGCAGCCGCACGCTCGCAGTTGTTCCCATTGCGTGCGGACCTGCGCAATATCAAAGACAAGGTTGCCGTCGTCGGCAGTAACCCCGTGATTGGCCAGCTTCTGCGAAAGGAGCTTGAGGGCCTTCCCAAGATGAGTGCCCTGCGGCAGAAGATTCACGACGGCAAGGCAGCCATCTCTGATGCGCAGCTTCAATTGATTGAAATGCGCGAACGTCAGAAGAGCCTCGACCGAATCGACCGCATGGCACAGGAGATGATTCGCAGCGCCGAGCCTCCCATCAGCCCAGAGCAGGTTCCGGTCATACGTGCGATGGCCGCCGACCTGCTCCAGAAGCAACGGCAGTATGTGGACCAACTCCTGACCGACTACAACACCTATGCCAACCGGCTAGTGGACTTGGACAAGATGATGCACCACCTGGTCGAAAGCGTCCAGGAATATGCCGACTACATCCAGGAGCGTGTGCTGTGGATCTCCAGTGGGCCTGCCCTCTACAGTCAGAGCGCCGATTCGTTCACCGGAGCGCTTGCCTGGATGCTGGACGGCTCGCACTGGGCTCATTCCGCGGCGCGCGTCTGGGCCGGCGCCCAAGAGCATGTCGTACTGACCTGTGCCGTGGGGCTGGTCATATGCGGACTGCTGCTGTCTCGCCGGCAGCTCAAGCGTCGCCTGAGCCAGATCGGCGCCAGCGTCTACCATTCCAGCCCCGGCTTTGGCCTCACCCTTCGAGCAGCCGTTCTGACGCTGCTGCTGGTATCGGCCGCCCCCGCGATTATCTACCTGCTGGCCCAGAGTCTGCGTCAGAGCGACACATCGGAGTTCGGGGCCGCCCTGTCGGCCGCTCTGACGGCCCTGGCCGCAACAGATCTCAGCCTGGGACTGCTCATCCAAGTCTGCCGCCCGATGGGCCTGCTCGAGGCGCACTTCCGCTGGAACGGCAGAACGGTTGTTCGCATGCGGCGCCGGCTGATCAGCCTTGCCGCCTTTCTGCTGCCGCTGGTATTCATCGTGGTGCTTTGCGAAGCCCAATCTATTGAAGGCCATAAGGAATCCATGGGCCGGACGTGCTTCATCGTAATCTGTCTTGCACTTGCGTTGGCCGCACACCGGATATTGCGTCCTGGCGGAGAAGTCTTCCAAGCCGTAGGCCAATCCGAGCAAGGCTGGCTGTATCGAGGTTGGCGGCTGTGGCACTTCATCGCCCTGGCTGTGCCGCTGTCGCTGGCGGCTATCTCGGCGGCTGGCTTCTACTACACTGCGTTGCGATTGGGCTGGCATGTGGTGCAGAGCATTTGGCTGACCCTGTCGCTGCTGATTCTCAATGGCCTGGCTTGGCGATGGTTGACGGATGCCCACGGGCAATTCCTGCTGCGTCGCATGCAGGGCGGCGATGACAGTATCCGCGGCGAGTCACCGCAGGAGGCAGCGACCGACATTCCGGGCGTCCCCCTGGACATCCTGGGCCAGCGCGGAAGCGCCTTCGAAATGCGCAAGCAGGCCAGGCAGTTCCAGCGATACCTGCTGGTTGCCGCCTTGCTGATCGGCTTGTGGCTGATCTGGTCGGCGTTGCTGCCAGCCTTGGGTGCCGGCCGCCTGACGCTGTGGACCTACACAACCTCTCAAACTGTTCCTGGTAAAGACGGCGCGCCGGCTACCACCATGCTGGTGCCGGCGCCCGTGACGCTGCTGGACCTGATCGCGGCGAGTATGGTAGTGGCGCTGCTGGTGCCGACGGTCGCGAACGTCTCCGGCCTGATGCAGATCCTGCTCCTGCGGCATTTCCGCTTCACCGCCGGCGGCGTCTACGCCATGACGACCATCGTGCGGTACATACTTACGATCGCGGCGTTGATAGCGGCCTTCGGGCTTATCGGCGTCAGTTGGAGCAGCGTGCAGTGGCTGGCGGCGGCTATTACCGTGGGCCTGGGCTTTGGCCTGCAGGAGATCTTCGGCAATTTCGTCTCGGGAATCATCCTGCTGCTGGAGCGGCCGATCCGAGTGGGCGATATAGTGACGGTCAACAACATCGACGGCGTCATCTCCCGCATCCGCATCCGCGCGACGACCATCGTCGATTTCAGCCACCGCGAACTCATCGTCCCCAACAAGGCATTTATTACGGGGCAGGTAATGAACTGGACGCTGTCGGACAGCGTCACCCGGCTGGCAATCCCGGTCGGCGTGGCCATCGGCGCCGACTTGAAGCAGGCCATCGCGCTCATGGAGCAGGCAGCTGCGAAGTGCCCGCACGTGCTCACGACACCGCCCCCGGTGGGCCTGGCTACGGGGATGACCAACAACGTCTACACGCTGGAACTGCGTGTCTTCACGCCCAGCCTGGAGGCCTACCGCCTGGCACGTACTGATCTGCTGCAGAGAGTCGACGAAGCCTTCCGCCAGAACGGAATCAAGATGGCCTCGTCAGTGCCCGTGCCGTAAAGCACCACAAGGTCAGCGAACAGCAAGTCGACTCTTCATGGCCTGGACATCCATTTGGCCCAGATACTTCAGCAGGTTGCCCCAGCCTTCATGATAGCCGAATCCGCCATGTGTCATCTCGCGGATGGCCTGCTCCTTGCCCCAGCCTTGCACCACTATTCTGTAGGCTGCGCACATTGTGCCTGTGCGGTCTGCCCCATGTTGGCAGTGAACCAGCACAGGGCCTCGCTCTGGGTCGGTCGCGATCTTGAGAAACCGCACTACCTCGGCGTCGCCAATGTCCCACGCATTGCATGAAATTTCTTCGTAAGCCAGGCCGGAACCCAAAGCATTGTCGTTGTCCGAATGCCAGCTTCGCAGGTTCACGACGGTCTTGACGCCCAACTCCTTCAGCCGAGCAAAGCCTTCTGGCGTGACTTGGGCGCTGCGGTACAGGCCCTCGCTCACTTTGTGCAGGTTCGGCACCCCAGGCAGATCGACTGGCGTTGCCCACAAGGCCCGCTCATCCGCCGAAGCGCTGCCAGGCGTGTCATTGCCCCTGAACGTTATCAGCGGCAGAAGGCTGACGCCCTGAGTCTTTAGGTAGACAACCCCGCCCGAGCAGGCTGTCGCAACGACCATCGCGACGATCAGCAATGCCTTTTTCATCCGCCTGCGCGGCTTGTCAGAATGGGGCCGGTTTCCGTCTGTCATGGCCGCCAAGCTAATCTAATCCGCCCTTGAGCGGCTTTTTGCGCTTAGGTTGCGGCTTGGGGGCTTCTTCCGGCTCGGCGCTAGCGACCGGGGCCGTGTAATCCGGGACTGCTGAAACCTGCTTTATCGAAAGCGAAATCCGCCGGCGGTCTTCTTCCACGCCCAGCACCTTGGCACGGACAAGCTGGCCTTCGCCGATGGCATCGGAGATCTTCCGGACGTGCGAGCTGGAAATCTCGCTGATATGAACCAGCCCTTCAACGCCGGGCGTGATTTCGACAAATGCGCCAAACTCAGTAATCCGTTTGACTACACCCTCTATGATCGTGTTGGCCGGCCAGCGCGTCGCGGCGCCCATCCACGGATCGTCGCCTGCCTTCTTGATCGACAGGCTGATCCGCTTGCGGTCCTTGTCAATGGACAGCACGCGAACGCGCACCACATCGCCAACGTTGACAATCTCGCTGGGATGTTTGATCCGCCGCTCGAAGGTGATCTCGCCGATTGGCACCAGGCCATCCACGCCGCTTTCAAGTTCCACGAACGCCCCGAAATCGGCCAGGCGCACCACCCGGCCGTTGACGACGGTATTGGCGGAGTACTTGCTTTCGATGTCGGCCCAGGGATCGGGCAGGACTTGCTTCAGGCCCAGGGCGATCTTGCGGGCCTCGCGATCGACCTTCAGGACCATCAGTTCCAACTGCTGGCCCTCTTTCACGATCGTCTTGGGGTCGTCGATGCGGGCGTGACTCATATCCTTGACGTGCAGCAGGCCGTCCACGCCACCGATGTCCACGAAAGCTCCGTATGGCATGATCGTCTTGACTACGCCGCGGACGGTCTTGCCTTCGACGAGGCTTTGGAAGGTCTTCTCACGCTGCTCGGCAGCCTCCAGCTCAAGGATCGCCCGGCGCGAGACAATGACGTTCTTCTCCTCGCGGTCGACCTCGATGACCTGGCAGCGCAAGCGCATGTTGAGGTACGGCGTGAGGTCTTCAACGTGATAGAGTTCCACCTGGCTGATCGGCATGAACGCCCGCAGGCCGTCGATCTTGAGCTCCAGGCCGCCCTTGTTCAGGCCCGTAACCCGGCCTTCGACAAGCTGGCCTTCCTGGATGGTCTCCCACGCAGCCGCCATCACCGCTCCCTGCCGCGAGAGCACCAGCAGGCCGCTGGTATTATCGTAGCTTTCGATCGTGACATCGATGCTCTGGCCGACGGCCGGCAGCGGCTCGTCGGCGTCAAACGCCGTCGCGGAGAGCATGCCCTGGCTCTTGCCGCCCATGTCAACGAAGATGTCATCGCCTTGGATGGCCACCACCGTTCCGCGGCGGACACCTGCTGGTCGCGGCTTGGCGCCTTGAACATCCTCGCCCTTGCCGGCCTTGACAGCAGCCTCCTCGGCTGCAACGAGTTCTTCCAGGCTCATGTCGCCCAGGGCTTCGTCCAGTTCCTGCTGAAGCTGGGCGTCAAGATTGTCGGCGGGCCTGAACTTGTTGTCCTTGTCCTGCGATTGGCTACTCATATCATTCCTTCGTTACAAACAAGCGATAGCGGCATCCCCGCAGACGGGGGAATCTAATAATGATAATCGTCAAGCTGGCGAAGTCAAACGTGATTGAGACGCGATTCGTCGAACTGTAACAGTGTCGCGGGCATCTTGCCCGCGGCCGCACGCAACATGGAAGCCCCGGCCGAAAGGCCCGGGATAAACCCTCGCCTAAAAGTAATCCTTGTCTTACGGTGATCCATTCCCCTGCTTCCGCAGGGGGCTTCCTGCCAGACCCGCCTCTCACGCCAGCCGCTGCCGCACCAGCTCCACCGCCGCTTCCAGCAACTGCGGAAACTTTTCTCGCATCGCCGCGCTGAGTTCCCGGCCATAGCCTATTTCCGCCGGCTGGATGGCAAAGATCACGATATCAATCGGCCGGCGAGAATACTGCTCACACAGGCGAAGCGTCTGGATAAACGGCATCTCGTGCAGGCTGAGCTTCTGGTGAGAGTCCTCAGCCTCGATCTGCTCAGGCGTAAGAAGGCGATGCTCGCCGGGGGGCAAGTTCATCTGGGCTGCGTCGATCACGATCAGGCTGTTGGCCTCTTCAATGATGTTCAGCAGCGACAGGCCGCCCGCCCCGCCGTCGATGAACTCCACGTCATCGCCCCAATCCAATGCGGACGACAGCGCCTGGAGCAGGTGCGGCCCGATGCCCTCGTCGCGCATCAGGATATTGCCAATGCCTAGAACCGTCAGCCGTCTCATGCTGAAAGTTTAATCACCTCTGGCTGCCGATGCCATTCTGCCGCGAGAAAAGGTCCGCGCCCTCAGAGGCGACATCCCGTAGACAAGGAATTATCAACTTGACGGCGAACGAGCCCGCACATTAGAATCCAAACATGCCCTGGAGAGGTGGCTGAGTGGCTGAAAGCGACGGTTTGCTAAACCGTTATAGGGGATCAAACCCCTATCTCGGGTTCGAATCCCGACCTCTCCGTTAACGCCCGAAAAACCTTGTTTTACATGGCCTTTCGGGCGTTTTCGTTTCCGGCGCCTTCATTCAGGGATGCTCAACCGGCTGATTTCCTCATGTTGATATGGCCGGCCCCTTGGATCATTATCATTCTCCGATATATCCTCGCTGCTTGCACAGGCCGATAAGTTTGCTGGCGATTGGCGCTGCAGCCGTCGCGCCGAAGGTGCCTTCCGGCTGCCATTCCACCACCACGGCAAAGGCCACCTGCGGATCGGTATAGGGCGCGTAGCCCGCGAACCAGGCCATGTTGCCTTTGAGCAATTGATCTTGCGAAGTGAGCTTGCCATCGCCATTGGAGTCGATGCGCCTGCTGGCGTCGGCGGTGCCCGTCTTGCCGCAGACGACCACGCCCATCCGATCGGCAGCGCCCTCTCGAAAAGCGCTGTAGGCTGTGCCTTCTGGCGTGTTGACAACTTCCCACATGCCCTTGCGGATGGCCGCCCACTGCTCGCTCGTCAGCGTGATCGCGCGGCGCACTTGTGCCGGGCCGCCCTCCATCACGATGCGGGGCGAGATGTACTGGCCCTGCGCGATAGCCGCCATTGCCGAGGCTACCTGCAACGGAGTGGCATCGAATTCGCCTTGGCCTATCGCCCACTGTGAAGGGTCGCCTCGATTGATGGCACGATCCGGAACGTTGCCGGGCTTCTCTTCGCCTAGGCCTGTGCCCGGCTTAACGCCATAGCCGAAATATCGCAGCCATTGAGCCAGCCGCTCCGCCCCGACATATTGGCCGACGTGAAAGAAGTACACGTTGCAGCTGTGCTGCATCGCGGGAACCAGTGTCAAGGGCCCGTGGCCGTTGCGATTGTCGCAGTGAAAGCCCTTTTGTTCGGGGCGGTCGGGATAGAACGACCCGCTGCACATGTAGCTCGTGCCCGATGACAGACCGCAGGCCAGGCCCGCAGCCGCTGCTATCGGCTTTGCGGTCGAGCCGGGCGGATAGTGCTCAGCGATGGCCCGATTCAGCATCGGGTTATCCAGTCGATTATCATCAAGCAACTTGTAGTCGCGGCGGAACGTGTTGGGGTCATACGTTGGCGTTGAGACCATCGCCAGGATCTCGCCATCGGGAATAGACACCGCAACTATGCTGCCTTTGTAGCCGCGCCGGGCCATCTCGTTTGTCAGTTCCTCCTGCAAATCGGCGTCAATCGTCAGCCGAACGTCTCGCCCATTTTCCGCTGGCACGGTCTCCACCACCTTGCCAGCGCGATCAAACATCAGATAGCCGCCCCGCCCGCGAAGAGTCTTCTCGCACATCTTCTCGATGCCGGCCTGGCCGATAATGTCCCCGTCCAGATAGTTCCGCTGCTTACGGATGAGCGGATCCGCATCGTCCTGATTATATTTCTCCTGGTCCGCCCGGCTGACCTGGCCGGTGTAGCCCAGGATATGGCAAGCCACGCCTCCCCGCACGTACCATCGCTGAAGGCTCGGAACGATGCTGGCCCCA
>CAYQJH010000171.1:0-7278 GCA_964417755.1 uncultured Planctomycetaceae bacterium
GACGAACGAAGGCATGGGTTGGATCGGCCATGGCGAAGGCCTGGCCGTCATGGCGGCTGTACTGCTTGAGAAGGAATGACAGAAAGATATATGGCATTGCGCTTATATAACACGATGACGCGGCGGGTGGACGACTTTGTTCCCATCAGCGGTAACAGAGTTGGCCTGTACACCTGTGGGCCAACCGTCTACAACTACGCTCACATAGGCAATCTGCGGACGTATGTCTTCGAAGATGTCCTCAAGCGGGCGCTGAAAATGTCGGCCTACCAGGTCAGGCACGTGATGAACGTTACCGATGTCGGGCACCTGACCAGCGACAGCGATGTCGGCGAAGACAAGATGGAAAAGGGCGCGCTTCGCGAAGGCAAGACCGTCTGGGAAATCGCCGACTTCTACTTCCAGGCGTTCCGCAAGGACATGGCCGCCCTGCACCTTATCGAGCCGGATGTCTGGTGCAAGGCCACGGATCACATCGCAGAGCAGATCGCCCTTATTCAAACGCTCGAAAACAAGGGCTTCACGTATACCATCGAAGACGGCGTGTATTTTGATACATCCCGGCTGAGCGATTACGGCAAGCTTGCCCGCCTGGACGTGGCCGGCCTGCAGGCTGGGGCGCGGGTCGATATGGTTGCCGGCAAGAGGAACGCCACCGACTTTGCTCTGTGGAAGTTCTCGCCCAAGGACAAGAAACGCCTGATGGAATGGCCCAGTCCGTGGGGCGTTGGCTTTCCGGGCTGGCCCATCGAACGCTCCGCAACGGCAATGAAGTACCTGGGCGAGCAGGCGGACATTCACTGCGGCGGCGTGGATCACGTGGCCGTCCACCATTCCAATGAAATCGCCCAGAGCGAGTCGGCCACCGGCAAGAAGTGGATCAACTGGTGGATGCACGCGGAGTTCCTGGTCATCGCCAAGGACGGCGAGGCCGCCGCGAAGATGGCCAAGTCGGCTGGCGGATTCCTCCGCCTCCAGAGCCTGGTCGAGAAGGGCTTTGATCCGCTGGCGTACCGCTACTTCTGCCTCAATGCGCACTACAGGGCACAATTGGCGTTCTCGTGGGAGGCCCTTGAATCGGCAAGCAACGCTTTTGAGCGCCTGCGGGCCAAGGTGCTGGACTTGCGGCAAAGCCGGCACGACACTGCCGAGCCGCTTGCCGGGCCGATGGACGAATTCCGCCAGGCGGTTGAGGACGATCTGAACATGCCGCGGGCGCTAGCGGCCATGTGGTCGCTGCTGCGGGAAAGCCAGGCCCCCAAGGCACAGGTCTATGCGACGCTGCGCCAGATGGACAGCGTGCTGGGCTTTGGCGTCGATACGCTGCCCGCGCGGGAAGCAAACGTCAGCGACGATCTAGCTGCGCGGATCGAACAGATGATCCAGCAGCGGGCCGAGGCCAAGAAGGCCAGGGATTTTGCCCGGGCCGACGCGATTCGCAAGCAGTTGGCCGACGAGGGCATCACGCTGGAAGATACGCCCAAGGGCACCACCTGGCGGCGAAGCTGAATTGTGGTGCAGGCATCTTGCATGCAAGGCCTCTTTTGTGGTGCAGGCCTCTTGTCTGCAAGATTTTTTGTATACGAAGGACTTGCAGGCGAGACGCCTCCACCACAAACACAGCATCCCCCTGCTTCCGCAGGGGGCTTCCATAAACGTTCTCCTGCTTACGCACGATGCTTGCCTGTTGTGCTCTCCTTGACTTGCCGGGACAATCGCTCTACATTCGTTGCATGAGAATACTTTCAGGCATTCAACCGTCAGGCCGGCTGCACATCGGCAATTACTTTGGCGCTATCCGACAGCACATCGCCTTTCAGGATCAGGGCCATCAGTGTTTTTATTTCATCGCCAACTACCACGCGCTGACCTCGCTGCGCGATCGCGTAGAGTTGGAGCAGGCTACCCTGCACGTCGCCATGGCGTACCTGGCGTTGGGCATGGACCCAGCCAAGTGCACCTTTTTCGCCCAAAGCGATGTGCCACAGGTCACCGAGCTTTGCTGGATGCTCAATTGCGTCTGCCCGGTGGCCATGATGGAAAAAGGCACCAGCTACAAGGACAAGCTTGCCAAAGGCCTGGCTGCCAACATGGGCCTGCTGGATTACCCGGTGCTTCAGGCAGCAGACATTGTTATCTATGATTCCAATCTCGTGCCGGTCGGGGCGGATCAGAAGCAGCACATAGAAATGACGCGGGACCTGGCCGGCCGGTTCAATCGCGAGTTTGCCAGCGAGGTGCTCGTCCTGCCTGAGCCGCACATCGTGCCCGAGGTTGCCATTGTGCCGGGCATCGACGGGCAGAAGATGTCCAAGAGCTACAACAACGCCATCGAGATATTCGAGACCGACAAGGCCACATCCAAGCGATGCGCACAGATCGTCACCGACTCCACGCCGCTGGAAGAGCCCAAGAATCCTGATGCGTGCAACGTATTCGCCCTGCTGAGGCTCTTCGCCTCGCCACAGGAGACGGAGGAAATCGCGAGCAAGTATCGCGCGGGCGGCTACGGGTACGGCCATGCGAAGAAGCGTCTGGCCGAGCTCATCAATGAGCGTTTCGCATCCGCGCGGCAGAAGTATGGCGAGTTGGAGAAGAGCCCCGCGTTCGTGCAAGATGTCCTGCGCGAAGGCGGCCGCAAGGCCCGCGAGGTCGCCGAGGCGACGATGCAGCGGGTGCGCCAGGCGGCGGGGATTCTGACCAACCGCTGACAGACTGCGTAGCATGACGGGCCATGTAGCATAGCGGCACCTTGATTGGGTGCCACCCCGAAGCCTCGTTGTCGTTTGCTTGGGGGTGCTGATCCCAAGAAGGTGAACACCCCCGAGCCGCCCGCCCAAAGCGGGCAACAACGCCCGGGGGTGGCACCAAGCGAGAACTTTGGCGAAGCGCCGCCTGGATTCGTGCGTTTCGTGTAATTCGTGGACGAATAAATGAAAAATCATCGCGAAGAATCTCCCGACCGGCCGTTTCGCAAGCGAGGCTTTGACCATCGTGCCAAGCCAGCATCGCACCGTGTTTCCGCAGAGCGTCCGGTGAGGGAAGGCCATGCCCCACCGCCTCGTCACAAGCCGCCGGTAGAGATTCCCGCCGGTGTTCCCATCGTCACGCTGCGCAGCGCCAGCTACGGCGCGTTTATCTACCAGCGGATGATCGGCGGCGTTGTCGGCCACGTGCAGGATGGCGACATGGTGGCTGTGCTGGACAAGCGCGGCGAATTCTTCGGCTGGGGATTCTACAACTCCAAGTCGCAGATCGCGCTGCGGATGTTCAGCCATCACGGCCCGCTGCCGGACGACCGCGAGATCGCACGGCGAATTGCCCAGGCTGTGGCGCTGCGGCGCGACGTGCTCAAGCTCGACGCAACGACCGACGCCTATCGCCTCATTCACGCCGAGGGCGACGGCCTGAGCGGCCTGGTGGCCGACCGCTTCGGCCAGTATGTGGTGATCGAAATCTTCAGCCTGGCGATGTTCCGCCGCCTGCAGTTCATCCAGGATGCGTTCATCGATGCCGGCCTGAGCGTGCGGAACTTCGTAGCGCGAGCTGACAAGAGCGTCGCCGAGCAGGAAGGCTTCAAGATCGCCAATCTGCAGGAGAACAAGGACCGCCAGACGACCATCACCGAAAACGGCGTGAAGTTCAACGTCAAGCTCTCCAAGGGCCACAAGACGGGCTTCTTCTGCGATCAGCGTGACAACCGCCTGGCCCTGACGACGCTGACGCCCGGCAAGAGCGTTCTGGATATGTGCTGCTACAGCGGTGGTTTCAGTTGTTATGCAGCCGCTCGCGGCCAGGCCGCCAGCGTGACAGCGGTGGACCTGGATGAAAACGCCATTGCGACGGCCAGGGAGAACGCTCATCTCAACCAGGCGCGGATCGACTTTCATCACGCTGATGCGTTCGATTACCTGCGCCATGCAGGAGCGCAGCATCGCCAGTGGGATGTTGTGGTGGTTGACCCTTCCAAGTTCGTTGCCCGGCGCGAGTTCATGGAAGTGGGCCTGCGGAAGTACAACGATCTGAACCGTCTGGCTGCCGGCGTGGTTGCTCCCGGCGGCGTGCTGCTGACGTGCTCATGCAGCGGGCTGGTCAGCCAGGACGTGTTCACGCAGACCGTTGCGCGTGCGGTGCGATCTGCCGGCAGGACGATGCAGATATTTCGCCTCAGCGGCGCGGGGCCGGATCATCCCTTCATGGCCGACGCACCGGAGAGCACGTATCTCAAGGCCATCTGGGCGCGGCTGTAGCGTGGCACGGGCGTCCCGCCCGTGCGTCTCGCGGACGTCTCGTCCGCGACTAAGCAGAATCAAGAAGAAGAAGAACAACAGCAACACAACACCAACAACCCACGGACAGGATGTCCGTGGTACGCACGGGCAAGATGCCCGTGCCACGTCCCGCTCTTGCAATACGGACGGCTCTTGATAGGATATCGCCCATGAATACCGAGTCCCCCAAGTCGATGACATACAAGCAGGCCGGCGTCGATATCGAAGCCGGCGACGCCATGGTTGACCTTATCCGCCCGATGGTGGAGCGCACCTACAGCCCGCGCGTGATGGGGCAATATGGCAGCTTTGCGGGCATGTTCCGCCTGGACTACAACGAAAAGCTCTTCAAGCGGAATTACAAGGAGCCGGTCCTCATCGGCTGCACCGACGGCGTCGGCACCAAGCTCAAGGTCGCGTTCATGATGGACAAGTTGGACACCGTTGGCATCGACCTGGTGGCCATGAACGTCAACGACCTCATCTGCTGTGGCGGCGAGCCGCTGTTCTTCCTGGATTATCTCGGCGTTGGCAAACTCGATCCGCGGCGCATGGCCGAGATCCTCAAGGGCGTCAGCGAAGGCTGCGTCCAGGGCGGCTGTGCGCTGCTGGGTGGCGAGACGGCCGAGATGCCCGACTTCTACAAGCGCGACGAGTTCGACATGGCCGGCTTCGCCGTCGGCGTCGTCGAGAAGAAGCGCATCATCGACGGCCGGCATGTCGAGGCGGGAGACGTAGCCATTGCCCTGGCATCGAGCGGGCTGCACTCCAATGGGTACGGCCTGGCGCGGCGAGTGATATTCGAGCGGGCCGGCTACGACGTAAAAGATCGCCCCAGCGAATTGGAAGGCAGAAGCATAGGCGAGGAGATGCTGGCCCCCACGCGGATTTACGTCAAGAGCGTGCTGGACGTGCTGCACGCGTATCGGGTCAAGAGGGTCGTCAAGGCAATGGCGCACATTACCGGCAGCGGCCTGCCGGGCAACCTGCCGCGCGTGCTACCCGAAGGCCTGACCATCCGCATCAAGCGTGACTCGTGGATCGTTCCACCGATATTCCGCCTGATCGCGGCGAAGGGCCCCGTGGACAATCTCGAGATGCTCAACGTCTTCAATATGGGCGTGGGCTTCGTGATGATCGTCGCGCCGGATTTTGCCGCCGCGATAATGGCACGCCTCCGCAAGAGCGGCGAACGATGCTGGATTCTGGGCAAGGTCAAAAAGGGCGGCCCGGAATTGGAATGGGCGTAACAGCCGTTAGAAAGCCCCGTGCGGAAGCACGGGGTTGCCGTCACCTGATACGCGCATACGGCGATTACGACATCCCCCGCCTTCCGGCGGGGGCTTCCCCACGACAGCAACATCCCCGGCCTGCCGAGGAAGCTTCCTTGCCATCTCGTATAGAATTCATCAGGGGCATCGCGAGGTGCTGATGATGACCAGGCAGGAACCCGTTCTTTCTCCTAATGCCATTCGCACACTGCATGCGCGATATCTCTGGAAGGACGATTCCGGCAAGGTGGTTGAGACGCCCGCCGAACTGATGGATCGCGTCAGCAGAACAGTGGCGATGGCAGAGCGGCAATATCTGGCCGACCCTATCGAGATCGACCGCCTGGCGGATCAATTCTATGATGTCATGGCTCGCGGCCTGTTCCTGCCCAATAGTCCGACGCTGATGAACGCCGGGCGCAGCCTGGGCGTGCTGAGCGCCTGCTTTGTGCTGCCCATCGGCGACAGCATCGATGAGATATTCGAGTCGGTCAAGCACACCGCGCAGATCCAGCGGGCGGGCGGCGGAACGGGCTTTTCGTTCGACCGCCTGCGCCCCACCGGCGACACGATTGCCTCCAGCGGCGGGCGAACCTCCGGGCCTATCAGCTTCTGGCGGGTCTTCAGCGAGGCCACGCGGGCCATTCAGCAGGGCGCGTTTCGTCGCGGGGCCAACATGGGCATGATGTCCATCGAACATCCTGATATCCTTAGGTTCGCGGCTGCCAAGAGCGACGTGCGCGAATTCGAGAACTTCAATATCTCGATCAAGATTCCCGACCAGTTCATGCTCGATCTTCGCACTCATGGCGACCGGCCGCACGTGGTGATCAATCCCCGCACGCATCGGCGGTATTTTCTTCCGCGCAATCTGAACATCGCCCGCTATAGCCTGCTCGACCTGCCGAGTACCGACGCTTCCGCAGGCCAGATGCCGCTCTACACCCGGCAGGACGTGTGGAATCTGATTGTTGTCGGCGCGCACGCAACCGGCGAGCCGGGCCTGTGCTTTATCGACCGCGTAAATGCGAGCAATCCCACGCCCAACATCGCTCGGATCGAGGCCACCAATCCTTGCGGCGAACAGCCGCTACTGGACTATGAGGCCTGCAATCTCGGCTCGATTGATCTGGCCAAGTTTGTCCGCGGCGGGCATCTTGATGAATCAGCCTTGCGCGAGACGATCCGCCTGGCCGTGCGGTTCCTCGACGACGTGATCGACGTGAACAACTTCATCATCCCGGAGATCGCCGCGATATGCCGCGGCAACCGCAAGATCGGCCTGGGCGTGATGGGTCTGGCTGACGCGATGTTCGAGCTGGGCATCAAGTACGATTGCCAGGCGGGGCTGGACTTCGGCTCGCGCGTGGCGCAGCTCTTCACCGAAGAAGCTTTCGCTGCCAGCGAGCAACTGGCCCGCCAGCGCGGCAGCTTCCCGAATTGGCAAGGCAGCATCTGGGACTGCCGCCATCGGCCCATGCGAAACGCAGCCGTCACCACGGTGGCCCCTACCGGCACGCTGAGCATCCTGGCCGGTTGCAGCGGCGGAATAGAGCCGGTCTTTGCACTGGCGTTCTACCGGCATATCCTGGACGGTCAGGAATTGCTGGAGGTCAATGGCCCGTTCGAGCGATACGCAAAGGCACACGGCTTCTGGAGCCGAGAGCTTGCCCTTGGCCTGGCTGCCGGCCGGCCGCTAGGTGGTTTTTGCGATGTGGACGAGGCGACACGGGAGC
>CAYQJH010000172.1:0-7266 GCA_964417755.1 uncultured Planctomycetaceae bacterium
TGGTGTAGCTGTTCGAGAGGTGATCTCGCAGATAGGCAATCGCCTGCCGCTCAGAGTCGCTCCACTCAGGATACGGGCGCAGATACGACCGTACGAGGTCCACGTCCACAAAACCATCTTCTCGCTCAATAACGCAAGCTGCCTCCGGATCACTCAGAGCGTCCCACATCGCCGCGCCGTAAGCATCTTGTTGTTTTGTCAATCCGCCCATTGTCGGTCTCCAGTACGATTCGGTCGTTCATACTTCCGCCAGATGGTGATCAGCCGTTTGCTGTCGGCGGTGAACGCGCTGCCGTCGAAGTCGCCGAAACACTTCACGAACGAAAAGCCGAGCCCATCAAGCAGCGCTTTGAGTTCCGGCAGGTGATAGAGGCGGAGGTCCCAGCCGGACTCGATCTGGCCGTCGGGCGTCTGCTTGACGTGCCGGCCGCTCAAGACGCAAGTCTTGGCATCAAGACCGTATCGCGCCGGCAAAGTTGCCTTCACCATCCAGAGCAGATTCGCCTGGTCGAAGAAGAACACGCCGCCCGGCCGCAGAGCCCTGTAAACGCGGGCGAAGATGTCCAGGTTGGTCGCCTCGTCGTAAAAAGCCAGCGACGTCGCCAGCGACAGGACCGCATCAAAGCAGCGATCGAAGGCCAATTGCCGCATGTCCTGCTGCTCGAAGCGTACCTGGAGGCTGCGATCCCTGGCCGACTGCCGCGCCTCGTCCAGGTAGTCAGCCGACTGGTCAACGCCGGCGACGCGATACCCCATCGCAGCCAGTTCCAGGCTGTGACGGCCGAACCCGCACGCCAGGTCCAGTATCTCATGCTGCTTGTTCAGGCCCGCTGCCTCAACGATGAACTGAACCTGCTGGGCAGTCTGCTTAAGCCCGTGAAAGCCGACCGTATCGCGAAACGTCTTCGTGTAGTAGCTGTCATGAATGGGCATCGTATGTGCCTCTCTCCCAATCTCAGAGTTTCCACGTTGCGACAAGCCTTGTCGGCGGATACTGGACCAACGCCAGCCTGTTCACCTTGAACGGCAAGTTCCAGTCGCGCTGCCTGGCGGCCTCCAGCACTCCGTTGCCGTCATTGCAGGAGAATTCCTCTGCCAGAGTGCAATGCGGAACCCATCGATCGGCTCGGTAGTACTCGTGATTCACCAGCCCGACGCGTTTCAACAAGGCGGCCACCACAGCATGCACCGCAGTCAGGCCTTCGTCTTGTTCGAAGCTAAGATAGACTGTATCCGAAAGCGGTTGGAAGCTATCTATGCCCTTACACCTGGGCCGTAGCGGCTTCATTCTGCTGGCAAGAGCACCCAACTCGCTTTGCAGAGGGGCGACATCTAGCCCCTCTCCCAGAACGGCAAGGGCTATGTGCGGACACACTCCGTTCCGCCGCATGTAGTCGTTACGGGCTGCGACGGCCAGATCGTCCCAGGCGGCGCAAACAGCCTGTTCGGTCACGTCATCAAATAGAAGCTCGATAGAAAAGGGCATAGCGGTCTCCCTGCAAACCAACAAAAAAGCCCGCTCCACTCGGAACGGGCTTCATAGGCTTTCTCGGATGTGCTGCTTGCCTATCGCGGCCCGTTCCTTGCGCAGGGCAGAATCGTGCGCGTGGCGAATACGCCCTGCCACATGCACGAGCTGGACCTGCGATAGAACTTGGCTGCGATTTGCTTCATGGCAAAGATGATAAGCCTGGCGCTCAAATCCTGTCAAACGAATTGTTCTGGTCTTTTGTTGGCCGGCAGGGAGCCCTCAGGAGCGAGTTGCTGAACTTCGTATGGCACAAGCTCCGCGTGGCCTGGCCGTCTGCCGGTGAGGGCTTCGATGACGGTGTGATGGCAGACGACCAACGTCTTTCCGCCGTTTGAGTACCGATCCAGGACTCTCAAGACGCGCGTGCGGACCTGCGAGAAGGACTCCCACGTGGCTGTCTGTCCGGGCGGCCACTCGTTGCCGTTGACTTTGCGTTGTTCGATGGCCTGGCGCTGGGTTTCCTGCTGGTCTCCGCAATCAGCATGTCAAGCCGCTCGATGACGCGGCTGACACGCTCTTCATTCTTTCCACCATCTCAGGACCCGCAGTGCCCGTAGCGTATTCCACCGGCTGGGCTGGCCGGGCTTTTCCAGCTTGAAGAACTCCTTGCCCTTGTGGTGGTTCTCCAGCTTCCACCGGCCGTCGGCGCATCGCTTGGACAAGAGAAGGTCGATGGCATCCTGGATGCGTTCGTCGCGCGGAGCGTTGACTCGGCGGAAGTAGTCCAGCCCGCGAAGCACGTCCCAATGCCACCGCGGCGGAAATGAGAACTTCGTAAATGCCTCGTGAATCACCTTGCCCGTCTTATCGGACTGGAACAGTCGGTGCTGAAGGATGAACTCCTGGGCGCGGTGAACAGGCTCGGCAATCAATCCGCATTTCTTCCTGCCGTTCTGTCTGGAGTACTCCCAAAGCCCATCCAGCACACTGATGGTAGTATGCAAGGAACTGTGAGTGACTGCATGCCGGCGCTCAGCGCAGTTCCACCCGCCATCAGGCATCTGGTGGCGAAGCAGGTGACTGACGATCTCTTCCGTCCGATCATCCCGTACACCGAAGTAGCACATCAGCGTCATGTACATGGCCGTGACACAAAGGTCGTTCTTTGCCAGGAATCCCTCAAGAGTTCCAAATACTCTGGTCGCCTTGATATCGCGATCCAACAGCAGGCCGGCCCCTTTGGCAGCGATTCGGTTGTCCTGCGGCAGGCCCATGTCGCGCAGAAGCAAGAGCGTATATGTGGTGGAGATCCACTTGGGGCCGTAGATGCCGCCACCCCATGTGCCAGCCGGGTCGCGACAGTCCAGCAACTGCCGGCCCCAACCCTCTGTCGCCACTTTGGCCTGCTCACGTTTCCATTGCACTGCCGGCTTGCCAAGAATGTCGCGCAACGTCTGCCATCGAATGGCCGGGTCGCCTTCCATGAGCCAATCGATGACGTCGGCCCGTTCAACGGTCTCGGTCATGACTGGCCCTCCGGCTTCCGCGCTGTCGGCGGGTCAAGCAATGGCAGGACGGCTTCGATCTTCGCCACAGCCTTGCGCTCAAGGTCGAGCACTTCACGAAGTACCTGTGCCTGCACTTGTCGCATTAGCGGCGTCCATTTGTCTGGACCGCCGATCTTCCAGGGCATCAGGCTCCACGCGCAGGCGAATTCCGGGCGGCGACGACCAAAGAGTTCATCCATCTGCTTGTAGCACGAGGCCACCGCCAGAAGATCGCCGCGGATCGGCTCCTGGTATTCCGCAGCGCACTGGCGGACGTATGCCTCGGCCGACCTCCTGTGCGCCCACAGCGAGCCAAAGCAATAGCCGTTCGCATGAGCGGGCTGGAACCAGGTCTCCTTCGTCAGGCCAGTAAACCGCGAGTCGTCTTCCAATTGCTCAACCCATCGCTCCAAGGCAGCAAAGCCGCTGAGATAGTGCTCGAACCGCTCTGTGTTGGCGAGCTTCACCGCCAGGCGCAGCGATTCTACGAACGTCTGGTGCCGCTCGGGAGGAATGTCCTGTGGGTCGACCAAGCCGATGCCCCAGGCCCAGTCGCCTGCGGAAGTCAAATCGACAAGTTCTTTATCGAGAACGCTCTCGGCTGGAGCGCCTTCGGTTTCCTTGTAGCCTTCCTCGTTGCAGCAATAAGGGCGGACGATCCGCCGGCCGTCAGCGTGATAGCCAACGATTAGCCCGGCCTCCTTGCCCGCCAGCACGACCGGCACGCCGCGATCGATGCTTTGCCGCACGGCGGTGAAGGCGTTCGCCACACCATCAGGCAGTTGTTTGCCGTCGCGCCACGTGTCGATCCACGTCCAGCGATAGCCGGTTGCTTTCATAGCGCCGGGAATACGAGTCATAGCCACATGGGGCGCAGGCGGCACTGGGGCACCACTGCGGCTGGTGGAGTTGCACGCGGAAGCGTGCAAAACATGGTCAACCTTCCTTCCTTGCCTGCCGCAGCAGGTCTTCGCCCGTGGCCTGCAATGTCGGGCAGGAAGAAGGTTCCAATATCTTCCCAGGAAGGTGAACTCGGTTCTTTCCGCAGGCCGGGGCGGCTTCCTTCGAAGCCGTCAATATTGTACGTCGGCCCTTGAAGACGTCAACCGCTTTTCAACACCTATTTCGACTACCGATTCGGCCAGTCTCACTCATGCATACTTTTTCACCAGCCATATTGACCACACCTCCAAGCGTGCATAGAGTATATGGCATGAACCGGCGATGGCCGGTTCCTCCGCGGCCTGTTGCCGCCCCCGAAAGGAGGCACGCGAATGACTGCCATTACAACACATCCTGGTGTGATCTCGTGCCTTCGGCGGATCGAGGCTTAGCGGCTGATTATTGCTGAGCTTCTGCCTGAGTTGTCCGTGAAGCAGAGCCTTCCGGGCCTCTTGACTGTCCCAGACTGTATTCCCGCCTGACCCCGCCATCGCGCGACGCCCCACCACTGTTTGATCCTGCGCTGATTTCCTTGGCCTTTTCAGCCCGCCCCAACAGGCTGAATTACCGAATGAAAGGTACATATATGACTGCCATTGTCCTCCCAGAAGAACGCCGGGTTTCTTGTCAACAACCAGTCAACCCTACTGGGAGACTCAAACTTGAAGAATTCTCCTCAACATGCCGACGACGCGCCGTCGGCCTTCATCTGCAGCCACTGCCTTCAAACCGTCGCGCCGGAGGCTGATGGAACGATGCACCGCAACCATTGCCCGCACTGCCTCTGGAGCATGCACGTGGACCTCACGCCCGGCGACCGCCGCAGCGGCTGTCGCGGGGACATGGAACCCGTGGCTGTGTGGGTTCGCTACGGCGGCGAGTGGGCGATCATCCATCGCTGCACGCGCTGCGGGGCGCTTCGGTCCAACCGCATCGCTGGCGACGACAGCGACATCGCGCTGATGTCCTTGGCCGTTAAGCCGCTGGCCATGCCGCCGTTCCCTCTGGATCGGATCATGCCTCAAAAACAATCATTGAAAGGAAATGCTAAGTGATCCGTGAACTGACTCTGCAACACGTGAGGGCACAAGATACCTCAGAGGCAGCGACCTTCATGGGGCTGGGCCGGCCATACATGATGGAAATCGCTCCAGAGGATGCCCCAATTCATGAGCGGTTTCTTCAGAGCACCTTACGCCGACAGGGCGAGCCGGAGCGTTGGCTGGTCCTGTTTAGGGTCGCGGGCCAGCCAGCGGGCTTCGCACACTTCAAGATCGACAGGGATGAACGGCCCGGATAGGGCTACATCCTGGAGTTCTACGTTGCGCCATCGCTACGCCGGCAGAAGCTGGGAACAAGGGCGTGGCTGTGGATGAAGGGGATACTTGATGAGACTGGTTGCCAGAACGCCTGGCTGGCGTCCAACCCGGCGGCAGAAGGCTTCTGGAAAGCATGCGGCTTTCGCGAAACCGGAGAGTATGAGAGAGACCAGAAGATTTTCACCTTATATGCGGCCGCGACCAAGGAGTGAATTGTCACGCAGTGGCGTATACTCTTTGGAGTTCAAGCGTAGAGCGCCAAGGACGCGTGCCTTGATGGAATACACTCCCGCGCGGGATGTCGCGGCTGATATGGCTGGCGAGACGGACGGCGATCTGCTGGTCTACATGGCCATGGCAGACGATGATCCGGCCTGCGCGAGGGCGGCATGGGAGGCGTTCTACCTTCGGCACGTGGAGTATCTGTACGCGGTCTGCCTGCGGGCATTTGGGCCGATCCTGGGCGGGGAGGCAGGAGCGGCTGACCTGGTGGCGGAAACGTTCAAGCGGGCGTACGAGCATGCGGCCACGTTCGATTCTGGCGGCAGGGTCGCCCCAGAGCAGCAACGGCTGCGGACGCGGGCATGGTTGGGGCGGATCGCGCAGCGGCTGGCGATGGACGCCCTTCGTGGACGCGGCGGACCCAAAACACGGACAATTGAGGCTGACCAGTGGCAACAAATCGCTGCGGAGCCAGCCTTGGGGCCTGCTGAACAGGACGATGATCGAATCTCCCTCGTCCGCCAGGCCATCGCATCGCTGAGCGACAAAGAGCAAACGGTGATCCGCGTGACGTTTCAGTGGTACCGGCCCGGCGAGGCAAATCAGCGGCTGCCCAACGACGTCTGCGAAGACCTGGCGGCCACTCTGGGCACGATCAGCGAGAACCTTCGCCAGATTCGCCGCCGGGCGCTGAAGAAGATCGAGGAGTTTCTGCGAGCCAACGCGCCACATTTGGCGGATGGGAGCAGACAGCCATGACACGACCCACAAACAGGCTGGATGACAATGACCTCGCCATTAGCGAGGTGGTGAAGGCCGTGCTGGGGCAAATACCCGTCACGGCCGATCAGGTTCACCAGGCGGAGCAGTCGCTGGCCGGTCGGCCGATTCCGCTGCCTGCAAGACTTCAGGATCACAGGGCAGTCTTCGACGGGCCAGTAAGGGCACCTGCGGTCGTGGCGTTTCCCTTCTCACCTGAAGTCGATGCCACGCTCTCACGTGCCGCGCGCGAGGCCGGGCACATCTCGCCGGAGGTGCAGGAGCGAATGCGCCGTGATCGGCAGGCGGCAGAGGAACGGAAGGACAAGGAAGCCTGGGGCAAGCGAGAGTCCGATGGCCCGGATTAGCGGTAGAGAGTTCGATAGGCGGATGAATCGTCTGGTGCAGCGCCGCGCTGGCGGCGGGTGCCATGCTTTCGCGTCGTCCGCGAAAGTATGTTCAGCCCAGCGCAACCGGGAAATCGCCGATCTCGCCGAGGCCGTCGCGGATGAGCATTGCCCGACAGAGCTCGTCGACCCGGCCATCATCGCCGCCGACAAGGGCATCACAGTCAGCTTCGGCCAGTACAGCGATGCCTTTGACGGCATGCTAGAGCATCTGGGCGGACGATTCCACGTCTACTGCAACCTGGATCGCTTGGACCGAGCCGACTCACCGCCCTTCGACTTGTGCTCAGGGCGGGCTGAGCATGGTCGAAGCCCCCGGGCGAGGTTCACGCTGGCCCACGAACTGGGGCACTACTTCATCGACGATCATCGGCTCGCCCTGTCAGCCGGGCGGGCGGGGCCGCACGGCTCGTCATGCGAATACGAGTCGCCGATCCTTACCGAGAAGGAGGCCGACCTGTTCGCCGCAAACCTTCTGATGCCACGCCAGCGATTTCTGGACAAGGCCAGGGCGGCTACACTGGGTTTGACCGGCATACTGAAACTGGCCAAGACGTTCGGCACCTCCATCACAGCCACAACCCTGCGATACGTCGATA
>CAYQJH010000173.1:0-7194 GCA_964417755.1 uncultured Planctomycetaceae bacterium
GATGGGCTGTACTACTTCTTCTGTCATCGCTTCACCCTGTTAAACAACAAGTAATCCTGAGCTATACTGCTGAGCAGCCGAGCGCCATCGCCGGCTGTAACAAGTTACTTTCATGATTGAAGCAGGCGCACCGGAACTTTTCTGTCGGCGAGATACTGCTTGGTCTGTTCGATGCTGTAGGTTCCAAAATGGAAAATGCTGGCCGCCAGGGCGGCATCCGCCCGGCCGGCTGTCAGCACCTGGTAAATGTGCTCCGGTGAGCCGGCGCCGCCGGAGGCAATGACCGGTATGCTAACCGCTGAGGCCACGGCCGCTGTTATCTCCACATCGTAGCCGCTCTGCGTGCCGTCGGCGTCCATCACCGTCAAGAGAATCTCGCCGGCGCCAAGTTCCTGCACCTTGCGCGCCCAGGCGACAGCTTCCAGCCCGGTTGCGACGCGCCCGCCATTGATGTGCACTTCCCACACCTCGCGGCCGTCCTTGATTACACGCTTGGGATCGATGGCTACCACGATGCACTGCGCCCCGAACTTGCCCGAGGCCTCGGTGATAAACTGCGGATTGCGGACAGCGGCGGAGTTGATAGACACCTTGTCCGCACCAGCATTGAGCATGGTGCGGCAGTCCTCGACCGTCCTGATGCCGCCGCCCACGGTCAGCGGCATGAAGACCTGCTCGGCTGTGTGGCGAACCACGTCGACGATCGTGTCGCGGCCTTCATGGCTGGCGGTGATGTCGAGGAAGACCAGTTCGTCGGCGCCCTCAGCCTCGTAGCGGCGCGCCACCTCAACAGGATCGCCGGCATCACGGAGGTTCAGGAAGTTCACGCCCTTGACGACCCGCCCTTTGTCGACGTCCAGGCAGGGAATAATACGTTTTGCCAACATGCAAGATAATGTACCGCCCGCTGCGCCCGGACACAAGATGCGTTTGCGGCGCGGCATTGTGATGCGGGCGACACGTCGGCAGCAACTGCCAGAAGGAAGCCCCCTGCAGAAGCAGGGGACCCCCCGCCTCCCGGCGGGGGCTTCCTGCACCACAACAAAACTCGCGCGCCAGACTTGCACCACAAGAAAAAGTGGGATCACTTCGCCCCGTTGCTTCGGCTGGGCATCGAGGCCGGCCTGCTGGCGGGGATGCGGTAATTCTGAATGAAGCCGTGGATGACGGCCTTTTCCTTATCGCTCACATCGTGGTAGTGTTTGCCGTTCTTGGCCCTGTTCAGGCATGTGTAGATTAAGCTGTGTTCGGCGTCGCCGGGCTTGAACCATCGCTGGTTCTTGAGCATGTCGGGCAGTGTCCTGCATACCATGCGATGACAGCCGCCGCAATTGGCCCTTCGCATGACGGCCATGAATTCCTGCTCCGTAGGCGCCGGCTGAGATGCCGGTTTGCTTGCGGGTTTGCTTGCGGGCGTGCTTGCTGGAATGTGGGCGGCCGACAACGCGAAGGCAAGACCAGAAATGGCAAGTAGCCCCAGACCAACCACGAATACAACAAACTGCTTCCTCATCAGATGCTCCTGTTGTGGTCCCTCGACTTGCCAGGCATAGTAGCAGAGCCTCAGTGCGGCCACAAGACCTCCATCGCATCCTATCACCAGCGTTTGATGCCGGGCGGTGGCTCCTCTTGAGCGTAAGATTAGTAGGAGGAAGAATATGGACGAAGTGCTCTACAAGAAAGTACGTAGCGCGGCGATATCTCTCTGGTGGACTATTCTTGTGGCCATCGGCTTTACCATGCTGGTGGGCGGAAGCTTCATGATGCTGCTGCACGCCCGGCCGATATGGGTGACGAACCTCTGGGGAGGCCTCGGCTGGGATGCCATCGAGCAGGTCGGCCTGTGGATGATCGCCGTGTACCGATTGATTATCTGGCTGCTGCTCCTGGGGGCAGTATGGTTGACGATCTGGTCAGCCAAACTGCGGCGAGCTACATAGACCGGCTTGCCAATATTCGCCCGAGCACGGTCAGCGATGTCAGCAGCAGGAGGCAGGCGCCTGCGACCCAGGCCATGCCTTTTCGCGGGTTGTCTTCATCCGGCAGCGACAGCAGGATGCGCGGCGCGTGCCGGCCAAGCATACCAATGCAGCGAAACGGCACCGAAAGCAGCATGACGATAATGACCCAACTGGCCAGCCCTCCCACAAAGCTGATTGCCAAGTTTCGAATTATGGAACTCCCAATGTCGAAGGAATTTGGCTGAGCGAGGAAATCAAGCGCCAGGGAGATCGCACTAACCGCCACGCCCAGCAAGACGATCCATATCAGCAGGGCCATCCAGACTAATAGGTACTGACGCGGGGCAAGACGGACTGCGCGTATAGTCCAAAGCACGTCAAACGCTCGCCAGTCACGCGCGTAGGCTAGTGCCAATATCGCCATTGGCAGAAGGGGAATCGTCACGACGGGTGTAACGTAGACGACGGCTATGCCCAAGACCCCTACGCCTGTCCTCAGCGACTCGCGAAGGCTGAATTCCGGGATATTGGGTGCGTCGTCAAGATTGTCCAGAGAGCTTTGCACCACGTCGAAAGAATATCGCGCGAAGTAGCCGCACATTATGATCTGGGTAAAAGTCGTGCCAATCTGAGGCGGCATCCCGATGAGAAAGGTTCCTAGCGAGACGATGCTCAGGATGAACAGCAGGACGACGGCGTGGAGCACCAGCAAGAAAACGGTCTTGGCGTTGCTTGCGCTGTACCGCAACGATGCCAGACAATCGATGGCAAGGCAGCGCAGGCTCCCGTCGGGAATCTCAGTCCGCTCCGCGCTTCTGGATTCCTCGACAAGATTCCCCTTTGCAGCCAGTCGGCAATCAGGGCAGATGACGGTGTCACGAGGCAGTTCTATGCCGCAGGCTGGGCAGAGCAGTTGAATTGCAGGCCCTGAGGCTGTGTAAGCGGGAGATGCTTGCGAAGGATGATTGCCGGAATCGGCAACTGCGCGCGCTTGTCCATTGGCCGGCACGGTCTGCAGCGATCCGCAATGCGGGCAACGAGCCTTGCGACCTTCCGAACCATCGGGCGTCTGTATCAACTGCCCACACAGACCGCCAGTGCAGCGGAATCGTAATGGCATGGCCTTCTCCCGTACTACTATCCGTCAATTTCTTGTTAGGCAAAGAAGATTTCTCGGCGGGCATACAAAACAATGCCTTTGAAGTCAAAGGCATTGTCATGACTCTAGACGCTCGACCAGGAAACCGCGCCCAAGATGGCTGGCGCGCCCAATAGGAAGCCCCCTGCGGAAGCAGAAGGATCCCCCGCCTTCCGGCGGGGGCTTCCAGTTGGTTCAACGTATGCCCGCTGAGAAATCCTTCCCTCGACTTCGCTCGGGACCCTGAGCCTGTCGAAGGGCACCTGCATTTTGATTGCGGCCTCAAGGACCGCGCTGGGTACTTGAGCCCACAGTGTCCGCTGAAGAACGTATCAAGGCAAGAAAGAAGCCGGCCACACCCGATTAATATCAGGCGCGGCCGGGTAACGTTATAAGAGCATGAAAGACAATGCTGACTATGCAAGATTGTAGAGGCTGCCTCTCTTAAGCTTTTCTCTCTTGATCTTCTTGGCGTTGATCAGGGCGGTCAGGACGTTCTCTGCCTTACCGGCCCGGCCGGCCTGTGCCCAGGCCTTGGTAATATCCGATGTCTTCAGGCCCTTGTCCTTGAGCAAGTCCAGGACGAATTCCTGGCCGGTCTGTTCATACCTGCGCCGTCTGCGGCGCCTTCGTCCTGCGGCCTTGCCTTTGGCCTCTTCCACGCCCATCGGCGAAAGGCTCTGCAACTGTTCGATCTGGCGATCCAATTCATCACGCTGCGCGATCATCTTGCGCAGGTTCTTGACTCTCCTGGCAAGCTCGGCTTGAAGCACTGCAACAGGCACAACCGAAAGTCTTAGTCTTGGCATCACATTTTCCTTTCATATTATTCAATAACAGTAATCAAGTATACGAAGAGCCAAGTTATTATCAACCATTTGATGGCTAATGATAGTACATCCCATCAGAGAGATATCGGCATAGGAATGAACACGAGACTGAACACGTATAGTCTATGTGTAGTGGTTATAAAGAGACGATAGCCTGAGTTGGCTATCGTCATCGAACAACGCCGTCAACAAAGTCCGGCAAGGCGTTATTCTTCTTTGCCGGTCATCTGCTGATACTGGTCGTAGATGTCAGGGGCACGCTCCTTCATGTCCTTTGCATTCTTGAACTTCATGGTCATCTCGTTGCCGCCCTTGTTCACCTTGGCGGTGATGGCCCCGCTATCTTCCACGGTGAATTCCGTGCTGCCTGGTTCCAAAGCCTCCTTGCCCAGCCCCATCGCCGACAGGAACGAGCCCTTCTTGCCCTCGCGGCCGAAGTACATCATGTGCTCTCTCTCGTATTTGAGCTTCATCTGGTCGCGAGAGAACTGCTTGGTGGATTCCAGCGTGACAACCTTCTCCTTGCCCTTGTGCAGGATTGTCAGTTGAATATCCTCGCCAGGCTCATGCCGGCTGACCAGGTTGCCCAGGCTCTCGGTGGGCTTCTCGCCCAACCGTTGCTGGCCAACCTTGGTAATTACGTCAAACTGCTGGATGCCTGCCCGGTCGGCTGGGCTGTCCTTGACCAGGTTGACGACAAGGGCGCCGTTCTCGACGTCCAACTGGGCTGCAAGCGGTGGAGGAAGCGGCACCGCACTGACCCCGATCCATGCTCCGCCCTTGCCGGCCTTACGGGCTTCCTTTCCGCCTTGATCTTCCTTGGCAATGAGCGTCGGCTTAAGCGGCTTATCCACAGCGGCTGCAGCCGTTCCAGGAAGGAACGCCAGGCCGACGATTGCCATGAACACGAGCAAACCTCTCATGACTGTCATGACTTAGTCTCCTTGGAGATTGAACTACTTGAGTGACTCACTCCGCGTAACCCCTACCAAGTTCCCTACATAATGATAGGCGGGATGAACAACAGGCTCCAGACCGCAGACTTCAGGCTTCAGGAACGGCAAGACAAGCGGCAGGCTCCGGGCTCCAGGCTCCGGGCTCCGGGAACGACAACAACAGCAGGCTTCAGGCTTCAGGCTTCAGACTTCAGGAACGGCAACAGCAGCAACAACAGCAGCAACAACAACCGGCTCCCGACCCCCGGCTCCGGACTCCAGGAACGGCAACTGCAACGGCAACGACAAACGGCAGCCTTCCTTCGTGTCGTTGTGTCTTTGTGGTCTTGTCGTTCAATCCGCAATCCGCAATCCGAATTCCGCAATTACTCGACCGGATCGTATCCGCCTTTGCTTAGCGGGTTGCACCGCAGGATGCGCCACAGCCCCTTTAGGCTGCCAACAAGAGCGCCGCGTTTTTGCACAGCCTCTATGAAGTAATTGCTGCAACTGGGAACGAAGCGGCACTGGCCGCCCAGGTACCGCGAGAGTGTGTGCTGGTAGATTCGCACCAGCAGGATCAAAGCCTTGCCAGGCAGGGCTGCACAGCCTTTCGATGCCTTGACGCACAGGCTGGAAAGCCCGCGCCACGAGTTCCGCCGGTTCATGGCGATGCATCCTTGACGCCAGTTTGCCTGATCAATCTTGACGCCAGAATACGGATAGAAGACTGGATCGAGACAAGCGTCAGCGTCGCCCCGGCCCGCGGAAGAATCATGTAGTCATAGCCGGATGGCAACTGGCTGCGAATCAGGCGAAAGGCATCACGGCAAAGGCGCTTGACGCGATTGCGACGAACAGCCTTGCCGTGCCGCATCGAGACAGCCACGCCCAGCCGGCTGAAGTTCAGGGCATTGGGCAGAACGATGAGCGTCAGCACGCCGTCATTGGCTCTCTTGCCGTGCGTGAAGACACGGTCAATATCGCTTCGCCGCGTGATGCGGAATTGCTTCGAGGCACGTTGGTCATTATCTGCCACGGCGGGATTATACCGGGCCAATGCGGATTGTGGATTGCGGATTTCGGATTGAATGACGGTGTGGGAGAAAAAGCCCGCTTGCGGGCCTTGGCACGAGGAAGCCCCAGCCGGAAGGCCGGGGATCCCCGTGCTTCCGCACGGGGCTTCCCACTGGAGACGAAGGGAGTCGAACCCTCGACCTGCTGATTGCGAACCAGCCGCTCTCCCAACTGAGCTACGTCCCCAAATCATCCAAAAGTATAAACCGTGCGGCTGCGTGTTTGCAACCATCTATTGCAGAAAAGGAAGACTCAACACAAAGTCATTGCGAGAATTCCGCAATCCGCAACTCGCAATCCGCAATGTCTCTACCTCAGCGCCTTTTCCATGCGGTCCAGGCCGATGTTGATCTGCTCCATGCTGGTAGCGAAGCTCAGGCGGACGCAGTTGTCGTCGCCGAAGGCGTCGCCGGGTACGACGGCGATCTTGGCTGCCTCGATCATCGCCTGCGTGAAGGTCAGCGAGCTGTTGACCTCGATGCCGCCGATGGTCCTGCCGTAATGCGCGCTTACATCCGGGAAGCAGTAGAACGCGCCGGTCGGTTCGACGCACACAACGCCCTTCATGGCATTGAGGCGGCGGGCCATCTGCTCGCCGCGCCGGGCGAACTCCTTCCGCATCGACTCCACCGCCTGTGGCGAGTGCGGCGACGTATAGGCCGCCAGCGCGCCGGCAACCGCGAAACTCACCGGCTGCGTGGTCTCGTGGCTCATCAGAGTGTTGATCGCGCCGATGGCGGCCTTGGGCCCAGCCGCCCAGCCTAGCCGCCAGCCGGTCATCGAGTACGTCTTCGAGAGGCCGTTGAACGTAATCGTCCGCTCAGCCAGCCGCGGGTCCATGCCGGCAAACGAGACGAACTTCGTGCTCCCGTAGACGAGCTTTTCGTAGATCTCGTCGGAGAGGACAAGCAGATTGGTCTTGAGCACGGCCTCTGCCAGCGCCTTCATCTCAGATGGACTATAGGTAACGCTTGTCGGATTGCTCGGCGAATTCAGGATGAGGATCTTCGCGTCCCGCCCATATTCCAGCACCTGCTCGGGCGTGATCTTGAAATTGCCTTCCTTGGTGGTCGGTATGGCCGCCGGCACGCCGCCGGCCAGGCGAACCATCTCTGGGTAGCTCACCCAGTATGGGCTGGGGATCAGCACCTTGTCGCCGGGGTCGACGAGAACCTGGCAGGCATCGTAGAGCCCATGCTTTCCGCCGAAGGTGATGACGACCTGGCTGGAGGCGTCGACCTTGATGTTGTTTT
>CAYQJH010000174.1:0-7187 GCA_964417755.1 uncultured Planctomycetaceae bacterium
AACTATAAACTGTAACCAATTATCATTATTCGACTAATAACCGGACAGTACTGTTTCTTCATAGCCAATAATGTCGCCGTCGCGAGAACGTATGGCATTGCCCTGGTGCACCACCTGGAACCTCGCGCCGGCCTTTATGTTGCCGTTGGCGCCAATGTCCAGGAATATCTTTTCGCCGCTGACGGCAGCCACCAGCACCTCGCTCTCAGCCGTCGATAGTTCATCAATCAGCTCCTCCACCGCGTCTTCGATGGCCTCCAGGCCATTGGTGCCCAGGCCCATCACGGTGGTCCTCACAGCGCCAGTGCGCACGTCATATACGCTGAGATAGCAGGCAATATTGAATTCGCGGCGAGCGCGGTTCTTGGCACGCTCATCTTCGACCTTGCGCATGGCCGAAAGCATCTTCTCGCGATTAATCTTGCCGGGATTGAAAACATTGTCCCACAGCCCTGGGCGGGCGCTGATGCCGTCCTTGTACGTAGGCTCCTTCTCGATGTTGTCCTTTAGCGTCTTGTCCTCATTCAGGCCGAGCGATCCCTCGATGAGGTATCGCACGGCAATAATCTGCCCTTCCTCCGCAGCCCCGGCTGGGTCGACATACTTCGTCTTGCCGAAGTTGATCTCGCGGAGGATTTCGAGGATTCTCTCGCGCTCGACAACGTTGAAGGCCTCGGATTTGACCAAGGTGTGCTTCAGCAATTCGCGAGCCCGCTTGTTGATCTGGGGAGGCGTCTCCCTGACGACGCCGGCGCCTTCAACGGTGTTGACGCGGACATTGACGTTCACTTCACCGTTGGCAGCCGGCTCGCTGGCTGCCCCGAATGGCACGCCCTCGACCTCCTTAGTGTCGCCGAATCGCAGTATCGCGACCGTCCATCGCCTGGCGTTCTTGCGGGCGTTGGTCACGGTCTTCTGCGTGTAGTCGTATGTCTTCACGGCCGGCGCCTCGCGGGCCGGAGGCGCAAAGCCCACCGCACCATTGGTGATTCTCCGAACGAAGGGAGATGCCGGCCTGCACGTACAGAGCCCGCAGAGCCTCAGTGTCCATGCCTTGGCATTGGCCGTCCTCGTGCAACAGGGCCATCAATTGATCGCTCGGCGTGCAGCAGCAAGTGCCGCCCAAAACGAACGGCTTGCTGCCGGCCTCGTGGCCGGTGTTGTCGTTGCAGTAGACCACTTCCGGCGCAACCAATGATTTGGGCACATAGGGCTGGGGCGGTTGCTCGCAGCCGGCTAGACCCACTGCCAGAACCAACAGATACGCTACTGTGAACTTACTTTTGAGTTGGGACATATTGATTATCCGCCTCCGGCAAGGTGTGCAGGAAGTAAATGTTCTCCTGGCCTTCGAGAACCGGGATGTGATATCGCGTCAGCCTGTAGCGCGGCAACAGGTATCCATTTGAATCGAGGCATTGCAGGCTGATCGTGTACGTGCCGGGCTTGACCTTGGCCGCCAGCACATGCACCTCGCCGGGAATCAGGCGCCAGGCTTGTCCGAGCGTGTGATCGGGTTAAGCCCCTTAACGGCCTGGATTTCGCGATCACTTCTGGTTTCGGCCAGAAACTTGTTGTAGGCCGCTATGCTGACTTCACACCGATCCATGAAGAACGGTTCGACCCAGAGCTTTTTGCTGCCGGCTGAAGTATCAATTGAGACATACCCGCCCGGAATGAACACCATTCCCTGCGGCGGATTGGCGGCACGGATGCTCAACTGGAGCAATCCCATGTAGTATTCCGCCAGCAAGGCGGGCTCCTTCGAGGCTTCTGCCAGCTTCTGGCAGCGCTGCCACATTGCCGGAAAGAGTTCCGGCGCCTTGGCAAGGCGGCACTGCTCTCGAAGATCAGCCAGGACATCCGCTGCAACCGCCGTCGTCGCCGGTTGATCAGCCAAGCCCGGTTTGCCGAGAACCTCATCGACCAGCTTCGCAGCCTGCTGGCTGAACTTCGAGACCACCCTTTGCCGGTCGAGCGCATACTTCCGCGTCAGGCCGGTCTCCGCCGAGACCTCGCGCAGCGTCAGAAGGAAATCATCATTGATCTTGCAGATGGCTGGAACGAGCACTTCCTTGGCTGAGAGCTTGCCGGCCGACGCCACGTAGACCTTATCGGCATCCTGCGGAGTCAATGCCGCCGCCAAGTCGCGCTCGTCGAGCACACGTTTGAGCTGATCCCGCTCGACAACTTGCAGCTCTTTTCGAGCCGAAAGGACTTCCATCAAAGACAGGTAGTAATTTTGGGCCTCCTGTGGCGTGACATTGATTGCACTTTCAACCGGCATCAAAACCACTCGCTCGGCCTGCAGGCCGTTGCAAGCGCAGAGCAAAGCTGCGGCTGTCATGCAAAGACGCAAGACGGACATCCGACGTCTCCGGCAGAAAGAAAAGGGTAAAACAGGCCCGATACGACTTGATGACTGGCGGGCCGATGGCAGTATACTCTTTCCGTATGCAAAGTCAATTGTTAGCCTTGACCGGTTCCTGCGGAGCGGATAGAAGTATCCGATTGTCTTGAGGATTGACGATGGCCCAGCAGAGACAACCTGGCGACTTGGCAGACCTGAGGCAGCGAATCGACGACCTGGATCGCAAGATTGTCGAGTTGCTCAACGAGCGCGCATCTGTCGTCGTGGACATTGGCAAGGCCAAGCAGGTCAACAACGCCCCAATCTATGCCCCCGATCGCGAGCAGGCCGTCCTCAAGCGCATCGCCGAAATCAACAAGGGCCCCCTGCCGCAGAAGACCCTTCAGGCGATATATCGCGAGCTGATGAGCGGCTCGTTCGCCCTCGAAAAGCCGCTGCGCGTGGGCTTCCTTGGGCCCGAGGGCAGCTTCTCGCACTTGGCTGCCGTCCGCAAGTTCGGCTCGAGCATCGAATACCTGCCGCTGACGGACATCCGCGCGGTCTTTGAGGAGGTAGAGCGCGGGCACTGCGACCTGGGAATCGCTCCCATCGAAAACAGCGTAGGCGGCGGCGTGATCGACACGATGGACTGCTGCCTGAACACCAACGTCAGGATCTGCGCCGAGGTGGTCGCCGAGATTCATCACAACCTGCTGGCCAACTGCAGCCCCGAGGAGATCAAGGTCATCGCCTCCAAGCCCGAGGTCTTCGCGCAGTGCCGCAACTGGCTCTCGACGAGCTTCAACGAGGTGCAGCTCGTGCCCGTGGCCAGTTCCAGCCGGGCAGCGGAGATGGCTGCCAATGAGAAAGGCATGGCCGCCATCGGTTCGAGCCTGGCGGCTGAGCTGTATGGCCTGAAGATCATCTTTGCCAATATTGAAGACGCCAGCAGCAACATGACCCGCTTCTTCGTGCTATCCAAGACGCCGGCCAAGCGAACCGGCAATGACAAGACAGCCATCATCTTCACAACAGCCCACAAGGCTGGCGCGCTGGTGGACGTGCTGAATGTCTTTGCCGCCAATGGCATCAACCTGACTAATATAGACACCCGGCCATCAAAGAGGCGCAACTGGGAATACTACTTCTTTGTCGATGCCGAAGGGCATTACGAGGATCCGAACTTCCAGAACGCCCTGGGCGAGGTCAGGCAGCATTGCGGTGAATTGCACGTGCTGGGGAGCTTCCCAAAGGCCATCGAGCCAGTCTAGTCATTGCGGATTTTCGGATTGCGGACCTATGACGGCGTAGCCTGCTGTTTGGCGAAGCCGAATTGTGGATTGAACAGAGCCTCCAGTTAACAAGTTAACAGTCAACCAGTTAACGCCGTTTGGCGAACAGAAAGGCACATGAGGATGTCGCGTAAGTTATTCATTGCAGGCAATTGGAAGATGAACACCAGCAAGGCCTCTGGCGTGGAACTAGCAAAGGCCCTGGTCAAGGAAGTTGGCAATGGCGCAGGAGTGGACCTGGCCGTCTGCCCGCCGTTTGTTTATCTCTCGGACATTGCCGCCGCCGTCAGCGGCAGCAAGATCGCCGTCGGCGCGCAGGACATGTTCTACGAGAACGAGGGCGCGTTCACCGGCGAAGTCTCCGGAATGATGCTCAAGGACGTCGGCTGCAAGTACGTCATCCTCGGCCACAGCGAGCGCCGCCACGTCATCGGCGAGAGCAACGAATTGATTAACCGCAAGGTCATCAAGGCGCTGGCGGATGGCCTGCTGCCGATCCTGTGCGTCGGCGAATTGCTGGAAGAGCGCAAGGCCGGCAAGACCAATGACATCGTCCGCAGCCAGGTGGAAGTTGGCCTGGAAGGCGTCTCCAAGGCCGACGCAGCCAAGGTGACCATCGCCTATGAACCGGTCTGGGCCATCGGCACCGGCGTAACGGCCACGCCCGATCAGGCCCAGGAAGTCCACGCGATGATTCGCGCCCTGCTGGCTGGCATGTATGATGCGGGCCTGGCCGATGCCCTGCGCATCCAGTACGGCGGGTCGGTTAAGGCCTCCAACGCCAAGGAACTGCTTGGGCAGGCCGACATCGACGGCGCGCTGGTCGGCGGAGCCAGTCTGAAGGCCGCCGACTTTGTCGGGATCATCAAGGCCAGCCAGTAGCCATAATCAGTGTTGAGACGCCGGGCTTTGCCCGCGAAGGCCTGCAGGCGAGACACCTGCACCACAAAGCGACGAACGCCTTTGGTCTTTTCACGGCCAGGCTTATAATGCCTCGATAAAAACAATTGCGGAATTGGCATTGCTGCTATATCCTGTCAAGGCTTGGCACCGGCCCGCGTTTGCGTTCGAGACTGGCAAGGGCGGTTGCCATTGTATGGCCTGAAGACAATAGATAGAGGAACGAAAAGCCTATGGATATTCTTCTGTTTGTCCTGTTCGTGATTGTCTGCCTGCTCCTGATTGGCGTGATCCTGCTTCAGAAGGGTCGCGGCGGCGGCTTGGGCGCTGCCTTTGGCGGCGCCGGTTCCAGTGCGTTTGGCACACGCACGGGCGACGTCTTGACCTGGGTGACAATTGTCCTGACCAGCTTGTTCCTGCTGCTGTCCGTGGTGACCGTGCTGGCCTTCAAGCCCGCCCAGAAGGCCGTCAATCAGCCGTCGCTGATACCGCCGCCTGGCCCCATCGATAGCCCGGTCATGGTCTCCATTCAGCGCAACCAGAAGAACGCCACGATCTATTACACGACCGATCTTTCCGATCCGAATGAGAAGTCTACCGTGTATGATGGCGGCTCAATTACTATCAATCCTGGACAGACCATCAAGGCCAGGAACTTGTTCGCCGGCCGATGGAGCGCTGTCACGATCGGCGCGTACCCGATGAAGTCGCCGACAACCCTCCCGGCCACCGAACCGGGCACCCAGGCAGGCACCCTGCCGGCAACGGCGCCTGCGGCCACGGAGCCGGCTGAGCAGACGCCTGCAACCATGCCGGGCTGATGAACCGCCAAGGAATCTGGAGCGAGCCTATGCTGCGATCGATGACTGGCTTTGGCAGCGTGCAGGCGGTTATTGACGGCATTCAATATGCCGTCGAGGTGCGGTCCGTCAACAATCGCTACTTCAAGGCCAGCCTGAAGCTTCCTGAAAGCTGGGGACGCTCCGAGAGCGATATCGAGAAACTCATCCGCTCCAAGATCTACCGCGGCACGGTGATGCTCAGCCTGCGGATGCGCCTGCCGGAAGAGGAATCCGCGTATCGCGTCAACAAGGCCGCCCTCAACAGCTACATCGAGCAGATCAAGCCGCTGCAAATGGAGGGCGACCCGTCACTGCGGATCGACATCGGGAATTTGATGCAATTGCCCGGCGTGTGCGAACCGCCGGATGTCGAGGACCTCTGCGAGCGGACGTACGACGGCGTGATGGAACTTATCACCCGCAGCCTGGACCAGTTGGTTGAGATGCGTCAGAAGGAAGGGCAACTGCTCAAGGCTGATCTCATCGAGCAGTGCAGCGTGGTGGAACGCAACCTTGCCACTGTGGCAGCGCGCGGCCCGGTGGTAGTACAGGAATATCATCAGCGCCTGGCCGGCCGCGTGGCCGAACTGACCAAGAGCGGCACGATAGAGTTGGAGCAGGACAACCTGGTTCGCGAGGTAGCGATCTTTGCCGAACGATGCGATATTGCCGAGGAAGTCGCCCGGCTGACCGGGCATATCAAGCACTTCCGCCAGGCAATGGTCAGTCCCGAGCCAGCCGGTCGAAAGCTTGACTTCATCGCGCAGGAGATGCTTCGCGAGGCCAATACGATTGGCTCGAAATCGTACGACGTGGATATCGCCCACGCCGTAGTTGACATCAAGACCGCCATCGACCGAATCAAGGAACAGGTGCAGAACGCTGAATGACGGCAGAACCACAAAGACACGAAGACACGAAGAACAACAAGAGGAATTCAAGAGAAACCTGTGGTTGCCTCGGAAAACTCGTCGTCATCAGCGGCCCGTCAGGGGTGGGCAAGAGCACGATTGTTAAAGAGGCCCTGGCCAGGACCGGCGCGGAGTTCAGCGTATCGGCCACTACTCGCCAGCCCCGCAGCGGCGAAGTTGATGGCAGCGACTACAGATTTCTCGATCGTGCAGCCTTCGAGAAGATGATCCAGGCTGGCGAGTTGCTGGAATGGGCTGAAGTATTTGGCAACTATTACGGCACGCCGCTGGCGCCCGTCCAGCAGGCCATCGCGGCCGGAAGGATCATTGTGCTGGATATCGATGTGCAGGGCGGCCTGCAGGTGGCCAGCAAGATGCCCGATGCCAAGTTCGTGCTGATTCTGCCGCCGAGCCTGCCGGTCCTGCGGGATCGCCTGACCAGCCGAGGCAGTGAAGATGTCGCTTCATTGAATGGCCGGCTGGCCAAGGCAGAGGAAGAAATTGCCGTTGCCACCGGCAGCGGCATATACAGTTACCGTGTCGTGAATGACGATCTGCAGCAGGCCATCGCCGAGGTCGTCGAGATTATCAACCAGGAGAGCAGCACCAAATGATCGAAGCATTGAAGAGTGAAGAAATTGTCAAGAAGGTCGGTGGCCGGTTCAAGCTGACGGCATTGATTCAGAAGCGCATGGTCGAACTCATGCAAGGCAGCCGCCCTCTTATTGATCGCAAGCGCGGCATGACCGACATGGAAGTAGCCGTCCAGGAAATCCTGGAAGACAAGATCGGCATCGACTACGAGAAGTCGGACATCGCCGAGCCGAAGGACTTGAAGGAGAAAAACGACGGAACGGCAACGGCGATGACTTGGTAACTGGATAACTTGTTA
>CAYQJH010000175.1:0-3077 GCA_964417755.1 uncultured Planctomycetaceae bacterium
TCGCCATGCTGACAAAACGCACAGGCAAGGCCACCGGCCTGATTCATTGATGGGTGTTCGTCGGAACAAAGAACCCGCTTCTGAGACACAGAGGATGCAGAAAGAAGCTCATGATTCAGGTTCTTCGTATTTGAAAACGAAGCGCCCGCGCAAAACGAGTTTCTCCTTACCGCAGACTGAAGCGCTTGGTACAGAAACTAGCCGAGGTCCCCTCCTAGCCAGAAAGAAAAACCCCTGAATCTCTACTGTTTTCAGGGGTTTTCGCTAGTGGGCGATACAGGACTCGAACCTGTGACCTTGCGGGTGTGATCCGCACGCTCTAGCCAACTGAGCTAATCGCCCGTTCCCTTGCGGGGCGCGAATTATACGGCTGCGCTGTCGAAAAAGCTACGGCCTTTTGTCGAAATTCACAGCCAGCCACAACCTGCCGCGGAGGCGCAGAGAAGCAGAAAGAACTTTCAGCAAACATTAGCGTGACAAAACTTGCCCACCAAGGCTTGCGGTTCAGCCGGGGTTGACGTGTCGAGATGCGTACTGCCGAACGCCCCGCCGCCTGAATCCACTATCGTTCTCTGCGGTCTCTGGGCCTCTGCGGCGCGCATGTTTCTTCTGTCCCCATCAACATCGTCTTGCGCTGCTCATCGGCTAAGCTGCTGCAACTGGCGCAGCGTGTCGGTGAAGTCCTTGGGCCAAGGGCCTTCCAGCTTCATCATTTCCAGCTTTCTGGGATGCTGGAATTCAATCGTGTGGGCGTGCAGGGCCTGTCTGGTAATCAGCGCGCCTTCAGCCTTGTCGTGCTGGCCCATCAGTTGGCTGAGATACAGCGGCCCGCTGCCGTACATTCGGTCGCCAACGATTGGATGGCCGATATAGCTCATGTGCACGCGCAACTGGTGGGTCCTGCCGGTCTGCGGGTAGAGTTCCACTACGGTAAAGCATGCCTTGGAATGTCCAACATCGCGCAGGCGCCCCAGCACCTTGTAGCGCGTGACGGCCTCCTTGGTGGTGGCTGGGTAAGGCTGGCCGGTCTTTCGATGCACCGAGTACTTCTCGCGGATCTTGGGGTGCTTGCCGATTGGAGCATCGATCACGTCTTCGTCCACCGCCAGCAGGCCATGCACTATGGCTGTATACGTTTTGTGCACGCGCCGCATCTCGAATTGCCGACCCAGCCGCCACAGGGCCAGATCGGTCTTGGCGATCAGCATGATGCCGGTAGTGTCACGGTCCAGCCGGTGCACGATACCGGGACGGAAGACCTCGCCGCTGGTTGGCAAATCCTTGATGTCCCGCCAGTTTTGCTGGAAGTAGTACGCCAGGCCGTTGACCAGCGTGCCGGTCCAGTTGCCGCGGGCTGGGTGGACGATGAGATTGGCCTGCTTGTTGATGGCGAGTATATCTTCATCCTCATAGACGATGTCCAGCGGTATCGGCTCAGGCGGGATCTCCTTGGGCTTGACAGCCGGCAGCATCATGTCGATCAGATCGTGTGTGCGAATGACGTAGCTGGGCTTGACGATTCGCGAATTGACCGTGACATGGCCTTCCTTGATGTATCGCTGCAAGGCGGTGCGTGAGACATCCTTGCCCAGCCGGCCGGCGAGATACTTGTCCAGTCGGCGATCCGGCAGGGCGCGGCGGATGTCGATCTGGACATGCTCCAGGCCGTCCTCGCCGGCAGTGATGGCCGTCTCGGTTATCTCCAGCCCCTCCTCCTCGCGCTGAACGGGAGGCAGGGCGACGGCCTCTTCGACCTCAAGATCATCGTCGGGCGCGTTATCGAGCCGGCTTTCTGAGTCTTCATCTAGTCTTGCCATTACGAAGGCGATTATAGCATGAGCCAGATGAAAGTCTGCCGGCGATGCCTCTTCAAGCCGTACAAACCTTTGCCTTCTGTCATTTGTCTGGAGAAAAATGATTGGTTATTCCGTCGGTGAGTGGTTGTCTGCCTTATGAGTTCTGGAGTAGTATGCAGTGGCAGCCGTTGTGCTTTGTCTCTGCGGGATATGAGGATTCATGAACGAGTTGGTTCGCGCCATTTCGACACTGATTACCGCGATTACAATGTACCTTCATCGCGTGATGAACTACAACCCCGTCGTGGTGGCGGTGGAACTGCTTCTGATTGGCGCGGTGGTCTGGTGGGTGATGCGTTTCCTTCGAGGCACCAGGGGCGCCCGCCTCATCAAGGGCGTGGTGCTGCTGCTGGGCACCATCTACGTTGTCATCCGCCTGCTGCCTAAGGATCTCGGCTGGGAGCGCATCGAATTCCTCTACGGCAAGTTCCTGCTGTTTGCGTTCGTAGCCGTCATTGTTGCCTTCCAGCCGGAACTTCGCCGAGCCCTGATCCAGCTAGGTCAGGCCAAGCTCTTCCGCGGCATCCGCGGCCAGGTTGAGGAGACGATAGATGCGCTGGTGGAGACGGCGGCGTACCTCTCTCGCAACAAGATCGGCGCGGTTATTGCCATCGAGCGGAGCGTGCCGCTGGCATCGCTGGCTGAGACCGGCACGATTGTCGACGCGCGCGTCAGCGCAAATCTGCTCAACACGATCTTCTATCCCGGCGGCATATTGCATGACATGGGCGTGATCATCCGCGACAGCCGAGTGGCTGCGGCGGGCTGCCAGTTTCCGCTTTCGGAAAGCGAAGACGTGGATGCCTCGCTGGGCAGCCGGCACCGGGCCGCACTGGGCCTGGCGCAGGAATCAGACGCGGTAGTCATGGTCGTCAGTGAAGAGACCGGTCGGGTGTCGCTGGCCTATGAAGGCCAGCTCTACATCGGCCTGGAACTGGAAAACCTCCGCGAGATGCTCACCGGGCTGCTGGCGCCGACGCTGCTTAGCCGAGGGCGTCGCCGTAACCATCAATCCGCAACGGGCTGATCGATTACTTGTCCACGAAGTACACGAATTTCACGAAGAGAAGCGGCCTTGGCAATGAGGCCTCCTGGCAAAGATCGGCCAACTGTGGATGAACGCTGTTTGACTTAATATGACCAAGAAAAGGAAACATCTTCCTGAAGTGCCTCGCCTGAGCCGGCGATGGTGGCTGGGCATTGCGCGCAATTTCATCTGGG
>CAYQJH010000175.1:3177-7155 GCA_964417755.1 uncultured Planctomycetaceae bacterium
GTGCCTCGCCTGAGCCGGCGATGGTGGCTGGGCATTGCGCGCAATTTCATCTGGGTGGCCATTGTCACCGTGCTGGTATGGGTCTACGCGGACATGGAGTTCACCGATACCTCGCCGGAGCTGCGCGTGACAATACGCCTTAGCACCGGCAAGAACGAGAGCCTCATGCTCATGGGCAAGGAAGATGTCGAAGTCTCTTTCCGAGCCCAGGGCAACCGCGACAGCCTGGAAACCTTCACGCGATGGCTCAAGGATCGCGGCATGGTACTGGAGTATGATGTCTCCGAACATCACAGCCGGGCGAGGGGCGAAGTGTCAGACGCGAGCCTGACGGTGCTGGAACGCATCGCCGACCTCACCCGTCGCGGCCTGAGCGTGGCGTCGGTAGATCCGGCGGCAATCTCATTCCAGTTGGAGGACCGCCTGCATATCAGCGGCGTGCCGGTAAAAGTTGAATTTACCGGCGGCAATGCCGTGGTAGACAAGCCGGCCAAGATCGACATCCATGTAGCCAAGAGCGCCTGGGCGAAAGTGCCGGAAGACAAGCATCTGCTGCGGACCAAGCCGGTGGACCTCAAGAACCTGCCGGCGGAGGGGCAGGTGTCAGCTGAGATTATTCCCTCGATCCTGCTGGCTGACGGCACGAGCGTGCCGGTGGAACCGGAACAGGATTCGGTGAAGGTGCAGGTCCGCGTGGAGAAGCTCACGGATGTGAAGAAGATCACCGTGCCCATCCGCGTAGAGGCGCCGATGAGCTGGACGGAAGATGATACCTGGTCGGATTACAAGTTCGTCCTCAAACCCGGCGAAAGCCGCACTATCGACTTGGAAATCGAAGGGGCAAAGGCAGATCTGGACAGCCTGACAGCCGCCGACGTTGACGCCTACATAACGCTCCAGGATTCAGACAAGACGCCGGTTGAAAGCTGGCTGCAGGCGAAGGTTTCGGTTAATCTGCTCAAGCCGAATTTGAAGCTTGTGGGCGAACGGCCGAAGGTAAACTACAAGCTGCTCAAGCGTGAGCCGACGGTCAAGTAAAGGCATTGCGAATTTCGCATCGCGAATTGCGAATTGAACGGCAACGGCAGGAAGCGCCACAAGCCAGGTATCGGATTGTGGCCCAAGCGCCTCGCCTGTCAGGAAGCCCTGCACTGGAGTGCGGGGGGTCGTGGCGTATTTCGTGTCCTACCCCTGCTTCCGCAGGGGGCTTTCGGAGCGATATATGGACGCAGCTGCATATATAAAGGACATCGCTGCGCAGGCGCAAGCGGCTGCGACGAAGCTGGCTGTCGCCAGCGGCGCTCAGCGAAACGGCGGTCTGCTGGCCTGCGCGAAGGCCCTTCGAGCCAGCGCCGCATCGCTGATAGCCGCCAACGCCAAGGACCTTGCACGGCGCGATGAGTTTGGCCTCAGCGATGCGATGACTGATCGTCTTCGCCTGGACGATAAACGGATCGAGGCGATGGCCCGCTCGCTGGAGCAGATCGCCTCGCAAAGCGATCCAATCGGGCAGACCATCGCTGCGTACAATCGGCCCGACGGCCTGCGGATCGAGAAACGCCGCGTGCCCATCGGCGTCATCGGCATCATCTTTGAGTCCCGCCCCAACGTCACCGCCGATGCAGCCGGCCTGTGCATAAAGAGCGGCAATGCATGCATCCTTCGCGGCGGCAAGGAGGCCATGCACTCGAATCTGGCAATCGCACAAGTGCTGCGGAACACTTTGGCATCATCTGGCCTGCCCGCCTCTGCTGTCACCGTCATCGACAATCCCGATCATGCGGTGGTCACCGCGATGGCCCGCGCGGAAGGCCTGATCGACCTGATCATTCCGCGCGGCGGCGAGAAACTCATCCGTGCGGTCGTCGAAAATGCCACCGTGCCCGTCATCAAGCATTACACGGGCAACTGCCACGTCTATGTCCACGATGACGCGGACTTTGATATGGCCCGCAAGATCGTCGTCAACGCCAAGTGCCAGCGGCCGGGCGTCTGCAACGCCGTGGAGACGTTGCTGGTGCATCGCGGCGCAGCTAACACATTCCTGCCGGAGATGGCTGGCATTCTCTCGAAAGATAGCGGCGTGGAGCTGCGCGGCGACGCAGAGGCGCGAAAGATCGTCCACGAGATGAAGACTGCAACCGAGGCAGACTGGGCCACTGAGTATCTCGACCTTATCCTGGCGGTGAAGGTAGTGGACAGCCTGGACGACGCCATCGGCCACATCAACAAGTACGGCTCGAAGCACACTGACGCAATCGTGACAACTTCGCTGGCGGCCGCAGAGCAGTTCATTGCGCAGGTGGATTCCTCCAGCGTGATGGTCAATGCCTCGACCCGCCTGGCCGACGGCGGCGAGTACGGCCTGGGGGCCGAAGTCGGCATCAGCACCGACAAGCTGCATGCTCGCGGCCCGATGGGCGCCGAAGACCTCACCACCTACAAGTGGATCGTCACCGGCAGCGGCCATCTGCGGAAGTAGCGGCGTGGCATGGACGTCTCGTCCATGCGTGGCACGGACATCTTGTCCGTGCAACATCAATATGCCACAGCAAGGGCGGATTGCCGCTACCTGTAAAGAAGAAGAACAGAAGCAACAACAAGCATGGGCGGAACGCCCATGACACGCACGGGCAAGATGCTCGTGCCACGTACTATTACTTGGGCGGGTTTTCTTCGGGCTTGGCCTTTTGGGCAGCTAGTTGTGCCTTCAGTTCATCGGGTGTCAGCCAAGTCGCGGTGCCATCCACCAGAAGCACGACCACCTTCTCGCCCTGGTAGGCCACCGGGTCGTACACCACGATGTTCTTGGGCGGCGAGTCAGGCCCCTGGCCGCTGATGAATATCTTCCGCGTGTTCTGCTTGGCCACGCTCATGAGCATCTTGTTGTCGCTCAGAAGATTGTCTTTCAGAAGATCGTCGAACGAGTTAGGCCACTTCTCGTCATGCATCACGGCATACATCTGGATCGCCTTCTTGATGCCGTCCATGTCGCTCTTGGAGGTCTGCATCTGGGCGATTGCCTTGGCGCCAGTCACGACGGTGATGTAGGCCGCAGGTGCATCGATGGGCTGGACGACCACCGGCACGGCTGTCGGGAGAATCTTCACATCGCCGCTGTTCTGCTGGCTGTTGTTGGCTGGCGGTACGGCCGTCTGCGGCACGGGCGGCTGCGATTGGGCGGGTGATGGCGATGGCGCGGCTTCCTGGGGGGCGGAAAACCTGGCGGCAAGATTATTGGCGGCTGGCGAATTTCCCGAAGGCGAAGCTGCGGCATTTCCTGCCGGTGCAGGCTCGCGCACGGCTGCCGGTTGCGGTGCGGCTGGTGGTTCTTCGCCGGCAATCGGCGGTATCGGCTGGGCGTCGCCGCCATCCACAGCGCCCGCTTCGGGCGAGGCCGCCGCCTTCTTTGATGAATTAGCATTCATCATGACGACGAGGGCAATAACAAGCACGATCACGCCCACAGCCGCGATGGCGGCGACGGCGTAAGGCCGCTTGCTTCGCTCGATCGGGCGCGGCGGCGCGGGAACTGATGCGCTGGGCGGGGTGAACTCGATGTGGCTCAGCAGCGAGCCCCCATCATCGTCAGCCTGCGGGGAGGTCTTCTGCGACTCAGCGGCACTGGCCGGCACGTCCTGAACAGTGCCGCAATACGGACAGCGGGCCTTCTTGCCGGCTGCGGCGTCGGGCGCGCGAACTGATTTAGCGCAAGATGAGTTCTTGCAAGTAAAGTGAATGCTCATCGTCCGGCCTTTCTGCTCTCGGCAGACAATAATATCAAATGCGGTAGCTCTGAGCAATTTCGCCTTGCCGCAAAAGATTCTGGTCAAATCAGCAACTCGATTGGCCCAGCGGCCCGCGGTATCATAAGCTCTTGATGAAACAAAGATATGGCTGCCCCAGTGGCAGCTTATAAAAGCAGGCCCGAGAAGATATTTCGGGCCTTCTTTGTTATGCGCACCTACATTTCCTGAT
>CAYQJH010000176.1:0-7144 GCA_964417755.1 uncultured Planctomycetaceae bacterium
TCGGCATGGTCGGCTTCGGGGCTATCGCACGAATCCTGGTGGAGATGCTCCGCCCGTTCAAGTGCGAGGTGCTTGTATTCGACCCATATCTCAAAGACCCGCCGCCCGGCATTACGCAATGCAGCTCACTTGAAGGCCTATTCAGCCAAAGCGACATCGTCTCGGTTCAGTGCGGCCTGACGCCGCAGACGGTCGGGCTTATCGGCATGAAGCAATTGCGGTTGCTGCGCCCGCATGCCATCTTCATCAATACCGCTCGCGGCAAGATCGTCCGCGAGGCGGAACTGGTGGAATTCCTTGCCCGCCGGCCTGATGTGATGGCCGGCCTGGACGTTTACGAGACCGAGCCGCTGCCGGCCGACTCTCCCCTGCCGCACATGGACAACGTGATCTGCTACCCGCACTGCATCGGCACCGGCGGCGAAGTCTTCGACCGCGAAATCAGCCACACCGCGGCAGAGAACATCCGCGCCTATTGCACCGGTGGGCAGGTGAAGAACATCATTACCGCCGAAATGTACGACCGGATGACGTAACGCCTTGATGCCTATGATTCTTTCGGCCACTGCACGGCTTCAAAGGAGAACTCCATGCAGACCGAAAGACATTGCTCGCGGCGCCGGTTCCTCCACAACGCAGCCATAAGCGCAGGCGGCCTGGCGATGGCTGGATGCGCCAATGTGCATGTAGGCGGCGCCTCTGGCATGCCTGCGTCAAACCAGAAAGACGAAGTCTCGCCCGGCGAAGACCTGATGCGCGAACACGGCGTTCTTAGACGAATAATCCTGATTTACCGGCAATGCGATGACCGTCTGGGTAACGCCGATCAGCCGCAGCAAGCCATCGCCAGTGCCGCCCATATCGTCCGCCAATTCATAGAGGAGTATCACGAAAAACTCGAAGAGGATTATCTCTTTCCGCGATTCGAGAAGGCCGGCATTCTGGCGGAGCTGACAAGGACGTTGCGATTGCAGCATGAGGCCGGTAGAGCATTGACGGCGAGGATACTCCGATCCTCCGCTCAGCAAACCCTCAAGACGCAAGAGCGATCTTCGCTAAGACAGAACATCCGGGATTTCATTCGCATGTATGAGCCACATGCCGCTCGCGAAGACACGGTGCTCTTTCCGGCCATCAGGCGTGTGTACTTGCCCAAGGAATACGAGCATTTGGGCGAGGTCTTTGAGGACAAGGAACACGATCTCTTCGGCGAAGGCGGCTTCGAGACAATCGTGGAAAAGGTCGCAGCCATCGAGAAGTCGCTGGGCATCCACGACCTGAACCAGTTCACGCCGAAGGTCTGACCTGTGTTCTACTACTCGTGAAACGATTGACAGGGCGCCGTGGTTTGCGGAGCGAAAGCGGAGCAACCACGCCACACTAGAAATCTGCGACACGGACAAGATTACTTTTCGCCTTCGTCGTCCTCGCCGCCTATTTCGTCATCGTCGATTGGTTTGACACGCTGGCCGGCCAGTCGCCAGGCGTCAACGTACTGCGTGCGGTGATGGGACACCTGCTTGGCCCGGCCAAGGATGAAATGAATCACCACCCAGAACAGCACCAGCAGCGTCACAGCCATCAGCGCGGCGCTGACCCACGCAAGCCTGGCAAGAAACTTCACGTTCGTTTCGAGCGTCTTGGGTTTGGCCGCATCGAATGAGACTGAGACATTGGTGGCCGTGCCGCGCTGGGTAGCAGCCTTTTGGGCGGCCTCGCCGGCGGCCGCCTGCTGGGCGGCCTTGCTGGAGAGGTGAAACATCGTCCCGAGCGAAGCCGACATCAACACCAGGAATGTCACCATGATGGTGAAGTACACCACTCGATTCCTGTTGAGGCGATGTGATTCGTCTACTTCCATGGCACGTTGGCTCGAGGATCAAACGGCTGGGCCCGGTCGAATTCTTTCAGCAGCTCGCCCGCCTTGGGCGAAACCGACGGCGGTACGACAACTTTGAGCACGACGTATTGATCGCCGCGAGCTGCAGAGCCAGCCGTCGCGATACCCTTCTCGCGCAGGCGCAGCTTTCGCCCGCTGCTGCTGCCGGGCGGCACCGTCAGCGTTGTCATGCCTTCCAGCGTCGGCACGTCCACCTTGGCGCCCAGGGCAGCCTCCGTGATGCCGATAGGCAAGTCGACATAGATATCCCCGCCCTCTCGTCGGAAATATGGATGTGTCCGAATATGTGTCACCAGGTACAGATCGCCGCCGGCCGCCCCCTTGCCGCGCACGCGCACCTTCGAGCCCTCATCCACGCCGGCGGGGATCTTCACGTTGATCGTTTCTTCCTGGCCGTTGGCCCCCTGCACGCGCAGGCTCAGCGTGGCGCCTTGCACTGCCTGCATGAAGTCCAACGTTACTTCGTATTCCACGTCTTGCGGCTGGGGCCGGCCGCGCCCGCGACGCCCGCGCCGCGCCGCCCCGCCGAGTGATTCCAGAATCTCGTCAAGGCTCATGCCGGCAAAGCCCTGCCCGCCGCCAAATATCTCCTCGAAGTTCACGCCGCCAGGCCCGCCGAAGCCCTCGCCCGGCCGACCTGTCCATGTGTAGGTTCTCGCCCCGCCGGGGGCTTGGCCCGCTCCAAAAGGCATGCCCGGCCCGGCATGGCCGAATTGATCGTACTTGGCCCGCTTCTCGCTGTCGCTGAGCACCTCGTATGCCTCGGTTGCCTCCTTGAACTTTGAGGCCGCGTCGCCAGCCTTGTTCACGTCCGGATGGTACTTGCGAGCCAGCTTGCGATAGGCGGAGCGGATATGATCCGCACTGGCGTTTTTGGCGACCCCCAGAACGTCATAGTAGTCTCTCTTGTCCATATCGTCATTCTACCTGAACCTCAACCAAAAGGGGACAATCTGGCAAATGCAAGAACCGCAACACATCGGGGCTTTCAAGGTGTTATAGTAGAGTGTGTTGCTTGGCAAGCTTCAGCTGCCAGGCGCGGCAGTGCCACCAATTTGATCTGAATTAGAGTCCTTGGCTCTGCCCCCGTCAACCAATCAACGCCGTTGTCGTTGCTGTTGTTGTTAACGCCGCTGGGCGGTGAGTCGCTCGCGATCGAACCGTTGCCGTTGCGTCGTCAAAGGAGTCTCGAATGATCTACCGTACCCTCGGCAAGACCGGCCTGAAGGTCTCACAGCTTGGCTTTGGCGCGATGCACCTGCCAATGATTGGCACGGGCAAGGAAGCGCGCGTCAATGATGAGCTGGCTGTCCCGATGATGCAGCACGCATTCGAGTCAGGCGTCAACTACATCGACACCGCCGTCTTCTACTGCAATGCCGACAGCCAGCGCGCCGTCGGCCTGGCCCTGAAGGGCTGGCGCGACAAGATCGTCGTCTCCACCAAGAACCACTACATGGAGGCTGACGAGAAGGCCTGGCGGCAGCACCTTGAAGACTCGCTTCGACTGATGGACATCGGCTATATCGACATCTACAACGTCCACGGCATCAATTGGTCCAGCTATCAGAAGGCCTTCGAGCCTCGCATCGGCAAGTGGATGCTCAAGGCGAAAGATCAGGGCTTGATCCGCCACATCTGCTGCTCGTTCCACGACAACAACCAGGCCCTGCGGAACATTGTTGATACTGACTTCTTCGAGAGCATCACGCTTCAGTACAACATGCTTGACCGCAGGCTCGAAGACGGGATCGCGCATGCCCACGCCAAGGGCATGGGCGTGGTGGTGATGGGCCCGATAGCCGGCGGCCGGCTTGGCGCGCCGTCGAGCGACGTGCTGAGCGGCCTTGTCGGCGGCGTCAGCCATGTGCCGGAACTGGCGCTGCGCTTTGTGTTGGCCAACCCGAATATCACCATGGCCTTGTCCGGCATGACAACTGCTCAGCAGGTGGACGAGAACGTAGCCACCGCCTGCGACCCGGTTAGCCTTCGCCCAGCCGACCACGATGCGATCAATCAGCACCTGGAGCGGCTGAAGAAGATGGCCGACCTTTATTGCACCGGCTGTGAGTACTGCATGCCCTGCCCGCAGAAGGTACTGATCCCCCGCATATTCGAGCATTACAATTCATCGCGCGTGTACGGGCTGGTGGATGTCGCGCGCCAGCGATACGCCAGCCTGGGCAAAGACCAGTGGGAGCCCGGCCAGCGGGCCGACGCCTGCAACGAGTGCGGCGCCTGCGAAACAAAGTGCCCGCAGAAACTGCCCATCCGCAAACAACTGAAGGAAGCCCACAAGGCGCTGACGTAATTGCGGAGTTGCAACCGCGCGGGTTTAGGAATAGCTTAGGCACAAGGACCCGATGGGTGTCCAGCAGGTTTCTTGTCCGGGGAGTCGCTTGAACAGGAGAATAGGTGAACAGGAGATCCGGCTTCATTAAAGCTATGCCGGACAAGCCGCAGGTGAGCAATCCTTTCCGCTATGGCAGCCGGGACCTCTATTAAAGTGCCAGCCTCTTCTCTACTGTTCACCTGCTCCATTGCTCTCTCGCCCCGAGTGAAGAAGGCCCGTCTTCTTCACTCGGGGCGAGAGGCGACAATGATAGTTCACGACCAACCGGCGACATCCTGCCGTTTACCTGGGGCATAGGCGGCGTGGAGGACACGATGTAGCGCGTTTCCTCATCCAGATTCCGATGGTCACCGCCCTTTGGCTGGGTCGTCGGCAAGGAAGTACCTGCCGGCCTCGAAGCTGGTGGTCAGGTGATTGTTGTTCGCTTGCATGTTGCGCAGGCACGCCCGCTTGAATTCCTCGTCGTCGGGCAGCACTTCAACAAATGGCTCTCCGTCGCGTGTTCCCCAAGCGGTCACTTGGCGCAATTGATCGCGCCACAGTACTGGTTTTGGCGTTCCGTTCGTCTCCATCTCGGTCTCCACAACATCGCCTCATGACCGGTCACGACTTCGCACTTGGACCAGGGTACTTCGCCTCGGCCAGCTTCTCAAGAAGGAGGACAGTCTTGTGCAGGTACGTGAGCTTCTCGTAGATGTCTGGGATAGGTGTAGCAAAAGTGGTCCGATGTGTAAGGTCGTGACGAAGGTCGTCGATAGCCTTTAAAGTTTCCAACTGAAATTCAAACCCTGGAACGACATCCTTGGTCGTGCTCGGCTGTAGAACGGCCAGTATCTTCTCCACTTTCCACGGAAAAGACTCACGTTCGGTCTTCTTGAGCCACTTCTTCTTCTCGATGAGGGCAGCCCAGGGTCCAGGGTCATATTGAACCAGGCGCTTGATCAGGTCGAAGACGGCATTCTCATAGGCCGAGTGCATGAAGACGAGCGCCGCGGCGGCCGCTGCCGTGTTCACGTTCGACTTGATCAGGCCCAGCAGTTCAGCGTCCGGCTTGTCCATCAGGCCGCCAAGGCAGCCAGAGAGATCGTCCTCAGTGACAACGGAAACGCCCTTCTCGGCGACCCGCAGCATCGCCCGGATCGAGAACATCACATGAAGATGCGGTTGAATGACGTCTCGCCTCATTTCAGAAAATGGCATGACTGTTTGGAGCATCGCCAAAGCCTATCTCTTTAAGTCCCAGCGGACGGTGTGGGACGTGCCTGGAAATGACAGCACGACCTCCATCTCGCCGGGATCCCAGGATAGCCCGCCCTGCGGCGTGCTGAAGGTCTTCTCTTCGTCTTGCTGCCACGAATCAATGTCCCAATACCATCCCTTCGATTCATTGCCGCGTTTGAAGGTTACATCAACACGGCACTTGCCCAGAACCGGGTAATCGGCCAACGTGAGCTTCACGCCTCGCTGCGTATCTGAGAAGATGATGCCTTTGTCAAATGGTTGATACCGCCATCGAATGGTCATTTTTTTGCATCGCTCAGCTATGTCCTTGTCCTTTTCGGCCCCTTGGTACAGATAAGCTACCTGAGTCGAGAATCCCGGCGAAAGAACTGTCACGTTGACCGTATTCACACCGACAACCGTCATTCGCCCGACGCGCCGACCGTTGAGGTCGGTCCCTGGGTCGTAGCGAGCGTACATCCATGACTTGCTTGGCCATTTCTGGACATAGTGGACATTCCGCCTAACGTCCCCTGCGGCTCCTTTCATGTCGACGATAACAGTGCAGTCCTCCAACTCTGCGCCTTCGTTGTAGAGACAGCACCAGTCATATGGCCCCCAGCCGTACCATGACTCGTCGAAATCCACCCGGATTCTGCCGGGTGCGTCAGCAACCGAGGCGGAATATCTCTCGGCTACTTTCGGAAGTAGAAGATGCGCGGCGTCGGCCTGCTCCACGGCAGCGGCAAGCGGATCGACTTCGGCGAGAATTGCCTTCTGCTTGTTGTCTGCGTCGGTGCCAAGGGCATATCCGGCGTAAACGTTCCCGTAGAGCCCGTGGATAAAGGACTCCACAAAAAGGCTTCCGGCATCCGGCGGCTTGGGCAGTGCATTGATGCGCTCCATCCGTCGCACAGCCTCAGCGCAGGCGGCACCACCGTGTGCCGCGATGTACTCTATGTCCTCGTCCGACGACTTGATGTTCCTGAGATCCATGACGGCGGCGTGCCCTTCGGCGATGATCTCGGCCATGCCCTTGTCATTGCGGAAGTCGCTCACGTTCTGCTTCAACTCGTGGGCAAGATGCTTGGCAACCACACGATACTCAGGAGGCATCGCCCCCGACTTCTTCGACGATGACCCACTCGACGAACTGTCACGGCAACTGATTGACGATGCGGTCAACGCGAAGATGACCATGAATCCCACTGCTACGTGCCATAACACCGTTAGCCTATTGGCCATGATGTACCCCTTTCTCAAAGACCATTCCCTATTAAACCACGCCTAACCACCCGGTGGCCCGAAAAGAAAGGGAGCCGCCGACTACTACCAGGAGGGCCCGCGAAAGCCCAGAGGATTCGCCGACGGACTCCCAGACGGGAGTCCGCCAACGCATCGCTACCTTCATGTGAGAATTCGCAGTTTTCCTGTGCGCGATCGCTTGGATAGACCAAGTTCAGGTTGTTTCTTGTTAAGATGCTACGCTTGGGCGAAGATGCCGTCAATGAAGATTTTCTTAGGTGCTTGCGAGTTGCGAGACAAAGTGCCCGAAAAAACTGTAGATCCGCAAGCAACTGAAGAGCTGACGGGATTGAGCAATGGCGACATGCCTTGGGTGGAGCCCAAAGCCTTGTCCGGCTGCGTTGTTATCCTCCCTCAAAACGGAT
>CAYQJH010000177.1:0-7051 GCA_964417755.1 uncultured Planctomycetaceae bacterium
ACGACCGACCAGATGACAATCACACCACAAAAGCCATCGTCAATACCGGCCAAGAGCCACGCCTGCTTCTGAAAGGCCACAACGACGAGATCGCCCCGAAGGGGCGACACATCAACGAAAAAGGCTACATCTACCTCCAGCAAATCGGCCATGTACACCCGGCGATGCTTCTCGGCAAGCGGATGAACATTCACACGGAAAAAGGCATTGTCCGCGGCATCGTCGGCGCGACGGCCATCCACTTGCAGGATCGCGACAAGGATGCCAAGGCCCCCAAGCTGCACGAAGTCTTCGTTGACATCGGCGTGGCCGACGCAAAGGCCGCCAAGCTGCTCGTCAGCATTGGCGACCCGATCACGTTCGTGGATGATTTCGAGATGATCAACAAGAACGTAGCCGTCGCGCGGGCGATGGACAACCGCATTGGCGCCTGGGTGGCCATCGAGGCACTTCGAATCGCTGCGGAGTCGAAGAAGAGCCTGGGATGTTCGATCTACGCATGCTCGTCAATCCAGGAAGAGACCGGCCTGAACGGGGCGCAGATGCAGGTAACAAACGTCAAGCCCAACGTCGCGATCTGCGTGGATGTGACACATGCGACCGACACGCCGGGGATCGACCCCAAGCAGCATGGCCTGGTGCAAATGGGCAAGGGGCCGGTGCTGTGCATCGGGCGCGAAAATCATCCGATGGTCTACCAGCGGCTGAAGGCCGTGGCGAAGAAGGCCCACATTGCGACGCAGGTGGAGACCTTCAGCACCACCGGCGGAACCGATGCCTACGCAATGTGGACCAAGAATGGCGGCACGCCAACGGCCCTGGTCAGCGTGCCCAACCGCTACATGCACTCGACGGTCGAAATGCTCGACCTGCGGGATTTGCAGAAGACGGCTGACCTGCTGGCCGGTTTTGCCATGGACCTCAAGAAGAATGAGGCTTTCAAAGTAAAGGTGTGATGGGCGGATGTCTGCTGCTGCTAGGAAGCCCCCGGCGAAAGCCGGGGGAATGCCTTAGCGGGTGCCGTGGCCGCGGCGTCTGCGGCCACGCGAACGTAACAATCCAAATAGACTGCCGTCAATGATGGGTGGCATGGCGGCCATCGTCTGCCGCCATGTTGTATGCAGCTGCTTGACGGAAGCATGGCGGCGAACGACGGCCGCCATGCCACCCGGCCACCATGCCACCCAACATTAAACTATAACTGGATTTTATGGAACTAATTGGCAAGATCGCCTTGGTGACTGGCGCGAGCAGGCGCGTGGGCAGGGCCATCGCACTTGAGCTTGCCCGCCGTGGCGCCGATATCGCCCTGCACTATGGCCGCTCGCTCGAGGCCGCCCAGCAGACAGCCGGCGAGATCGCCGCCACAGGCCGCCACGTCAAGATCTTCCCGGCCGACCTGGCCGATGCCCGCCAGATCGATCAGATGTTCCAGGCCGTCGGGCGATCCTTCGGCCGTCTGGACGTGCTGGTCAACAATGCCTCTGTGTACGATCCCACACCGCTGGAGACGCTGACGGCTGAGCAGTGGGATGCACAGATGGCCGTCAATGCACGGGCGCCCGCCTTGTGCATCCGCCATGCACTGCCGCTCATGGCCGGCGGCGGCGTGATTATCAATATCACGGACGTTTCCGCCGAACGCCCGCGAGCCGATTGGCCCGCATACTGTGCTTCAAAGGCAGCCTTGCTTGCCCTGACGCGCAGCACCGCCAAGGCTTTGGCCACGCGGAATATCCGTGTCAACAGTGTTGCCCCTGGCATTGCCGCCTGGCCGGAGGATGCCAGCGAAACACACAAGGCCAGGCTCCTGCAACAGGTGCCGATGCGTCGCGCCGGCAGCCCGCAGGATGTCGCTGCCGCGGTTGCGTTCTTGATCGATAATGACTACATCACCGGGCAAAATCTGCGTGTAGATGGCGGCTGGAATATGACGTGAACGAGGTCGCGCAAAATCATTGTCGCGGGCCAAGACAATTCATCCTACCAGGCGCATGGTATGCCAAGTGTAAAACTATCAGAAATCGTCGAAGCCTTGGACATGCAGTCAGACGAATCGCGGGCCTTTTTGGACAAGCAGACAGGCAAGGTATTCTCTCTCTCCGATGAGGAAATCCGGGCGGCTGAGGATGACGACGACTTGTCTCATTACTCAGAATGGCAGCTGGAGAACATCGAGCAGGCCAAGGCTGTCCAGGCCGACGAGAGCGGCGACGGCGGACGATTTCTTCCCCTCCCCGATCAATTCGATGTCAATGAGTGGGACATGATGCGGGACTTCGCCGACAGCCAGGACAACGAGGAACACGCCGATGTCCTGCTCCGCGCGATCCACGGCAAAGGGGCCTTCCGGTATTTCAAGGACCGCGTTCACGAACTGGGCTTAGCCGATGCGTGGTACAAGTTCCGCGACCGCCAATACAGCCAAGTTGCTCTCGACTGGTGCAAGGCGCACGGCATCGAGGTCGATCCAAACGAATGATGTCCTGTGGTTGAAGGCTGTGCCGCAGAACCTCAGCCTTCATGGTGAGTTGGGCGCTGGTACGTCTTCGCATTCTTGCTGACTTTAGCGCTACAGTGTTCACAGAAGAGCATACGAATGAACCTGTACGTGGGCACCAGCGGCTTCTGTTACAAGCAGTGGAAGGGCGGCTTCTATCCCAAGAACCTGCCCGCGAAACAGATGCTTGGGTATTACAGCGAGCGCTTTCGGGCCGTCGAGATCAACAACACGTTCTATCGCATGCCCAAGGCATCTGTACTTGAGGCATGGGCTGGCGAGGTCGGGGATGACTTCAAGTTCGTCCTCAAGGCGCCACGACGCATTACACACCTACAGCGACTAAAAGGCGCCGGCGATTCGGTATCTTACCTGATGGAAGTCGCCGCCACACTGGCTGATCGCCTGGGCCCGGTGCTCTTTCAATTGCCGCCCGATCTGAAAAAGGACCTTCCTCTACTGCGAGACTTCGTGGCGACGCTGCCCCGCCAAAAACGCGCAGCCTTCGAGTTCCGCCATCCATCTTGGTTTGATGAAGAAACCTTCGGAATCCTGCGCGATCACCAGATCGCCTTGTGCATTGCTGAGGCAGAGGACGGCCTTGACGTTCCATTCGTCCCGACGGCCAATTGGGGCTATCTGCGACTGCGAAACACCAACTACGAGGATGCGGATCTGACGAGGTGGCTGCAGCGGCTGGTGCATTGCCAATGGCAGGGTGCATTCGTGTTCTTCAAGCACGAGGAGGAAGCCAAGGGGCCGCAATTGGCTCGAAGGTTCCTGGAGTTAGCGGCCTCCTCGACGCTTCGCTGAGCAGGGAACATCTGTCTTCATTACATGGCAGGTGGGACGTCAGGGGCCTGAAGCGTTACCTGGCCTGACCAAGAATCCGCCATCAGTCGGCATAGAATGAGTTCGCGGGTAAACGAGATGATATCTCAATGGCGTAGTCTCTGGGAGCGACTGCACACCTCGTACTGGTTGCTGCCATCGGGCATTGTTCTGCTGGTGCTGGCGTTGGCGGCAGCTTCTCTGGCGGCTGACAGGAGCTATGGCTGGGCGGAAGGCCTCGTCCCGCTAGTTTACGGAGGCTCAGCCCCCGGCGCAAGGGAGCTGCTGGCGACGCTGGCAGGAGCGACCATTACCGTCGCCGGCGTGTTATTCTCGGTGATGATCGTCGTCCTGAGTTTGGCCTCGCAGCAGTTTGGTCCGCGGCTCCTGCGGAACTTCATGGCTGATCGCGGCAGCCAGTGTGTGCTGGGCGCCTTTATCGGCGGCTTTCTATACGATCTCTTGATCTTGTCCCAGGTGTACGAATACAAGCCGTGGAACACGTCGGTTCCCCGCATCTCCGTCACGTTGGCTCTGCTGCTAGCGGTGCTGGATTTCGTGATGCTCATCTACTTCGTTCACCACATGGCCTCGATGATTCGCGTCGAGACAATCCTTGAGCAGGTCGCCAGCAACCTCGACCACGAGATCGAGCGACTGTATCCCGATCGACTTGGAGAGGAGCCCGACAAGGTCATCGGCACCGCCATGCCTCGCGATTTTATAGATGACTGCCGCGACATCTTTGTTAGCCGCAGCGGCTATATCGATATCATCGAGGGCGAGAAGCTCATGTCGCTGGCACGCGAGCATGACCTGCTTATCCGCCTGCTTTATCGGCCGGGAGAGTTCATCTTCCCGGGCCTGGTTATCGCTCAAGCCTACCCGCGTGAGCGGGTAGATGACCAACTCGCACTTCGCTTAGCGGATGTGCTCATCCTCAGCCGCCTGCGGACCCCGACGCAGGATGTCGAGTTTCCGATTCACCAACTGGTCGAGGTAGCCTGCAGAGCGCTGTCACCAGCGATGAACGATCCTTTTACTGCTATCACGTGCTTGGATCATCTGGCGGCTGCAATGGCTAAGCTGTTGTCGCGACAGTTCCCCTTGCCCCTGCGCTATGATGAGTCGCAACAGCTGCGATTGGTGGTCAAGCTTACCACCGTCAGCGGGGCGCTGGACTCCGCCTTCAACATGATTCGGCAGTCGGCACACGATAACGTCGGGGTTTCGCTCAGGCTTTTGGACGTGCTGCATCTTCTGGCGCGACAGGTGCGGCGGCGTGAAGATTACGCAAGCGTCCTGGAACATGCACGAAAGGTGCAGCACGAAGTGCTGTCGACCGACCTTGTGGAGGCCGATCGTGACGATATCCGCGAAAGATACCACCGCATCGTCCGCCTGGTCAGACAGATGCACGACCCATCTGACCGTCAGCCGGCATGAGCAATCAGGCCATTTACAGCTGTAATGCTGATGACAGATCACTGGCTATCGGAAGGCGCGTCCTGTCACTTACAGGCGCACCACGACGGCGATCATATTCCCGCCGTTAGGTCCACCTGCTCCAGCGGCAGGCGCTGGACGTTGGCCTGCGCCCATGCAGCCGCCTGCGCGTTGAGCGGGCTTTTGACGTTATAGCTCTGGTAGGTGATCATCTCGCCAATGCGGGCAACAAGGTGTGTGAGCTTCTGCCCGGCCGCCCAGTGGTCGCCGATGCAGATCTTCTGTGCGTCGATGTTGGGGTGAAAGACAGGCGTGATCATCCGGCAGAAGGGCGAGCATCGCGGGTAGTCCAGCGGCAGGAAGAGCTCCGCCCGGTGCGTCGAGCCGTGCCGCAGCGACTTCTCATCTTCCCACACCAGCCCCAGCACTTGATATTCCACCAGATATTTCTCGGGAGGCTGACCTACGGCGGAGATGACGCGGATTCGCGGGTGGTTGCTGAAGACCGCCATCATCTGCTGATGGTCGGCACGGAGGCGTCGCATGCGTGAGTCCATATATCACCATTTATGGAACCGAGTTGAAAGACGCCGGTTCGGCGGCGCGTGCCTCTGTCAGTGGCTGTAAAACAGGCCGTATATTGCGGCCAAAAGCACCACCAGAGCGCTCTGGCCGATTGCCAGGCCCAAGGCGATCTTGCACATTGCTGACTGCAGAGGAGGCGAAGCGGCGATCTCCTTGCGCCTGCCATAATACCACATCGAGCCGAATACTGCCGCAAAGGGCGCTGTGCAGGTCAGCACACTCAAGATCAGCAGCCAGATGCTCCCGCGGCGGACGGCCGGCAAGTTCTGGCGAATGGCGCTGGCCTGGTGGAACTGGCCTCGATCCACCGGGGCGGCTGACTCGAAGGTAGCCCCGCAGAATCGGCAGCGGACGGCCGCCGCAAGGATGACCTGGTTGCAGTTGGGGCAGTTCTTCTCTTCCTTGCCCCAGTACGACGCAGGGATCTCCAGGTTATCTCGATGCTCGGTTGGCGAGACCTGGCTGCAGCCGTACACGGCGCAGCCCTTGTTGTACTGCCAGCAGTCGCTGTGATAGAGTGCCTTGCAGTCGCTGCATGCCAGCGTGGTGTCTGTCGGTTCGATGGGGCTCTGGCAGATGGAGCAGAGGCCCGCATCGCCTGGGGTGGCCGGCGCTGCCTGGAGCTGCAGCGCAAATACGCCGCCGCAGCGGGTGCAGTTGGCCTTGCGCCCCAGATGGCCGCTGTCGATCTTGAACGTCTGGCCGCAGTGCGTGCATTTGACTTCGACTTTGGAACCTTCCATGCCGGCTCACCTCTTGCGTTTTTGGAAGACAAAGACGGTCCGCCCGATGGTGATTTGGTCGCCGTTGTGCAGGCGGGCCCGTTGCGTCGGGCGGGCGTTGAGACACATGGGCGTCTCGCGGCAAAGGTTCTCGATCTCGTAATTGTCGCCCACGCTGCGGAGCACTGCGTGCTGCGGCGCGACCTGGTTGTCGTTGAACAGGTATATCTCGCACTTGGGCGAGGCGCCCACGTGCATCGTGTCCTTGAAGATCAGGAACTCCTTGCCCGCCAAAGGGCCCTCGACCATCTGCAACCATGCATCGCGAGCCAACAGTTCCACGATGCCGATCATCAGGCCGACGCACGCGCCTATGACGGCCAGGCCCGCCAGCCGGCTCCAGTGGCCGCTGACGTGGTCACCGCCCAGGATCAGCATGTCGATCGGGTCGAACAGCAGCCCGCCAAGCAGACCGCCGATGATGCCGCCCAGCAAGCCGTACAACAGCAGCCGCCCGCTGCGAAGGGCAATGCCCTGACCAAGGCCCATCGCCATGCCGGCCAGGCACCAAGCCAGGCCGCGCCCTGTCACCTGCGTCAGGAAGCCGAAGGTCGTCAGACCTGCCGCAGCGTCGCCCGACTGCTTCATCGCCATCTCTGTCAGCGGCGCGTACACCAGGTTAGCAATGATGTTGGAGATAAAGCCGCCGATGAAGCCCACCAACAGCCCAACCGCACCTGCCAGCAGCATCCTTCGCACCACGCGGCAAATGAGGCCGTCCACCGCCCCGATCGCCAGGCCGACAATGGCCGCCACGACGGAGAAGAACATCAGCCCAGCGGCGCGCGTCTGCTCCAGCAGGCCCTTGAGAGTCAGAGTCGCTTTGGCCGGCGGCGGAACAGCGGGCGACGGCGCCACGTACTGCGCCATCGGCGGCACGACGATGCGGTTGGGCAACTCGAGCGCG
>CAYQJH010000178.1:0-6977 GCA_964417755.1 uncultured Planctomycetaceae bacterium
TTAGTTCATTCTTTACCCTTTCAAGATCGAGATTTCTAAACTGGTTCCATTCAGTGACAATAACAAGCGCATCAGCATTTTTCATTGTTGCATACTCATCTTCACATAAGATAACCGCTTCACCGAGGTGCTTAAGCCTCCAGCGAGCTTCCTGCATCGCGGCAGGATCGTAGACCTTGCATTTCGCGCCTTTCTTTACAAGGCCTTCAATAATTGTAAGCGCAGGGGCTTCACGCATGTCATCGGTATTTGGCTTAAACGCCAGCCCCCACAAGGCGAACGTCTTGCCGGCAAGATCACTGCCGAAACGCTGCATGACCATCTCAGCCAGCGCCAGCTTCTGATACTCGTTGCGGTCGTGCACGCTGCGAAGGATGCTGGCCTGGCAGCCGGCCTGGCTGGCAACCTGGATCAGGGCCTGGACATCCTTGGGGAAGCAACTGCCGCCATAGCCGACGCCCGGATGGAGAAATTCATGCCCGATACGCCTGTCAGCCCCGATGCCGTCGCAAACCTGCGAAATATCCACGCCGGTGCGAGCGCAAATATCGGCGATCTCATTGATGAAACTGATGCGAGTGGCCAGGTAAGCGTTCGAGGTGTACTTCACCATCTCGGCAGCCTCGCGGCTCATCACCATGATCTTCTGCCCGTTCCGCGCGAACGGAGCATAAAGCTCGGTCAGCGTCTGCACAGCCTCGCTGTCATCGGTGCCGATCACGACACGGTCCGGCCGAAGAAAATCCTCAAGCGCCGCCCCCTCCCTGAGGAATTCGGGGTTGGAAACCAGCGCGAACGGATGGGCCGTCAGGTCCATCAGCAGTTCGTTCATTCGCCGGCCGGTGCCGACCGGAACGGTCGACTTGATCACGATCACGCGCGAGGAATCCATGTGCCTGGCGATATCGCGGACGATGGCCTCGACGCCGGAAAGATCGGCTGCCCCATCAGGCCGGGGCGGCGTGCCGACCGCGATGAAAATGACCTGGCTGGCATGAACCGCCGATTCAAGATCAGTGGTGAAGTTCAGCCGGCCGGCAGCCAACTGGTCTCGCATCAGTTCCTCGAGGCCGGGCTCGAAGATCGGGCACTGCCCGCTCGACAGGAGGCGAATCTTCTGCGCATCGATATCCGCGGCGATGACCTTGTTGCCCGTGCTGGCCAGGCAGGTAGCTGTCACCAGCCCAACATATCCACTTCCAACAATGGCGATATTCATAAGTTCCATTTTAACGTCGTCGGGCTATACTGCATATCCTGATATCTCTTGCCGCGCAGTGCCTCGGCGGCGCGGGATAGGGTGCCGTGGTTTGCGGAGCGAAGCGGAGCAACCACGCGCCGGCGTGGCGGGGGCGTGTCGCGGACTCTCGTCCGCGCGTTGCCTGGCCGCTGCAAAGATCTCTAAGGAGAAATTCATGCGGATTGTGGTTGCAGGCGCAGCCGGCTTTATCGGATGCCACCTTTCCAGGCGATTCCTTGATGAAGGGCATCAGGTCATCGGCATCGACAACCTGGCCACCGGCCAGCAGACAAACGTGGACTGGCTGGCGGAGAACAGCGCCTTCAGTTTCATCCACCACGACGTCATCGAGCCGCTGACGATATCGGGCCCGATAGATCTGGTATGCGACCTGGCCTGCCCGGCTAGCCCGGTGGACTTCGCGCCCCTAGGCGTCCAGATCATGCGCGTCTGTAGCGAAGGCGTCCGGCATCTGCTGGACCTGGCCGTCGAGAAGAAGGCCGTCTTCCTCCACACTTCCACCAGCGAGGTCTATGGCGACCCTGAAGTGCACCCGCAAAGCGAGAGCTATTGGGGACGGGTGAATCCCGTCGGGCCGCGGGCCGTCTATGACGAGGGCAAACGCTTCGCCGAGGCCCTGATCATGACGTATCACCGGCAGAAAGGCCTGCCGGTTCGATTGCCGAGAATCTTCAACACTTACGGCCCACGGATGCGCCTCGACGACGGGCGAGTCGTGACCAACTTCATATGCCAGGCACTGACCAACCGCCCGCTGACGGTCTATGGCCAGGGTCAGCAGACGCGAAGTTTCTGCTATGTTGATGACCAGGTCGAGGGCCTCGTCCGTCTGGCAAAGAGCAACCACTGCGGGCCGGTCAACATTGGCAATCCTGAAGAAATCACCGTCCGGCAACTGGCAGAGGAGATCATCGAACTGACTGGCTCAGCCAGCCGGATTATCGAAAAACCGATGCCGCCGGATGATCCGAAGGTCCGCCGCCCGGACATATCGCTGGCGGCGCGCGAACTTCGCTGGCAGCCGTCGGTCTCGCGGCGCGTGGGCTTGCAGAAGACCATCGAATATTGTCGGACGCTGAGGGTGGACCAGTTGTCATAAGGGCATCGCAAGCTAAGCCTTTTGCGGTACAATAGGTCCAAGAGGAGCCTATGTATATGCGCAGCAAAGTCGCCGTCATTCGAACCAGCAGTCAGTCCGTTTTGGGCGACGTTCAGCATGCCTGTGCATTGGGAGGGCTGGCCCAGGCTATGTCCCCCGCCGCTACCACCATCCTGAAGAACAACCTCTCATGGCACCTGATGTATCCCAGCGCCAATACCACGCCCTGGCAGCTTGAAGGAACGATCCTGGCGCTGCGGCAGGCCGGGCTAAGCGACATGGTCTGCGTGGAGAATCGCACCGTGGTCACCTCCGCCGAAAAAGGCGAGGTGCTCAACAAGCAGCGGGTCGTCTGCGATCACTACGGCGTGCCGATAAAGTACAACTTCCGCAAGGCTGACATGCGCTGGCAGAAATACCAGCCCAAGGCCCGCATGAATGTACTGGACAAGATCTTCCCGGACGGCATCGAGATTCCCGATTACTTCATCGGCAAGAACGTCGTGCATCTGCCGACCACCAAGTGCCACATCTACACAAATACCACTGGCTCGATGAAGAACGCCTTTGGCGGCCTGCTCGGAACCAAACGCCACTACTGCCATTCGCGAATTCACGAAACGCTGGTGGACCTGCTGGCCATCCAGAAAGAAATCCATCCGGGGATCTTTACCGTCATGGACGGCACGACGGCCGGCAACGGCCCCGGGCCGCGAACGATGATCCCGCTGGCGAAGAATGTCCTGCTGGCCTCAAGTGATTGCGTAGCCATCGATGCAGTGGCAGCCAAGATGATGGGCTTTGACCCGATGAACTACACCTTCATTCGCCTGGCCCACGAGCAGGGCCTGGGCGTCGGGCGTTGCGAAGAGATAGAGATCGTCGGCGATATCGAGGCTGCGCAAGAAAATTGGGGCTTCCACACCGGCGACAATGCCGCCAGCTCGGTCGGAAAGCTCATGTGGTTCGGCCCGATGCGGTTCCTCCAGCGCCTCATGTTCCACACGCCGATAGTCTACGCCTTCATCTTCGCCTCAGCCATCTACCACGACTCGATATGGTATCCGCTCAAAGGCAAAAAGGTCGTCAACCAATGGCTCAAGGAAAGCCCCTGGGGACGGCTGTTTGACAGCTACCAGGTGGGCCGAAAGCAGTAGACCTCGCCGGTGCCGTGCCAGGTGCCATGCTTCCGCCCCGTGCGTGGTTTGCCGGTGCCGTGGTTTGCGGAGCAGGCGGAGCAACCACGCTGGGTCTAAAAATGCCGGCACACATAGAACATCCGCTCGATTCCGGCAGGCCATTGTATGAACATCATTGCAGCCTGCGCCCATTACGATTAATTTGTTTCGCGAGGTGTCTCATGCTATGGAAGAAGGATTGGCCGCTTACCCGGCAGCACATGATTGACTGGTGGGATCACAAGGGCCTCGTCCTGGCGCTCGTCGGGCCTGGCGCGGAGGCGGTCGAAGAGATCGCCGAGCCGCCAAAGCCTTCGTCCATCGAGGCCCGCTACTGCGATGCAGCCTTCCGCCGGCGCGAGGAAGAATACCAGGTCTCGCGAAGTTTCCTGGGCGGCGACACGATCCCGTTCTTCGACACGTACCTTGGCCCGGGCAGCCTGGGCATCTTCCTCGGCGCCGCCCCCAACTTCACCGAGGAAACCGTATGGTACGAGCCCTGCATCAGCCAAGCTGACTCCTTCGGGCCGATTGAGTTCAATCCGACCAACAATCACTGGTTCGACGTGCAGATGAAGCTCATAGATGAAGGCGTGCGTCACGCGGAGGGCCGATATCTTGTCGGCATGCCGGACATGGTCGAGAACCTCGACACGCTGGCGGCCATGCGCGGCAACGAAGCGCTGCTGATGGACCTGATCGAAAGGCCGTCATGGGTCAAGGCGCGCCTGGAAGAGATCAACCGGGCGTATTTCGATGTTTTCGACCGGATCCATTCCAGGATCAAGAACGAAGACGGCGGCAATATCTACTCCTGCTACCGAATATGGGGTCCCGGCAAGACGGCCAAGATCCAATGCGACATCTCGTGCATGCTTTCGCCCGCGATGTTCAATGAGTTCGCGCTGCCGCACCTCAAGGCCCAGTGCCGCTTTCTGGACTACTCGATGTACCACTTGGACGGCACCACTGCGCTGCAGCACCTGGACAGCCTGCTGGCGATGGACGAACTGGACGCCATCCAGTGGACGCCGCAGGCTGGCAAGCCCACCAGCGGCGAGAAGCACTGGTACGACCTGTACCGTCAGATCAAGGCCGCCGGCAAGAGCATAGAGGTGTGCGGGCCGAAGGTGGAGGACATCGTGCCGCTGCTGGATGCGGTTGGGCCTGAAGGCACGTTCATCCTCGCTGACGTGCGCGATTGCCAGACAGCCCAGAGGCTGGTCCAGGATTGCGAGCGGTTCAGGGCGTGAGAGGCAATACCTGGCACATCGGCCAGCAAGACCTGCTTTGTTAGCGATAACACGGCGCAAAAGATAGCATCCTGCCTAAAAGCATGTTTTGACAGACTTTGCGCAGCGTGGCCGTGGTAGGCAACCTGGCCTGCGTGGCGGACGAATACTCTGACCTACAGATCATTAATATCTCCGCACCCTCTTCCCCAGTCTTGGCAAGCACGTATAACACACCGGGTTTTGCCTTAGGCGTGGCCGCTGTCGGCAGCCTGGTCTATGTGGCAGACAGCTTCTACGGGGGTCTAAGGATCATCAACATATCCAGACCCTCGGCCCCGATGTTGGTGGGCGCATATGACACGCCGGGATGCGCATACGGTGTAGCCGTGGCCGGCAATCTGGCCTATGTCGCCGACGGTTCTTCCGGCATTCAGATCATCGACGTTTCGACGCCCTCGGTCCCTATGTTTGTAGGCACGTATGACACACCGGGAAATGCCCGCTCTGTGGCTGTCGTAGGCAATCTCATCTACGTGGCGGACGAGTCCGCAGGCCTGCAGATCATCTACTATGGCGCGCCGGTGCTCGATCTTGCGCCTGCCAGCGACACGGGGCCGCTCAGCACCGACAATATCACAGATGATACTACGCCGACTTTCGACATTACTTACGCTGGAACGCCATACACGAGGCTTTATCGTGACGGCATCCTGGTCAGCGACGAATATGCGACATCGCCCGTAACGTTGCCCCTCCAGCCTTATGGAACGTTTACCTACACGGCACAAGCAGTGGACGCCGCTGGAAATGTCGGGCCGATGTCCGATCCTCTGACAGTGACGATCTGCGACCCCACCGCATCCTTGACGGTGACCGGCGACGGCGCGTCGCAACGATGGGCAATCGGCAGAACTGCTCATGTTGCCTGGACAACCCAAGGTGTTGTGGGCAATGTTGACATCGATCTGTCTACTGATGGCGGAACGACGTGGACTACCTTGGTGGCCAACACACCCAATGACGGCAGCGAAGACTTTACGGTGCCCGACATGTACAGCAAGATGTGCCGTACCCGCGTCAGGCATCATTTCGGCGGCAGTCCCAGCGATATCTCCGACACCAACTTCACGATCACTCTGCCTGGCGATGCGACGGAAGACGGCTATGTCGATGGCCTGGACTTCAGCATATTGCTGACCAACTGGCACAGCGGCGGACATGACTTCGCTGCAGCCGATTTCACTGGGGATGGCTATGTGGATGGCTTGGACTTCAGTCTATTGCTGACCAACTGGCACGTGCATGCAACACCGGCAAGCGGCGCCGATGATGCCATGGAAGATGCTTCGCTTGGCACAATGCAAGTCGCATCCGTCCTGCCGCTGTCGTCGTTGCAGCCGGCTGGTTCCGATGTCTCTATCTCCGGACTTCTCACTTCAGGCCCCGGCCCGGCAACATCATCAATAGCAGGCGGGATGCCGGCGTTCGGGCCGTTGGCCAGTCAAGATGCACAAGACCGCAACAGCGACGTCTTCGGCCCGAATTATCTGCCGATCCAGCCGCTACTTCGGCCAAATGACACCGAGGTTGACTTACTCGCCCGCGATTGCTGGGCCGCGCAAGCAACGATCTGGCCTCAGTTCGCCAATCCTGCGTCGATTGAAGCGCCTCGAAACGCAGGCCTTGGGATTGAAGAGTCTCTTTCGTCGCTTCGCGGCACGATTGTGGTGGATCGGCTTTGGCGAAGCGTTCATCCAAGCGGGAATCGCATCCGGCGCGCATAGAAATTGACATGCAGTTTGCCATGGCATGAATACAGCCGCTCTTGTTCAACCGGCTGCGGCCGCGCAGGGGCATTTTAGGCCGACACAGCGAACCACCCTGCTCCCATCATCAATGGGCACTGCTGGCGGTGCGCGCAGAAAGGTTCTGGGCAGGCCGCGCAAAATAAGGCCGGAGCGGGTCCGAGACCGCCTCGGACAAACGCCCCGGCAAAGGGAGTTCAATTAAGGCCTGACGCAGCCAAAATCGACTATCGGAAATCGCGAAGAGATAGTCAACCGCAAGCATGCGTCAGGCACCAGGTACACCAGGAACGTAGAATTCGATTCCGCCCGCGGCAAATGGAATAGAGAAAGAGGCATCTGAAATCAGTACTGTCCGGCTAATGAATCTTCTATATTACATAATTCGATGTTGCTTAG
>CAYQJH010000179.1:0-6915 GCA_964417755.1 uncultured Planctomycetaceae bacterium
GAATATCACTTGCGGATGCAGGCTGCCTTCCAGCAGTACGTCGATGGGGCAATCTCCAAGACGATCAACCTGCCGCAGTCGGCTTCGGTAGCCGACGTCGACCGGGTGTATCAACTGGCCTTCGACTTGGGCCTAAAGGGCGTGACGGTCTATCGCGACCGCTGCCGGCAAGGCCAGCCGATGAGCACTCAGCAGGCCCAGGCCGGCATCTGCCCGCAATGCCACGGCCTTATCAATGACCAGGACGGCTGCTCCCGCTGCCCAACCTGCGGGGCTGCACTGTGCTCGCTGTAGAACCACACACAAATCGTCTGGAATTACAATGCCTGTCAGAACCAGCGCAGAAGGTCCGTCGTTATGAATTCATCGACGGGGATGCCCTGGCCGCCAACGAGCAGCTTCTTGTGTACCTTGAACTGCCCTGCAAACGCCTCGATCCCCGGCAGAGAAGTCCTGCGGCGGCTGCTCTTGACCTCGATGGCGATGATCTTGCTGCCCTTGGCCAGGACGAAGTCCACCTCTCGATTGACGTGGTTCCAGTAGAACACCACCAGGTCCGACACGCGGCCCTGGTTGACCAGGTACGATCCGACTGACGATTCGACCAACCTGCCCCAGTGCTCTGGATCCTGCCTGGCCTCCTGGAATGCCACGTTCTCCAGTGCTGTCAGCAGGGCATTGTTATGCACCTGGAGTTTGGGGCTGGAGCCCCGCTGGCGGACTTTCTGGCCGGCATACTTCTGAAGCCCTTCCAACAACCCGCAGCCTCGAAGCATATGCAGGTAGTGAGCTAGGGTCGATGTATTGCCCCGGTCCTGGAGTTGGCCGAGCATCTTATTCAGTGAGAGTATCTGCCCGCAGTACTGGCAGCCCAGTTCGAACAGCCGTCGCAGCAATGCCGGGTTGTCTACCCGCCGCATTTCCAGGATGTCCTTGGAGATGGTCGTCTCGATCAGCGAATGCAGAACGTACTGCCGCCAGCGACGGGTGTCCTCGATCAGCGGGGCCGAACCGGGATAGCCGCCGTGGTAGATGTACTGATCCAGGCTCCAGCCGAACGCGTCCCGCATCTCGGCCAGCGACCAGTGCGTGACCGGGATCGTCTCAAATCGTCCGGCCAGACTCTCCGAGAGTCCCCTCTGAACCAGCAATGGAGCAGAGCCAAGCAGCACTACCCGTAGCGGCAACCGCTGGGCCGAGTCCTGGTCCCAGAGGAACTTTACGATCTCCGACCAGCCGGGGATCTTCTGTATCTCGTCCAGGACCAGCACAGCCGCCTTGGCCTGGCCAGGCCCGCTTACCAGCCTCCGGGCAGCCTCCCATTGCTGCTCGACCCATACCCGATCCTTGGTCACTGGTTCATCGGCCGAGGCATAGTGGGAAGGCGCCTTCAGGTCCCTCAGCACTTGCTGGATGAGGGTGGTCTTGCCGACCTGGCGCGGGCCGGCGAGCACCTGCACGAAGCGACGCGGCTCCTCCAATCGCCTGAGGAGAACGTGATACATGGATCTCTTGTACATGGCCATCTTTCCGATTCTTCCAAAAGTTTACAGCTATTTACGAGCATGTGCTCGTAATTTTACGAGCATCATCTCGTATCGTCAATACGCGAACGATAGCCCGGTGAACGATGGCCCGGTTCTGCGACAAGTCAACTGGAGGGTGCCGTGATTTGCGAAGTCCCGAACGGAACGAACCACCATGCTGCCGCCCTTCATCATATCAAGACCAGCGTGGTTGCTTCGCTGCGCCTGGCGACGAAGATGCTTATGAACCATGTCTTTCCTTACTCTGCCACCATCATTTGCGCAATAGACATACTGCAATCGTTCCGCCGATAGCGCATGCCGGCAAGAAGATGATGAATAACATCGCCGGTCGGAAATTGAATGGCAATCCGATGTGGATCATCATTGGCAAATAGACAATGCACTGCATATGGAGGCTGCCGCCGCTAGAGCACGTTTCTTAGCACATGCACACATGATTCCGGTAAAGCTCAACACCAATGCGGTACAATATCCGAGCAAGACTACTGGCCACTGCGGCACCAACTCCTGGCCGATAATTACGATGGTTGATAGCAAGTTCACGCTCTATTCCTGCGCTAATGCGCTCCGTAATGACTACGACATATTGCTGGGGGGAAACCGGGACGTACACTAGTTTGGCCTGGTGGAGGCTTCACTGGATGGTTTTGATTCTGCATTGCCTGACATTCTGTGTTCTAGAATGGCCTCTCGCCATGCTGATACGTTCCACTCGTGGTCAACCCCAAGTCTTTGTACAAGCAGGTTTCGGACTAATTCCCTGAAGGGCGGGCTCGAATAAGAGCCCAGTCTTTTGATGATGAAACCCCTTTCTTCCGACCACAGCGCAGTTTCTTTCTCTTCAAGAAGCGAACATAATGCCCATAGAATCGGCAATCCAGCATCAGACCTGAGTCCTTTGATCGCCGAGTATATCACCGCCAGCTCGAATGGCTTATACGCCGGCCAGATCGATCCCTCACTTTCATCAGGGCTTATATCCCTGTAACGCAGTATGAGCAGAACAAGCCATGATTCGCCTTCTTTCATGGATGCCAGGGAACTGGCGGCGGCCATTCGCTTGGCAAGTCTTTCGTTATTCAAGCCACAGGCTTGGGCAAACAATGTGCTGGCTTTTGTTGCATCGATTGCCTTACTCATCGGAAAATTTGCCGGGGATTCGCCGTCTGCGCAGCACAGCAGCCCCAATGCACCGGCTGCCAATCCGGCGATAAAGACTATGACAAAGACGCCGATCCTTGGGTTGCGAGTCGCTGTGACTTCTTCTTGGCCCAAGTCTTTGCCCATGTGTTCACCTTGCCGGTAATCAACTATCGGCTGGAGAATGACTTTTCAAGCAGGCCTAGTCCGGGCGATGCTCAATATTTCGCCCATGTGTCTGGATGCTCATGTATAGCGGCTGCGGAGTCTTCGCCGGCGGGCCGGCCAGCTTGGACATATCATAGTCCGGCTATCTCGAAGAACGCAATCACGTTCTCCAGCGGCGTGTCGTAGAGCGTCACATTCGATGGGTTGACGCGACTGCTTAGCGATAGCCGAAAATGCTTTTTGTGTTGGCGCGCTGGCAAACCGTTGCAACGCAGGGCTGCGGCACTTATACTTCAGGAGTCTCTTGATGGCGGCGTAGCCAAGTGGATTAAGGCGACGGATTGCAAATCCGTTATTCGTGGGTTCGACTCCCACCGCCGCCTGTGATGATCGCGGGCTGTCGCGGGCGTTCCGGCGGCGGCCTGGCCGCGGGCGAAAGACATCCCTCTATCGCTGAATCGCCCTGGACATCCGGTTATTAGGACGAGGTGGATCATGGCAAGGACGTTTGGCGCGGTAGCGCTTATTCTCTTCCTTTCATCTTCCCTGGCGATGGCAAAGCCGCAGACCATCAAGTTCAGGAATGGCGGCGAGCTCACCGGCGAAATCAAGCGGACTGATGCGGGCTATCAAGTCACAAGTGCCAGCGGCGGCACCGTCGTCATTCCCTTCGAGGACGTTGACAAGATCATCGACGCCAACGCCACGATGCAGGACTATCTCAAACAGGTTGAGCAGGCCAAGCCCTCAACCGCCGACGAACATTACGCGATGGCGGAATGGGCCTTCGACCGCGGCCTCTTCGAGGCTGCCCGTACGGAACTCGAGGCCACGCTGGCAATCCAGAAGGATCATCTCAAGGCACTGCTGCTGCTGCGGCGCGTTGATAGCGCCCTGGCCAGCAAGGCGATTTCCGCGACGCAGGCAGTCGCCGCAACCAAGGGCGTCTCCGGCACGCTCTCGCCTGACCTGGAGAAGCTCCTTGTCAGCGACACAGACATCGCCCACATCCGCATCCAGGAACTTCGCAAGGACGACGTCGTTCCCATCGAGTTCAGGAACGGCGTGCGCGAGCGATTCATGAAGGCAATGCGGGGCCGCGAGGAATTCCAGAATCCGCAAGCCGACGTTAAGTTCCTAGCCATGCGCCCGGTGGATCAGGCGCTGCGAATTCGTGAGCAGTTCGGCGACCAGCAAAACGCATGGAGTTGGCTCAATGACATCGTCATAAAGGCCGACCCCAAGTTCATGGTCGAATTCCGCAACAAGGTTTGGCCCGTTGTTTCGCAGAACTGCGCCACGGCGGAGTGCCATGGCGGAGAAAAGGCCAACGGCGGATATCGGCTGTTCAACTATGCGATAAAGAACGATCGCCTGGACTACACGAATTTCGTGATCCTCGACGGCGTGCTGACCAAGAGCGGCCATCGCCTGGTAGATCGCGATCGCAACGAAGACTCGCTGATTCTGCAATTCGGACTGCCCAGCGATCAGGCAAAGTTCCGCCATCCCAAGCCATTGCCCTTCCCATACGTATTCGCCAGCAGAGACGTTCCGACGTACGTCGCAATCCTGAACTGGCTGGGCACGCTGAAGGCCCCGCCGCATCCTGATTATGCACTGAAGTACAACCCGCCCAGCGGCGTCCGCCTGAACTACGGCGTCCGGCTGGACATAATACCGGCCTCCGTGCCCGTCATTCCGCCGATGCCGGCGGTTTCAACGGCCCCTGCCGCGGTGACCTTGCCGGCCAAGGCCACAGGCAAGTAGGTTTCTCCCAGCAAAATGATTGTCGCTCATGCCTTATTGATTGCAGTCCTGCTGGCGGCCATCGCCGGCATCGCCGTGATGGCTGCATCCCAGGCCCGCCGCACGAGATTGCTGGGGCGAATGGCCTACGAGGCTGGCATGCGGTTCTCCAGGGACGACATCTTCGATGTCTTCACGCGGTACGGCGATTTCGCGATCATCCGCGCCGGGCACAGTCCGCGAGCCAATAACGTAACCTACGGCCAGTATGAGGGCCTGCCGGTACGCGCCTTCGATTTTCGCTACGAGATCGGCCATGGCGGTGGGCGCCTCACCAGGACGTGCGGTCTGGTGCTGGCGGAGTTGGAGCAGCCTCTGCCCTGTTCGGCGATCTGGAGCGACGTTGACGCCGATGCCGTACTGGAGGCCCGCTGCCCTGCAGGTCGTCTGGCCGGCTGGTCACTTACGGGCGAGAGCCACTTGGCGCGGAAGCTTTGCGAAGCATGCATAGCCGCCGGCGTCGAGGGCGTCAGTATGCAGACCTCCGGCAATCGAATGATGCTGATTACCCCGCTGCTGAAGACCAGGCAGGATTATGCAAGGTGCTTTGGGTTACTATCATCCGCTGCGCGCCTGGCCATGGCCGGTTCAACCGCAGCCGTTGCATAATTGCCCAATTGCCAGGGCCTGCATCGCGGGCAATTGCCACGGCAGGCAATATTGGCGTATTGAAATAGATATCGAGTCGTGTTAGAAATGCCGTGTCTGACGTGGACTTGGCGTGAAAATGATGGGAGATCGAACCGTGCAAGAACGTAAGCGATTGGTTGCCGTCGTGTTGGCTAGCTGCGTTGCGGCCACAGCATTGCTGGGCTGCTCTGACGAGAAGTCGCGCCAGGCCGGTCAGAACATTCTCGCCAAGGTTTCCGAAGCCAGGCAGTTGACGGAGCGGGCCATTGCCCTGATGTCCAACCCCGTTTACGAAGTCGGCAGCGAAAAGCTCACTCCGCCGATAGAACGAAAGATCACTGCCGAGGAAATCGCGGCCTTGCTGCCTGGCGACGTGGTCAATCCACGTGCATGGGACGCGCTTGATAAGGCATTCAAGGAACTGTCGACGGCTCTTTCTGAAAATGCCGATGCGCCCGCGGCGGACCTTGCCTTGGGGCAGTCGATGCTTGCTCGCATACGAACCGTACGCGGAGATTACAAGCGGGCCGAGTCGCTGCTGGCAATGAAGGACGCCCTATCGGCACTGAATGCGGTGAGTTCCACTGCCATGGCAATGCACTACACCTGGCAGACGAACAAGGAACTTGACCAACTGGTCAATGCCGGTGACAAGGAACTGCAGGACGTAATCGCCAACGCCGATACGGCCATCGCAGAAGCCACCGCTCAGCAAAACAAGGCGAAGGATGCTATTGCCGCCAATAAGAAGAAGATCGAAGATCTCAATAGTGAAAATGAAGCATTGGTAACCCAGGCCACGCAGCTTCGCTCCCAGAGCGACAATGCCGTCGGAACCAAGCGGCTGGAATTGTTCGACCGCTCTGCCGAACTGAACAAGAAGGTTAACGACAACAGCCTGTCGATATCCAGTCTGGAGCAGGCTATCGCCGACCTTCAGGCAAAGGCGCAGACGTTCAGCCCGATCCTGGTTGAAGCCAAGGCCCGCAAGGAAGCGGCTGAGGGTCTGCTGGCCCGCCAGAAGCAGTCGCAGGACTATTACGTGCAGGAAAAGAATAAGGCACGGAACATACTGACCGACACCCAGAAGAAGCTCGAGGAAATGCTGATCAAGGCGGATGCCGCTATCGTCAAGTTCTCGGATTTTCTCAAGCAAGCCAACGATGAATATGCAGCCGCCGCATCAAGCTACGCCGCAGCCCAAGGTAAGAGTCGGGATGTTCTCGGACCGGATGCATTGATCGGCCAGGGCATCGCCAAGAGCCGACAGGCGGATTTGGTCGGGCAAAAGCTGGGTCTTCAGGCCGGATCTTTGCTGCCCCTGTCGACCGCCGATGAACTGTACACGGCGATGGGCAATACGGCCCCGCCGGCTTTGGGGAAGATCAAAGAATATCTTGGAGCAGATGCCGCGAGTCTGCGTCAGACTGCCGCTGACCTTTATAAGGACGCCGCTGGGGCCTTTCGGCAGGCTGTCGCCCTGGTGCCCAAAGAGCAGAAATGGGCAATGCAGGCCCAACTGGCTGCCGCCGACGCGGGGCGCTATCAAATGGCTGTCAACGAGGCCGACACGAAAACTGCCCTCGGCTAGCTGAACACGCAAGTGACTGCCGGGCTT
>CAYQJH010000180.1:0-6874 GCA_964417755.1 uncultured Planctomycetaceae bacterium
CGACAGTAGCGCTGAGCAGCAGGTCGCTGTCATTGCTGATGTACAGCGTCTTGTCGCTGCCCATAGTCTTCAGCGGGGTGATAACGCCATTGGTAATGCCCTGGGCATTGGCGGTGCCGGCCTGGATGATGCCGTTGGCCGACAGCGTGAGGGTATGGCCGCCGAGGTTCACGCCGTAATCGCCGACGAGCTTGAGGGTGTTGATGGCAACATCGCCTTCAAGTGTGGACAAGGCGCTCGTGTCCGTGCTCATCAGCACGTTCTCTGTGCCTGCGCCGGCGATGAGGGGCAGTGTGGGCCGGCCATCGGGCGACAATGCCTTGATCGCATTGCCGGATCCTATTCTGGCAAATTCATTGCCAACAAGCACGGCTGCAATTACTCCATTGACGTCCTTCCCAGCTCCCCAGACGAACTGTCCCTTGGCAATTGCGGTGGTGCCATAGTTCAGGCCGCCGAAGCGGAACATGCTGCCGTTGACCGGATCGCCGGGGCCGTAGTAGAAGTTCAGCGTGGTAGCCGCGCCTGGGGCATCAATAACGAAATCAAGGAGCGATCCTCTTTGTGCCGTGGTGCCGTCAGCACTGCTTAGCCACTGTTCAACGGCATCGGTTGCATGGCCGATGACCTTGAAAGTGCTTACGCCGTTGTCGGCGGTCAAGCCACTAATATCGCCCTTGTAGCTCGAATTGGCGGAATAATCCAGGACGAGCTGCGCGCCCATCAACGTCGGATAGCCCAAGGTGCTCTGGAAATTGCCGGCATCCTTAACCGTAATGGTAGCGTTTGTAAGGCTCGCATAGGCAAATTTGAACTTGCCCAGCACGTTGATGTTGTATCCGCTGCGGTAGAATCCCTCGAAGGTATTAAACCCGGTGGTCTCGCCGACCGAGAGGAGATTCAGCGTGCCGCCGTTGTAGCCGGTGCCCCACCACTGCCCACTGCCGGCGTTCAGATTGATCGGCGCCGAGATGGTGTAGGTCTGGGCCAGGGCATTGCTCATATACAGCTTGCCGCCGCCGTAGAACTCCAGCGAGCCCGTGCCGTCGATCGTGAAGTCATTCGGGGCGCTGAGTGTGAGGCTACTGCTGCCGACGGTGTAGGACGAATCCATCGTTACACCGGTGCCGACAGCGAAGCTCAGGTCCTGGCCTGATGGAACCGTGTCGTCACTCCAATTCTCGGGGGTGTAGAAGTTGATATTCGCCCCGCCGGCGTCCCAGATGCCTGACGCGTAGGCAACTGGCGCAATGGCCAACAAGGCCACCGCTAGGAACATGAAAGAACGTTGAAGCATAATCGTCTCCTTGTAAATGAAGTGTGCGATAACTCGCCGTCTCCGTCAACAGGCAGGACAACCCTACCTGAGATTTGCTTTCCTAGGCTCCTGAGACAAGTGAAGCAAGCGGCTCCAGAGTCCTTAGACGATAGCGGTAATGTAACATGGAACCATTCGATCTGTCAAGGCATATTCCCAAACCGGTTGGCCATTTTTCGGGGAATTTCGCTGGACCAGCGGACATCGCGAATCTGTAAAATGCCTGAGTTTCGAAAGTTTAGTTATGATGATGTAAGCCACTGATACTACTGTTCTTGTAATACATGAGGCCTTTGCCGTTTTGAAGGCCCTGACGAAGGCAATCGGCAAGATCATCAAGCTCGGCGGTCTGGAATCCAACGAGGATCGAGAAAAAGACTCATCCAAAGTGCGTGAACAGACGTAAAAGCGTTCATTCTTCTCAATGTGCGTCATGTGCGTCCTTCTTCCCAACAAGCGGCCCGCAGCAGAGGCGCCACGCCCCACATACACGTGGTTGCTTTTGCCCGGGCTCCGTTGGCGGGCCTGAGATGCATCTGGCTGTGTTCAAAGTCGTAACCCTTACATTATCAGTATCTTGTGTGCCTGAGTGCCTGTTCAGTTCTGTTCGCTTCTGTTTGATTCTGTTCGATTTTGCCTCGGTTATTGCGCATTTGAGCCATCTTTGTTGTCATTTATATTGCGCCGAGCGAACCATGAATATCCGCGTTTGCGCCGTGGCGACTGCATGGCCTGCAAGTCCGCCGCGCGCCCCGTTAACGTGTCGCGCCCCCTCTCGTGCGCGCAAAGCCGGTCAGAAAGACGAGCGTGCAAGCCGTAAGTCCTTGGCTGAAGCGAAGAAGATTTTTTACCGCAAGAGCTATCTCATGCTCCTGAGTGGTACCGATATGTGCGCAGAAAGCGGGTCAATAAACATCTACGACCAACCGTTTTGGATGAGAACCATCATTCTCCTGTTTCGCAAAGGAGAAAATACGGGCAGCCATTGCAGGCTCGGCCCGGACGCCGCTGCCACGATGCTGATGCACAAGCGTGGTTGCTTCGCTGCGCTTCGCAAACCACGGCGTTCTGCGATACTATCCCCGTGCTTCCGCACGGGGCTTCCTGAGCCGCCTGGCTGGCGGCCAGTTCGCGAACGAGGGTATCGGCGCGGGTGACGGCTGAATCGACCATGGCCTGATTCAGTTCCAGCACTGATGACTGCCCGCTCCGCAAGAAATATATAGTTGCGTCCTTGGGCAAGGCTCCCAGGGCGCGCTTGGCGGCAGCGGCATAAAGCAGGATCTGCAACTGGTAGGCCTCTGCATGAGCCTGCGGGCTTTCGCCCTGGTGCAGGCGGTCGGACTTGTAGTCCAACACGTGCCAGTTGCCATCTGCGTCCTGGAACAAAAGATCGATCTGGCCGCGGAGGCTGCCGCTGTCCAGTTCCAGTGTGAAGTCCAACTCGCGATAGATGCACTTTGCCCGGGCGAGGTCGTTCCAGATCGGCCCGGCCGCCATTGCGGCGATCATGCCGGCAAAATCGCTGGCCAGTTCATCTATCTCGTCGGGTGCGTCCAGGTCCATCTCCATGGCCTGCTGCGTGAGAACGGCCTTGGCGCGTGCAGCCAGCTTTACCTTGTCAACTACCGATTGCTTGAAGTCCAGGTGCTCCATGCACCGGTGCAGCAGCGTGCCGACTTGTGCGGCGTCAAGAAGCCCCGCACGGAAGTGCGGGGATGGGGTTGCCAGGGACGACCATCCCCCTGCTTCCGCAGGGGGCTTTCGAACAGCATCCGCAACGGGCGGACGTGGAAGCCCCGTGCGGGAGCACGGGGATGGGGCTTGCGTGGCTGCTGCGCTTCGCTCCGCAAACCACGGCACCCTGGCAGAATCTTCGCCATGGGAGCAACTCGGCGACAGCATCCCCCTGCTTCCGCAGGGGGCTTCCAATGGCAGACGCAGTTCATATTGCCAGCGGTAGCGCATCGGGCATTGCGAGAACAGGTTCAGGGCGGTTATCGCCAGTTCCGGCCGGCTGCACTGCGCCGGCAGATGGGAGAGCAATCGAATTATTTGTGGCGAGATGTCGCCCTCGGCGCCAGCCGCAATCGCACTGGCTAGTTCCTGTGGCGAACTCACCGAAGCAAGCAAATGCCGGCCTGGCGGCGGCGTGTCCCGCTTGGCTGCCGCAATGTTCTCAGGACGGGCGTAAGCGACGGCTGCGTGGTAGAGGCCTGACCCGTACGGGATGGTCGCATGGCCCTTGTCCAGCGCAGCCGAGACGCCCAGCACGGTGTCAATCATGTTGATGAAGGAGTCCCGCCTGCATAGCTGGCCGTCGATGCTTCGCCAGTTGGCGCCGATAAGCACAAGGTGGTCCTCGTGGCGAGTCATAGCGACATACAGGCGGCGGATTTCCTCTTGTTGCGAATCCCGCTTCTCATTCAAGGCCGCGACGCAATAGGACAACGGCATCGCGGCGGCGTCGGCGCCCGCTTCACAGCGTGGTTCATCCCCCGCTTCCTCCTGGGCGGCAAGGCCCAACTTGCAGGTCAGGCCCCAGTCGCTTCGCATCATCAGCTGCCCGGACTTGACGCCATGGGCCATGTTCAGGTCCGGCAGAATGACGACCGGGAATTCCAGGCCCTTGGCCTTGTGTATGCTCATCAGGCGGACGACGTCGGCGGCGTCGCTTTCCACGGCGGCCTGTTCATATCGCGATTCGCCCAGCACTCGCTGGCGCACCTGGTGGATGAAGTCCGCCAGCGCCAGGTGCGACGCTCCGGCTGCCTGTGCCTGCTCCAGCAGCATCCGCACGTTGCCCAGCATGCGCCGGCCTTGGAATTGGCTGAGCAGGACGGCCTCGTATCCGGTAGCCTGCAACAGGCGGCGGATGAGTTCATCGCAGCCGATGCGGTCCTTGATGCCGTGCAGGTCGGCGAGCATCGAGACGGCGAAGTTTAGCGATTGCTGCTGGTCGGCGGACAGGCCGGCAATCTGACGGCGCTCCAGCATCAGCCGGGGCAGGTACGGCCGGTCGATTGCCCTGGAAATGTGCATCAGGGCATTGTCGTCCAGGCCCAGCAGGCTGGAGCGGAGCGTGCCGAAGAAGGCAATGTCGTCGTGGGGGTCGTCGATGGCCTGCAGGGCCAGGAGGATGTCGAATATCTCCTGCTGTTTGAAGAACCCCGTTCCGGCAACCACATAATAAGGAATGTTCCGCCGGGCCAGTTGGCGCTCGAACTCCAGGCTGCTGGTCATGCGGGAAAAGAGAATGGCCACGTCGCCCGGGCGGACCGGCCGCCAGGTGTCGCTTTCGCGATCCCAGACGAGACCTTCTTTCTCATCGAGCATGCGGGCGATTCGCTGAGCAGTCACAGCCGCCTGGAGTGCGACAGCCGAGCCTGCATCTTCGATCTCGGCCCCCTCCTCCGCCGGCTGGGCGAGAAGGATCTCGACCGTCGGCCCGCGCTGCTGCGCTGATGGCAGGGTTCGGCTGGCCTGCACGGGCGTGTAGTCGCTGCCCATGAGCGGCCCGAACACTTGATTGACGAATGCCACGCCGGCTGGGTGCGTGCGGAACGAGACATCCAGGCCGATCTGGCCTTGCTGCCCCAGGCGGCGGCAGAGGCCTTGGAAGACCTCCAGTTGCGCGCCGCGGAAGCGATAGATGCTCTGCTTGGCGTCGCCGACGACGAACAGCTTGCCGGGCGTCAAGTCGCCGCCGCCGTCGCGGAAGAGCGCCTTGAGCAGCAGGCCGACCTGGAACGCGTCGGTGTCCTGGCACTCATCGATCAGCAGTTGGTCGATGCCGCCTGCGACACTGCGGCGAACGTCCTCGTGCTCAGCCAGCAGGCGATGCGCGTGATGCAGAAGGTCGGTGAAGTCCAGCAGGCCCTTCTTTCGCTTGGCGGCTGTGTACAGGTTCACCGCCTGCTGGGCAAGATCGACCAGGCAGCAGAGCGTGGCAGCCGATTGCCGGTCGAGGTCGTTCAACTCGCCTGCCAGCGGCGCGTACGGGGCAAAGGCCGCCTGCAAGGCCTTGATCTCGTCGCGGACGGCCTTTGCAGCCGAGCGGCCGCCCCAGGCCTTGCCGCCCAGGTTGCCCGGGCTTTGCGCAATTAAGTCGAAATTTGCCGGCGTGCGGGCGGATTCATCTCCCAGCATCGTCATCGCGGCATCGGCCACCTGGCGGCAAATTTGCAGCAGCGTATCGTCCGCGTCGCTGCATCGCGCGCAGCCGTCGGCGAGTTGCCTGGCCATCGCGGCAAGATTCGCATCGGCCGTCATCGCGTCCCACGCCTTGCGGCGCTGCGCAGCTAGCGCAGCCTGCCATCGCCGGAGGACCTCTTGCGGGCCGGCGAAATCCTCCGCGCGCCAGTTCGTCCGATTGTCAGCCAGCACGAGCACCTGCTCCACCAGACGGTCGAAGGACACATTGGCCAGGATGGCGGCCACGTCGGCGCGATGCGTCTCGATGGCTGACAGGACGGCCTGCTCGCAGGCCTCCTCGAGCATCTGGTTCATGGCCAGCTCGTCACTGCTGACGGCAAAGGCTGGGTCGAGGCCTGCCGCAATCGCGTGCGTGCGCAAAAGGGCGGAGCAGAAGCTGTGGATCGTCGAGATTCGGGCCTGGGGAATTTCGTCGATCCATTGCAGGAATTTCCGACGGCTGTCGCCGGTTGACTGGCCGGCCAGCTCTTCGAGCATGGCGCGGACGCGCTGGCTCATTTCCAGGGCGGCCTTTTCGGTGAAGGTCAGCGCGACGAACCGCCGCAGCGGGCTTTCGCACTTGCTGTGCAGCAGCAACTCGGTGAATCGTCGGGCCAGGACGAATGTCTTGCCGCAGCCTGCCCCGCTGCGCAGCGCAATATTCTCGCCGATCCGGCTGATGGCTGCCTGCTGCGATGGCGTGGGAGTGCTCATGCGGAGGCCTCCTGCGTCGATCCCGCGCCTTGGGCTTTGACCTCCCGCCTGGCCGGCGAGTAGTGGCATATCAGCCGCATCGGGCAGTAGCTGGGACAATCGCCGCTGGGCTCAAGTTCGAATCGCCCGGCTCGAATCAAATCAATATGCCGGCCCAGCGCGTTCAAGGCGTCCTGCCATTGCTGTGCAAACTTCTCATTCTCGATGATCTGCCCCTTCCTGGCCGTCAGCGAGCAAAAGCTTGTGATCCTGCCGGCATCATGGCCGACCTGGTGGAATGCGCCTCCGGCACATTCTCTTGCGAGCAATTTCTCAGCCGCCATGCTGTAGAGCGGGGCCTGGAGATTTCGCCCGGAAGTGATATCGCCGGGTGAAGGCAGGCGGCCAGTCTTGTAATCGACGATCAGCAGGGATCTCTTTCCGCCCACTTCGAGCACGTCAACGCGGTCGATCTTCCCGCGGAGGGCAATCGGCCCGGCGGGCGTTTCGACCATGACGCTATTGGTGACGCTGGCGGGATCGCGAGGCTCGCCGCCATGGGCATCCAGGCCGAAGGTCAAGTCGAAGTGCATGCTGGCAAGGCGGCCCCACGGTCTTTGCCGCAATGCGGGGCGATACGCGCGCAACTGTCTGGCCACCTGCTGCCGC
>CAYQJH010000181.1:0-6786 GCA_964417755.1 uncultured Planctomycetaceae bacterium
GACCACGCTCCAGTGCGAAGAAGGCCTCATCAGCTCGGCCCAATCTGAGCAAGGTAGCCGATAAGCAGGCGGCGATCTCTGTCAGCCCTAATCTGCCCGCCACACCGGCCCGTTGGCGCTCATCGCCAATGACGCGAGTTCGTTGCCCCTCTAAGATGTCCAACGCCTCACCGAACAGCGACGCTGCTTTCGCGTGCTCTGCTTCGCGCACGCGGGTATGTGCCAAGCACGCCAGGCCCATAGCCACATCAGGATGTTCGATGCCCAAGAGTCTGCGCTGCATCGCTAGCGCCTCTCCCGCAAGTCGCTCGGCGCCCGAGTCATTCCCTGAGAGGAGAAGGCACCACGATAAATTGACGAGGGTCTTGGCCACACGGGGGTGCTCGGAGCCCAACAGCTTACGTTGCGCTGCCAAGGCCTCATTATACAGGGCGGCGGCATCGGCAGGTTTATCCCGTGCCATCAGCAGGTTGGCCAGGTTATTCAGCGAGATGGCAGTATCTGGATGCGCATTGCCGAGCAGCTGGCGGCGTAGTGCGAGGGCCTCACGCAACAGTGGTTCCGCGCCCGTGTAATCCCCTCTGGCGAATAGTACGGACCCCAGGATGCTCAGGCTCGTGGCCACCCCGCTGTGCTCGGTGCCTAAGTGCTTGCGGCGTATCGTCAAAGCCTCCCGGCAAAACGACTCGGCGTTGGCGTCGTCACCTTTGGCCCACGAGAGGACCGAGAGGCTATCCAAGCTTGATGCCACGTCGATCGCCTCGTCACCCAGCAGCCTGCGAAGCATTATCAGCCCTTCGCGCATCAGGTCTTCCGCACCGGCGTAATCACCTTTTTCATAGAGAAGGCGGCCCAACTTGTTGAGCGTCTTGGCCACTTCGGAGTGCTCGTGACCGTGCAGCTTGCGCCGCATCGCCAAGGCCTCGCCTAGCATCGCCTCTGCGCCGGCGTAGTCCCCCTGCTCTGATAACAGCACCCCTAAACCATCAAGACTCTCCGCAACATCACTGTGCTCGTTGCCCCGAACACTCCGGAGGGTTGCCAGCGCTTCGCGGTACAGCGATTCCGCTTCCGCATAGCGGCCGACCTTGTGCAGGACCTGAGCGATTCTCTTCAGTCCTGCTGCTGTGAGCCACGGATCGTCGCAGAATTCCTTGCGCACAGCCGGAAGTGCTTCATCACAGATAGTCGCCGCCTGGCTGTGGTCCCCCTTACCGGCAACAACTTCTCCCAGAAGCATTAGCGTCGCGAAGGCCTCTGCACCCAGGACTTCACGTTGTATGGCCAGTGCTTCGCGACAAAGCGGTTCAGCCGCTGCATACTTACCTCTGTCTCGGAGCACACGTGCCAGGTCGTGCATCCGCCATATCACGAGGTGGTCTTTATCGCCATGCTCCCGGCGTGCCCGGCTCAGCAGCTCTCGGAACAGCGGCTCAGCAGCGGCGTAGTCGCCCTTCTGTTGAAGGAGTCTTGCCAAATCCTCGATGTACATGTCCAGACCTTGGTATTCGTTGCCGTGGTCCTGACGCGCGCGGGTCAGCAGCTCTCGGAGCAGCAGCTCAGCAGCGGCATAGTCCCCTTTCTGGCGAAGCACTGATGCCAGTCCGCGAACCGCGAGAGTCGCTCCGTCATCGCCATAAGCGCGTCGCTGCAGATCCCACTGCTTGCGGTAAAGCCGCTCGGCGGCTTCAAGATTACCTTTCCTGGCCAGCAGACCGGCCAGCTCTCCAAGTAGCATCGTTGTCTGGAAGGAGTCATCGCCGTACACGCTGCGTGAAAGGTACAAGCCCCAGCAGTACAAGGTTTCAGTTCTGGAAGAATTGTCTTGAGCAGAGGTCAGTAGCCTGGCTAACGCCATCTGCTGGAGCTGTTTATCGATGTGAACCGGATCTTCATGACTCCGCGGTCGTGGAAGTGACAGGTCCGAAGGCTTTGACAGTGGCCCAAGAAGCTCTTCGACCGTCGGAATCGGTTCCAGCGACCTGATGATCTCATCCACGGTTGGCAGGTGGAGACTGGCGATGTAGGCGTCGATGTCAGCGGGGGCGGTCTGCGCAGGCAGCGGCTGCGTGGTCGGAGCGGCGGCCGGTCGCGTAGTCGAATCGGATGTCAAAACCTCCGCCGCCGCAATACTGCCTATGCCGAACAGCGAGAACGCGAGAACCATAATCGCCAACGTCTGCCCCGATAAGTAAGGCCTGTATTGCATGATCATGCCCCTTGCGAAATCACTCTGGGTCGCCGATCAGGATGAACGCGGCCCAGTAGTGGGGATGCATGAAGAGCAGCGTGTCATCCGAGACATCCGGCGTTGCCGGCCGCGTGGCCGCGGCTTGGACGGTCTCGTTTACATCAAAACCACGGTAGCCGAGGGTGGCAAGGAACTCGGCCCATTTTTCGTCGCTCCGGATATCCAGCAGCGTGCGTATCTCCGCGGCCGTTAGAGACCGCAGCCAAAGCTTGGCCTCACGTAGCGCCTGGCCTTTGGTCATCTCGCGGCGAGGATGCGCTGTTAGGCTGGCCTCAGAGCGGGGCTCATCGGTCACTGCGAGCAGGTTTTCGTAGAACCGCGTCATCAACAGCATGGTGGCCGTGTCGTCCACCTTCCACAGGCTGGCTATTACGGTGGGTGCGCCTGCATACATGAAGCCCCAAGGCAGTGCCATCATGCTGTCGCCGGCCCTGACCCCTCGCTGTGTGTCGCAGGCCGAGAGCACGACAAGTTCGCAATCTTTCAGCTTGCCGCGCCATTTGCGGATCAGGTGGTCCAGTGTCAGGAATCCTATGTCTTCCGGGGTAGGGGTATCAGGCTGTGTCAGCGCCAAGCTTGCGTCATACGGCCGCTCCCTTGAGCCGGTCATGCCGTGCGTGGCGAAGTGAACGAAACGCTTTCCCTCGACCGATGATTCGAGTCGCCCCATTGTCGCTTCCTGTCCCACCAGCATCGTTGCCAAACCACCGGCAGCCTTGATCATATCATCAATGGCATAAGCTTCCCGCATAGTCCCTGGGAGCGAATCAAGCCGGCCACCGTGCAAACGCACCCAGTCTGTAGCGCTGACATGAGCCGCAGCCTTATCCAGGTTGGATCTGGCCAGCGCGATCAGAGCCTCCTCCTCGCGATTATCCGGTTTTTCTTCCTGGTTGTGAAAGGCCGGATTGCCCAGAACAAGCGCGGAGGGCCTGCTGTCAGCTATGGCTGACCTAGCACGCTTGGCGAGTCCTTTCTTGCGCAGGTTTACATACACCGTAGCTGACTCGGCGTAGAGTAGCTCAGGACCACCTTCTAGAAGCATCCTATGTGTTTCAGTAGCTCCAGCTGATCCCGGCATCAAGACACTAAACGGTATCCCCACGAGAGGTCCGTCGGGCAGCACGATGAGCCGCTTGGCATCGAGAAGCTGCCCGCGGATCTCCACAGGAAACAAGCTCTCGCCCAGCTCGATCCCTAGATCGCGGATATCATGGCTCTTCTCGGCAAGGCGGTTCGGTTCCTCAAGGTCCCGGCGAAGCCTCGCCAGTAGGGTCAAAAGCCTAACACTCTGCTCGCTTTCTGCCAGGAGGAAACCCTTCACCGGACCACCGCCCGTTGCCGGCACCACGATGAGCATGAAGCTAGCTGGTGGCAGCCAACTGTAGCCGAGCACCACTTCGCCAGGCTCCAGACTCGTCCGTATTTGTTGAACTCCCATAGGCTTGGTCTCAGGCCAAAACTTATGGAGCGTGGCCAACACTGCTGCCTCGGCTTCGGCTGACAATTCTCGCGAGCGACGGACCGCTTCCGTTTGCGCGGCAACAAGCTCCCGCTTCTCATCTGCTGTGAGGTCCTGACGACTCTCAATGGCTGCAAGGTGAGCTTCCGCCTTCGTACATGCGGTACGCGCGGCGACCTCTGCAGTAAGAGTCCGTCCCCAATCGGCGGCAGCTTCGGGATCCATGCTGTTCTCTGCTTGGCGAATGAGGTCAACATCCGCACGCGCCAGCAGGTCCAAGAAGGCGCGGCCCCGGCCGCGTTCGAGAGCCTGAAACGCATCCGCTGGCTGATTTAAGTTCAGCAAAGCGCGCGCCCAGCGCACTGCGACGAACGGCATGGTCATGTTAAGCAGGAAGTAAGCCCGCTCTCGCTCTGCACCAACGATACGGGTGCGTAGCTTATCACAGATTGCCATGCTCTGGCGGTAGAAGCTTTCGGCGCGCCCATAATCTCGCTGCTTCTCCCAGAGATTGGCTAAGCCAAATAGGTCCGCAGCGACCGCGAAGCTGTCTTGGCCCTTGAGCTCACGGTTGATCTCCAAGGACTCCTGAAGCAGCTTCCTGGCTTCGTCAAACTCACGTTGTGCAATCAAACACGACGCCAGACCGGAGAGACTGTCGGGGAGAAGTATCCGGACTTTCGGTGTCCTCCGAAGGATGTCTAACGCTTCGCGGAACAGATCCTCAGCTCTTGCATGGTTCCCACTGCGTTGGGCCAGGTACGCCAGGTATGTCATACTGCACGCCAGTCCGAAATCCTCCGCATCAGGCGACTCGCGCTGAATCTGCAGAGCTTCGTGGAAAAGCGCTTCTGCCTGCTCTGGGTCGCCCTTAAAGACGAACATCCACGCCAGGTTTTCAAGAATTGAGGCTACTTCCAGACTCTTCATACCCAGGTTCTTGCGACGGCCAGCCAATGCCCTGCGTAGCAGTGATTCGGCCGTCGCGAAATCTCTTTTCAGGGCCAGCAACACGCCAAGTGAGGCCTGGCTCTCAATCAACTCGGGATGGTCGGCGTCGAGAAGGCTCCGGTGCATCGCCAAGGCCTGCCGGAGGAGCGGCTCGGCCTGGGCGTAGTCTCCTTTACGGTAAAACAGATTCCCCAGCTCACGCAGTCGTGTGGCAGTTTGTTCATGTGTGGGTCCGTAGAGCTTGCAGGTGATCTCTAACGATTTGCGATAGCACCGCTCGGCGCCGATATAATTACCGAGCCTAGCCATTGCCGAGCCCAACAGCTCGATTTCCACCACCAGCAGGGGTGTCACTGTATTCTGCCGTGCCAGATCAGCCGGTTGTCCAGCCAGTAGCCTCTCAGAAGTATTGATTGAAGCCTCGCAAGTCTGAAATGCCTCCCGATATAATTCCTCGGCAGCGTCGACATCATTCTTGCTTATCAGGCAACTGGCGAGACCTCTCAGATTCATCGTTAACTTTAACATCGATAAGAGATCTTTGTATTCTGAGGTCTCGCGCCGAATCGCAATCGCTTCACGATACAGTGACTCGGCCTGCTTGAAGTTGTCTACCTTCAAGTACAGGTTGGCTAATGCCTCAAGGCTATCCGCAACTTCTGGATGATCGCTGCCCAGCAACTTGCGCCTCATTGACAGAGCTTGCTGATAGAGGTTGGCAGCGCCATTATCATCACCTTTGCTTTCGAGAATGAATCCCAGGGCTCTTACCTGCGATGCGACATGGCGGTGCTCTTGATTATATACGATACGACTGATTCTCAAGGCCTCGCGCTGGAACCTTTCGGCACGATCGTAGTCTTTCTGTCGAAGAAGCATCATCGCGAGCCCCGATAGTCTCATGACCGCAGTCTCGGTATACTCACCTTCGCGCTCGCGGTGTATGGCCAACTCCTTTTGTACCAGCGACTCGCACTCTCGGTAGTCGCCGGCGGTGAAATAGTCACTGGCTAGGCTGACCAGTCCCGTTGTGAAGTACTCGTGTTGTTCGCCGTGGAGTCGGCGGATAATGCCAAGGAGCTTGTGCTGCAGCATTCGCGCTTCGGCGTGGTTGCCTTGCCGGGATAGCAGTGTTACCAAACGACCTAGAATCACGGTCACCTCAGGGTGTTCCTGGCCGCAGACTTCTAGAGCCATCATCAACGACGCACCATACAAGCGCTCCGCCTCGATATCCTGGCCCGAGGCGAGATAGCAGTCGGCTAGACCACGAAGAGTCTGAAGCGTCTTTGCGTGGGTGCCCAGTAAGCGCAGGTTTATCCCTGAGGCCCGCGCTAGCATCGGAATAGCATCCTGGCTTTTCCCTTGCAACATGGCTTGTGTTGCCCGGTGTTGGAGACTCTCGGCCCCCTCGATCTCTTGCTGCTGTGTGACAGGCATCGAGGCGACCTGCTCAAGGAGCCCGAGGTGCGAGGAAGCGTCGATGGTCTGCCAGTGATCGGACCCAAGGGCGCGTTGCGAGCTGCTGACCATTTCCTTCGCGAGATCAGCAGCTCCACGATAGTCACCGGCGATTCGTAGACGGGCGATCTCCTGCCAGAGTTTATTCATGCGGTCCCTATCGGCGGGGTTCATCATCCGCGTGTACGGGGCATCGATGCCGTCAGGCACAGGGGCAAGCAACTCATCGAGTGTCGGTACTGGCTCAAGCGAGGAAATGAGTTCCTTTATTGTCGGCGGATCGATCGCTATCAGATAGGTCTCGAGATCAAACACCGTTGCATCTCGGCTCACCTCTTGGCGAGCATTCTCTTCGGCGACAATCATTCTGCGTTCCGATGGGGAGGAGGATGCAAGGAGCTGCAGCTTCCAGAGCAGCATGGCGGCCGCCCGCGTCTGTGGGTGCTCAGGTCCGAACTGCTCCCGGAATACACGTTCCACATCGCGGCCCAGCGAGGCGGCCCGATGATACCGCTCTTGTTTAACGAGCGAAGCGATCTGGCCCGTTAGCGTCCTGACGCGCAGATGCGAAAGCAAGGGAAGACTGGCCGTGCCACCAGCATCGGTACCCGCCTTGGTCGGATCTAGAAGCGCGCCGACGGGCGTAACACGGGCACGAGTG
>CAYQJH010000182.1:0-6773 GCA_964417755.1 uncultured Planctomycetaceae bacterium
AAACTGCTGATAACGACAGACCCCGTCGGGGGCGTCTGGACATATACGATGGAGCTTCTGGCCCAGCTATGCCCGCTGGGGGTCGATGTTGCCCTGGCGAGCATCGGCGGGCATATATCTTCATCGCAGCGCGAAGAACTCCACGCGCTAGGCCGTCTCCGCCTTCATGAGTCCGCGGCCAAATTGGAGTGGATGGACAACCCGTGGAAGGACGTAGCCGCCTCGGGACAGTGGCTGCTGGAAATGGCGCGAGACTTCAAGCCGGATGTGATTCATTTGAATCAGTATTCGCACGGCAGCCTCCCGTGGATGGCCCCCGTTCTTATGGTGGGGCATTCGTGCGTGTTGTCATGGTGGCAGGCTGTGAAACACGCCCCGGCTGGACAGCAGTGGGAGACCTACCGCACTGCCGTCACGGACGGCCTGCATGCTGCCGGAGCGGTGCTGGCCCCCAGCGTAGCCATGCTGCGCGAGTTGCAGCGTCTTTACGGGCCGCTGCGCAACTGCGGCGTAATTCCAAATGCTCGCCGGAGCGATTTGTTCACGCCAGGTCGCAAGCGGCCGATGATCCTCTCCGCCGGGCGGCTTTGGGACGAGGCCAAGAACATCTCTGCCCTGTGCCGGGCTGCGACGGATCTGCCCTGGCCGGTGCTGATCGCGGGAGAAAGCAGGCATCCGCAAGGGCAGGAGATGGGGCTGCCCAACGTGCGGCTGCTAGGCAAACTGCCTGCCGCCGGCGTGGCCCGCTGGATGGAGCAGGCATCCATCTATGCCGCGCCCGCACGATATGAGCCTTTTGGGTTGTCGATATTGGAAGCGGCCATCTGCGGCTGTGCGCTGGTGCTGGGCGATATTGCATCTCTAAGGGAGAACTGGACCGATGCCGCTTTGTTTGTCGACCCTGAAGATGCCGGCCAGCTCAAGGATGCCCTGCTCGAACTAGTCGCGGATCCAGCATTGCGAGATGACTTGGCGGCCAGTGCACTGCAGAGGTCGCGGGAGTTTGTGCCAGCCAGGATGGCCTGCCAATACCTCGCTGCCTACAGACGCCTCATGCCTGAAGGAAAGCCCGCTGTGCGGGAGATTGACGATGCGATTATCAAGCTGGGCGCACTTGTGGGGGCTTAGGTGCTGACATGGGCAACGGCATGGACATCGGCATATTTGCGTCAAGTCTTGTTTCTTCGTATTGGAACGGGGCGGCAACCTACTACCGCGGGGTCGTGCGAGCAATGCACGGCCTGGGCCACCGGATTACGTTCTATGAGCCTGATGCCTACGGCCGGCAGGAGCATCGCGATATCCCGGACCCGCCCTGGGCGAAAGTCGAGGTGTACGCCGCTGACCCGGCCGGCGTGGCCGGCGCGTTGGAGAAGTCTCGAACGCATGATGTCCTTATCAAGGCCAGCGGCGTCGGTGTGTTTGATCAGTTCCTCGAAAAGGCGGTGCTTGAGTGCAGAAGGCCCGGCATGTTGGTTGGATTCTGGGACGTAGATGCGCCCGCGACGCTGGATCGTGTGAAGAATCACGCGGATGATCCCTTCGGGCCGCTGATTCCCTGCTATGACATCATCTTGACCTACGGCGGCGGGCAGAACGTTGTTGATGCATACATGGCGCTGGGCGCCAAGGCCTGCGTGCCGATCTACAACGCGCTGGACCCGGACGAGCACTTTCCGGTCGAGGCTGACGAGCGTTTTCAAGCGGAGCTGAGCTTCCTGGGCAATCGCCTGCCGGATCGCGAGGCCAGGGTCGAAGAGTTCTTCCTGAACCCCGCCGGCCAGTGTCCGCATCGGCAATTCCTCCTTGGAGGCAGCGGCTGGGGCGACAAGTCGTTGTCCAGCAACGTAAGGTACGTTGGCCATGTGTACACCCGCGACCACAATGCCTTCAACTGCACAGCCAAGGCGGTGCTTAACATCAATCGGGAAAGCATGGCTCGAAATGGATTCTCTCCCGCCACGCGCATCTTCGAGGCGGCCGGGGCCTCCGCTTGCATCATCACCGACTATTGGACCGGGATTGAGATGTTCCTTGAGCCCGGCCGCGAGGTGCTGGTTGCCTCCAATGGCCAGGAGGTGCTGGAGCATCTGGAGAGATTGTCAATGCAGCAGGCACGCGAGATAGGCGCCGCCGCGCGCAAACGCGTGCTGACGGAGCACACATATCAGCAGCGGGCGCTGGAACTCCAGAAGGCGCTGACGGGCGCGACATGAGTAACAGAATGAACGCTCCAGTTCATGGTTCAGGAGAAGCGGCTGCGCCGATGCGGATTGTCTTCCTCGGGCTGTCGATAAGTTCATCATGGGGAAACGGCCATGCGACGACCTATCGTGCCCTGGCGCGCCAGTTGTCCCTGCGCGGGCACGAGGTGACTTTCCTGGAGCGCGACGTCCCGTGGTATGCGTCCAATCGCGATCTGCCGAACGCGCCGTTCGTGCGGATAATCCTGTACAAGGACATCGACGAACTCAAGTCGCATGAAGCCATAGTCAAAGACGCCGATTTCGTAATTGTTGGCTCGTACGTTCCGCAAGGCATCGAGGTAGGGCAGTGGGTTCTCGCCATCCGCGGCGGGCGCAGCGGGTTCTATGATATCGATACGCCGGTGACAATGTCCCACATCCAGCAGGGCTGCTGCGAGTACCTCAGCCCTGAGCTCATCTGCCGATATGACCTGTATCTCTCGTTCAGTGGCGGGCCGGTGCTCAAGATGCTCATGCAACGATACGGATCGAGGATGGCAGTGCCGCTATTCTGCGCAGCCGATGAGACCATTTACTTCCCCCAGGATGGACAGAAGGTTTGGATGCTGGGCTACCTGGGCACCTACAGCGACGACCGGCAAAGTGCCCTGCAATCGCTGCTGCTGAACGTGGCGAAGGCACAGCCGTCCAGGCGATTCGTCGTGGCCGGCCCGCAGTACCCATCGAGCATACGCTGGCCTGTAAATGTCGAACGAATCGAGCACCTGCCGCCGGAGCAACACCGTGAGTTCTACAATTCGCAATCGGCGACGCTGAACGTTACCCGCGCCGAGATGATTCGCCTGGGCTACTCGCCATCGGTGCGAATCTTCGAGGCGGCAGCCTGCGGCACGCCGATCATCAGCGATTACTGGCCGGGCTTGGAAGAAATCTTCGAGATCGGCTCGGAAGTCCTCGTCGCCACCGACGCGCGGCAGGTACTGGGGTACTTCACAGACTTCGCCGCCGACGGACTTCGGATGATTGGCGAAAATGCCCGCCGCCGCGTTCTGGCCTCGCACACGGCGGCGCACCGGGCAGCCGAGCTGGAAGGATATATCCAGAAGGCTTTAGATGCCTCAGCGGGCAAACGCTGAACCAATGAAATCGACACATGGAGGCGTGGGACACCTCTGCTTCCGCAGCGGGCTTCCTATGCTTGTTCATCGGGGATAACAATATGTTCAAGTGCCTGAATCTATGGAATGCGGGGATCAGCGTGCCTTGGGAACAAGGGTTGGTGCTGGCCAGGGATCACGGCTTTGCGGGTCTCGATTGCGACTTGGATACGGGCCGGCCCGCCAGCTACTACAAGGAACTGTATGCCCTGCATGGCCTGCGGCCTGGAGGCATGGCGCTGCCGGTGGAATGGCGCGGTTCGCAGGAGGAATTTCAGCAGGGCCTTTCGGTTCTGCCCGCGGTGGCCAGGCTCGGGGCGGATGTGGGCCTGACGCGATTCTACATGTGGATATGGCCCTTCCATGATGAACTCGCCTACAGAGCGAACTTCGCGTATCACCTCCAGCGGCTGGGGCCTTGCGCCAAAGTGCTTGCAGATCATGGCTGTCGTCTTGGGCTGGAATTCCTTGGTCCAAAGACGCTGCGATCCGGGCACAAGCATGCCTTCATCCGAACGATGGAGCAGATGCTGGAACTATGCGAGGCAGTCGGGCCAAATTGCGGACTCTTGCTGGATAGCTGGCACTGGCATACGTCCCTGGGCAACACCGAAGACATAGAGGCCTTGACCGATGCCCAGGTCGTGTATGTGCATGTCAGCGATGCGCCGGCGGGCCTCGATGTGGATCAGCAGCAGGACACGCAGCGCCGCCTTCCGGGCTGCACTGGCGTGATCGACATCGGCGGCTTCATGTCTGCCCTGCGCAAGATCAACTATGACGGGCCGGTGGTGTGCGAGCCATTCGAGGCAAGCTTGCGCCAGATGCCCGCGGAGCAGGCTGCCGGCACGGTAGGGCGGGCCCTGGAGGCGATCTGGTCAACCCAGCCGCAGCCGGCGCTGCCTACCCGCATGAAGGTCGTCGCGACCGGCGGCGGTAAGGCATGGCTGACAGAGCAGGACGTGCCTGCGCCTGAGGGCAACCAGGTGATCGTCAAGATCCACGCGGCGCCTATCTGCGGGTCGAATATGTGGGCCTTCCACGGCCAGGGCGAATGGGTCAACAATGGCCACGAGGCCAGCGGCGAGGTGGTGGCTGTGGCGCGCAGCCAGCGCGTGAAGGTGGGGGACCGCGTAGTGCTGGCGCCGCTGGCAGCCTGCGGGATATGCGAGAACTGCCTCCGCGGCGATGTGATATTCTGTATGAATCGGCCTGCGATTCACGGCATGTTCGCCCAGTATACGCGGGTGGCTGATGCAATGTGCATAAGGCTCGCTGATGATATCGATTACGTGCTTGGCTCGCTCATGTGCTGCTGCCTGGGGCCGCCTTACGAGGCAATCAAACGCCTGGCGGTGCGCGCCTATGACACCCTGGTCATCAGCGGGCTGGGGCCTGTGGGCATGGGCGCTACCGCTCTGGCGGTCTTCAGTGGCGTCAGGGTGATTGCCATTGACCCCGTGCCATATAGGCTTGAGAAGGCGCGAGATATCGGGGCTGAGATTGTCTTGTCGCCGGATGACCCGCAGTTTCGCCAGCAACTTGTGCAGGCCACCAATGGCAGGGGAGTGATGGCCGGCGTCGAATGCTCCGGGCGAAGCGAGGCCCTCAGGCTGCTGATCGACCTGGCCGGGATTCGCGGCAAGATCGCGATCATTGGCGAGAACCAGGCGCAGGTGCCCATCGTTCCAAGCGACGACTTCATCCGCAAGGGCACTACGCTTCTGGGCTGCTGGCACATGAACCTCAATGACGCGGCAGACCTTCAGCAATTCATCCGCCGCAGGCGCGGCCTGGCGAGCAAATTGGTTTCGCATACCTTTGGATTCGACCAGGTGCAGCAAGCGTTCGAGACCTTCGCCAGCAGACAGTCGGTTAAGGTGGTCCTGCTGCCGAACAAGTGATGCGTGCCTTTAGCAAGAGACTCCAAGAAAGATGTTGCAATGGCTCCCCCGCGCACTACATTGATTGCGAACGCGCCGAAGTTCTTGCCGGAAGATGACTGAATACGCGCTGCTGCGGCGATTCCGCCGGAGGGCTTTGGTGCGGCTGGAATCATTTTTGGAGCGTAATAGATGGTCTGGGTATGGGCTGGTTTTCTCGCGTTCGTGGTGCTGGCGGTCACGCTTGACCTGGTCGTGTTTCATCGCAAGCCCCACGAAGTCATGATGAAGGAATCGCTGTTTTTCTGCGCCGGATGGGTCGGGCTGGCGCTGGTGTTCAATGTCATCGTCTATTTCCTCTTTGCAAGCAATGCGCCTTGGCTGGCAAACGCGCATCATCTTTCCGGGCGCGAAGCAGCTATGCTCTTTCTAAGCGGCTATGTCGTGGAATTGTCCCTCAGCGCCGACAATATCTTTGTAATGGCGATCATCTTCAGCCATTTCGGCGTTCCAGCGATCTATCAGCATCGAGTCCTCTTCTGGGGAATTCTCGGGGCGATCGTGCTTCGGGCTGTCATGATCATAGGCGGCGTGGCGCTGATTCATACCTTCGACTGGATCATGTATGTCTTCGGGGCCTTCCTCATCTATTCCGCGTTGCACATGCTGCTGTCCAAGAAGGAAGCGGACCCCTCCAAGAGCGCGCTGATTAAACTGATGCGGAGATTCCTGCCGGTGACGGATGGATATCACGGGCATCATTTTCTCGTGCGCCAGAATAAGCGTTTCTTTCTGACGCCGCTGGCGCTGGCGCTGCTGGCTGTGGAAGGCGCTGACGTGATCTTCGCCATCGATTCGATACCCGCCATCCTGGCCATCACCGACGTGCCGTTCCTGGTCTTCACCAGCAACATCTTCGCCATCCTGGGCCTGCGGTCTATGTATTTCGCGCTTTCGGCCACGCTCAAGCGTTTTCACTATCTCAACGTGTCGCTGGCTGTGTTGCTGGCCGTCATCGGTATCAAGATGCTGCTGAAGGATCTTATAGAAGACATGCCAGGCAAGACGCCCATCACGCTGGCTGTGATCTTTGTTATATTGGCTGGCGGCATCATTGCTTCCCTCCTCAAGCCGCGCCCCCCCGTGGATGTTCAAGGTTAAGCACCAATCTCAGCTGCACGTCTTGGCAGTGTCAGGATCTGCAGGCCAGACGCCTGCACCACAACTGCCTCCTGCAACTGAGGCTTACTCTGCAAAGATTATTTGACCTTATCCTCATCTTGGCATAGAAGATATGCCAGCAAGACCTGTGGGTCTGAGATAATCAAGGGGTCCAGGCATGATGGCCAATTTACCGCAGGCTGTTTTCAAAAGAATCAACTTCTTCATGCAGGAGGTCTGCTTCATGTCGAGTAATTCTCGAATTGTATATGCCGTGGTTCTGATGGTGGCAATGGTGATAGGAGGCTGCGGCTCTTCCACGAGCAAGCCCCCGACAATGCCGGTCGAGGCAGACGGCCTGGCCA
>CAYQJH010000183.1:0-6740 GCA_964417755.1 uncultured Planctomycetaceae bacterium
TGATGGCCAAAATTGCGCGAGAGGGAGATAGCTCGCACACGGCCATCGCGGCTGGCCACTGCCGCAATCTCTTCAAAGGTGGCATCGCTGCTGCCGTCGTCCACGAAGATCAGTTCGTAGTTGCAGCCGGCCAGAGCGGCTGAGACAGCCTCGGCGAGCACGGCGACGTTGCCGGCTTCGTTATACGATGGCACGACGATGCTGATGAGGCTGTCGGTCGTCCGCAGCGGCTGTGGCGAGTGATTGTCGGATTGCAGGGGCATTGTTTGCTGTGTCTTCATCTGGTTTTGGGACTCGAAAACGCTTGTTCAGTCGGCAAGATCGGCCAGAGAACGCCGGCATTATCATATCGGCCAATGTCTACGTAGCCGGACAGGCCAATGCCATATGGTTTGACATTGGCCGGCAGCGAACTCCACGGCCTGAAGCCTCTATCGACATGAATCGATGGGCTGATGGTGCCGCCTTCGCTTGCAACGCGCATAAGCGTCTTTGCCAAGTCCTGCGATTGCTGGTCATCGGCATTTCTGCGCACGGCGCGGAGGTCCAGAAACATCGGGTTGCTGACGCCCTTGGCGCGCATGAAACGCTGCACCGAGTCGACGGGTTCATAATCGCTTTCAACACTGTGCGGAACAAGCACGATGGCCCGTGTGGGATCGTTCTTGACAATGTCGATGCTGCGCTCAAGGGAAGCTGTCCACGATTGCGTAGCCTGCGAGTAGGCCTCCGCCCGGGCCATGATGGGACCGTAGCCTGCGTGGATGGTCAGGATCAGCAGGGCGCCTGCCAGGCCGGCACGAAGGCTGCGGACGATCCATGGCGCAAGCCCGCTCTTTCGTAAGACAGCCAGCACAAAGACAACCGCAGCCACCGCCAGCAGCACCTTGGCAGGCACGCCGGGAAAGTCGTACCGCATTTGCGTTGGGTAGGCGGCCACGATGCTTCCGCCGGGCTTGTAGAAAACAACCTGAAATGCGTACAGGGCCACCAGGCCAATGAAGGCCAGCCCCGCCCGCAGCGACGCCCGGCGAAAGATTCGCCGGCGGGGGCCTTTGAATAGCAGCAGCATCGGCAGTGCGATCAGCAGGACGCCCAGCGTACAGTCCCACCAGGCAAGCGGCTGGAGAGCCCCTTGAATGCCGGTCCAGAGCAGGCCTAGCCGGCTGGAGGCACTGACCTCCTGATGGTATACATCGCCGCCGCGATTCGCGATGGAGATGGAGACATCTGCCGCGATAAATATGCCATAAGTGGTCGCGATAAGCGTGCAGATTGCCGCAGTGATGGCTGCCCTGCGCCGTAGCAGGGCGGCGACAGCCTGCACCCACATCGGCAGGAGCATCAACAGGAAGCTCTCTTTTGCACCCATGGCCAGCATGGCGCCGAAGGTCAAACCCAGCCACAGGCCAATTGAACTCCATGGGCTTGCGCATGCCGCAAGCGGATTGTGGATCCGCCGCCAGATGGCCAGGTAGGCCAGCAGGAACATGCCGACGCCAACTACGCAATAAGCCTCAGCCGGGCCTAGGCGATTCCAGATGTCCGTCCAGAAGAAGTACGTCATCATGAACAGGATGAGCATTGCAGCCGGCAACATGCCCAGCCAGCGCGTGAAGAATCGCCAGTACAGCACGAGCGAAATCGCAAGCAGGCATAGGTGCGAGAGGTGCCAGGCAAAGGCAGAATCGCTCCAGAGGGAAGTCTCCAGGATTCTGAAGAAGTAGTAGGAGGGGCGGTATCGCGGCTGAGGCCCGCCGGGTGAGCCCACCTCGGTGGTCATCAGCACTGCGGGGATGTCAGCCAACCTGACCTCGCCTTTTGGCCCCAGGAAGCTCATGATTTCATGGTCGTCGATGGGGAACCATCTTGCCTCGATCAGGCTGCCGTAGACCGCCCACGTGAAGGCGGCACTGCCGGCGATGAGAACCAGCCAGAGGACGACAGGGCGGCGCCGCAAAAAGCGATCGATGAGTGGGCTGAACAAGGCGGCTGCGGATGTTAGCAATCCGGCCAACAGCAGGGTGTGAGTGCCGACCTGATCGGCACCGGGCTTCTGGGTGTTTGGCGGAAGCATTGCGATGGTTGTCAGCACGACAGCCAGCATTGCAACCGCCATAGGTAACCTGGGCGATGAGCGTGTAAGTGACTCCGGGGCGGGGCGAAGTCTGACGTATATCAGCCATGCTGCCGCCACCGCGCCAAAGCCGGCAGCCAGCAGCATGTAGCCTACGGCCATGCTTGCCAGCGCCGCAAGGCAGAGGGCGATGGCTACAGCCGTCGAAGGCGCAGCAGGCCTGGTAGGAAATGCGCTGAGCAGCGAGACTGCACGTGACTTGGCCTGCTTAGCCGGCTGCCTCATTATCCAGAGTCCTTCCAGAGGTTTGTCCAATGGCGAACATCCAGATAGTTTATCGGCGCTGCCGGCTGTGTACAACACGGTGCCGTTGTTTGCGAAGTCCCGAAGGGACGAAGCAACCACGTTGCCGATAAAGCGTGGTTACTTCGCTTCGCTCCGTAAACCACGGCACCCTACCATCGTTTCGCTCAGCAATATGGCATTAGTCTCTATCTTTATCCTTTGTCTTGACCTCAACTTTGCTCTTGTCGGTTTCCATCTTGAACTTGTCATTGTTGCGGTCGTTCCCATTCTCGCAGCCGACGAGGAACGTCGCGCCGCCCAGGAAGGCCGCCAGAGTCACCACCGAGAGGAACTTCTTAAACATGGTCCTGCCCTTTCATAAGTCGGCTGCCTGCCATCGCAGCCACCCCTGATCTTTGCTGAATCTTAGTGCGGGCGAGGCTGGGTTTCCTGTCGAGACGGGCCCACCTGCGGCCTGAGTTGCAGCAGAGGAGAATGCCTAGGCAGCGTGCGAGAAAGACTGATGAGTGCGATGAGCGTATCCTGCCTATGGGTACGCAATGCCAAAGACGACGCCACAGCACGTCGCTGCTGCTACCACCAATGCGGCGTACAAAAGCGTCTTGCGCCAGCCCATGAGGCTGCCTAGCACGAGCAGGGAAGGCAGCGAGATAGCCGGCCCGGCCAGCAGCATCGCCAAGGCGGGGCCGTGACCCATGCCTGAATTCATCAGGCCTTGCACTATGGGCACTTCGGTCAAGGTGGCAAAGTACATGGCCGCGCCGACCATCGCGGCGGCGGCATTGGCCTGCAGGCTGTTGCCGCCAACAGCGCCGGCGACCCACCCTTTCGGCAGCAGGCCTGCTTGCCCCGGCGAGCCTAAGATCAGGCCCGAAAGAAACACGCCCGCAAGCAGCATTGGCAGAATCTGCCTGGCCAGCAGCAGGCCTTCCTGGCCCCATTGCCGCAGGTCATTGCGGCTGAACCAGGCCGCCAGCATGACCAGCAGCACCAACCCAGCCAGACCCGCCAGAGCGAGGCGATTCCTGTACAGGCGATAGTTGAAGGTTGAATCCAGTTCAACCGCCTCGACGAGGTCTGCGTCAACAACCTGCTCTTGCCCGGCCTGATCGCGATAATGAAATCGCTGGCCGTCCTGGCCGATGACTTGTCCTGAAATGGCCACAGCCGTCTTGCCGTCGGGGCAGCAGCGAAGCAGGCCCTTGAATCCGCTGGGCGAGAAGGTCAGCAGCACGGTGATGAGCATCAAGCCTGCTATGACCGCGGCCACCCGCAGAGCAGGCACGGAGGCGCGCTCTGCCGGAATTGCAGCGTCAGGGGCCTTGGCTGGCTGTTCGGTCTTGCCGCACAGGCGATTCATGATGACGCCGATAATGACGCCAAATATCAGCGAGGCTGCCCCGCGTGCCAGGCCCATCTGCCAGCCCATCACGCGAGCGGTGAGGATGACGGCCATCACGTTGATCGCCGGTGCGGCAAAGAGGAACGTGCAGGCCGGGCCGAGGCCAGCCCCCATCCGGCGGATGCCCGCAAAAAGCGGCAGCACGCTGCAGGAGCAGACCGAGAGAATCGCCCCCGATAAGGCGGCTGTGCTGTAGGCTACGCCCCGCCCAGCCGCCGACGTCATGTAGCGAATGACGGCCGGCCTGTTGATTGAAGCGGAGATGATCGCCGCGATGGCCAGCGCCGGCAGCATGGCATAGAGCAGGTGCAGACGGGCAAAGTCATGCAGCATCGCCAGGCCGGCAGCCAGCGGATTCTGCCAAGCCAGAATTGCCTCGGGAAGAAAGTACAACCCGGTAAGGATTATCAGAAACAAGGCGGTCTTGATGCTGGTTCGCCGAGTGAGCATTGTTGCATCTATCGTAGCGGATTTGGTCGCTGAGACGGAATGAATTGCGGTGCGCGGACAAAACCTGTGCGGAAGCAAGAGATCCCATATAGGACAGCCGTCTCACAAGCTCTTGCTGCCTGGCCCGCCTCCCACGGAGAAATGAATGACCAGACCAGATGAACAATCTGGTACCCCGACATGGCGATGATCCGTCTAAGCTTGGACTTCTTCCATGGCGTCCCAGAAGTCCATCTCGTGTACCAGAACGATACTCTTCCTCCCTGACTTGCGATAATCCATGGCCTGCTCCACTTTTCTACCGTAACACGAAAATGCCCAACAAGGATTCCCGTCCGCACCTATCACCAGGTAATCCAATTGTTGCGTCACTCCCTTTTGAGCCAGTCCGCCGAGTTGCCTCACCCGATCTTCCGCGTCCGACCTTTTGCAGCGGCCGAGGACGCCGGTAAAGCAAAATGTCTTTCCTGAAAAGACAACTTCAGGACAGACAGCACACAACCCGCCAACGTTCATCTCAATATCAGCCACGACCGGATCTACCGCGCGGTGCTTCTTGCCGATACCGAATTGTCGGAAGAAAGTCATGAGCAAACGCTGCTCGTCTTTGTCGATTTCGCCATCCCTCAGAACTGACGTAATCAGCGATTCGATTTCATCGAAAGGCCAGCATGTTTTGAGATGCTGATGCTGCGTTATCCAATTACTCAGTTCAATCAATTCTTCCTTCGTGATCTTTCCATCGCTCACTATGCCATGCATTATGCCATGAAGCCGCTGCAAGTCGCTAGTAACATAGTCAAAGTAGGCTTCTCCTGTACGAAGCTTCGAACAGAGCCACATGATATCGAATACTTCTTCTTTCCCGAGTTGTTGATCGCTGAGAGAGGTATTCAGCATCGGGATGATTTCATTAAAAGGATGATGATTTGCGAATTCCGCATGTTCGGTCAACCAGCCCACAAGCATGTCGATCTCTTTGGGCTCGACATGTCCATCGGCCGTAATTCCCTGAAGGAGACCTTCCAGCGTATGCATAGCTTTATCGAGCCTTTGTGGGCCAGTGAATCGCCAGTAATCCGATAGCTCAGTGCCTGTCATAGCCCTTCTCCTGGAGTTGTTTGCATCATCTTATCTGCCGACATCACGTGGTCAACATGCAATTGGAAAGCAGAAATGCTGCCGAAATGATAGTGCTGTAACTTAGCGCCTAGATGACTTGACTTGATGACTTATAGCATCTTCTCGAAAGCAGCAGTATAGTAGCGGTTTTCGATTCGTATCAGTGAAATGAGAGGCAGAGAATGAACGGCAAAGGCGTTATATTCGACATGGACGGCGTGCTGGTCAACAGCTACCAGGCGCATTATGAATCATGGAAGATCATGGCGGCGGCTCATGGCGTGAACGTGACGGAGCAGATGTTCCGCGAGCAGTTCGGCCGCACCAGCCGGGAGATCGTCAAGGCCTGGTGGGGCCACGTCAGCGAGCAGGAAATGCACCAGTGGGATCAGGAGAAGGAAGAAGCGTACCGCAAGCTGATCCTGGCCGACTTCCCGGCGATGGACGGGGCGGAGGATTTGCTCAAGGACTTGCACAAGGCCGGGTTCAAGCTGGCTATTGGCTCTTCGGGCCCGCCTGAGAATGTAGAAGTCGTGCGGCAATGCTTGCGCGAGGAAGGTGCTGACCTCTTCGATGCCGCCGTGACCGGCTTTGAGGTTCACGAGGGCAAGCCGCACCCGGAGGTCTTCCTCAAGGCCGCTGGCAAATTGGGCTTGCAGCCGCAGCAGTGCTGCGTGGTTGAAGATGCGCCTGTGGGTGTCGAGGCGGCCAGGCGGGCCGGCACGGCTGTGGTGGCGATTCTTGGCACTGTGCCGCGGGAAAAGCTCGCCAAGGCAGACATCGTCGTCCAGAGCCTTCGCGAGGTATCGCCGGAAAGAATAGGCCAACTTATTGACCGCAACATTGCGAAGGCGTAGGCTTTCTTCGAAAGCCCCCTGCAGAAGCAAGGGGGAGTGTTCAACGTGGCGCGGGCGTCTCGCCCGCGTGTACGCGAGGGCATCTTGCCCTCGCAACTTCGTAAGAATGACATGAATATTGAGACATTTGACAATCCGCATCCAGGCCGGGACTACGTCATCCAGCACATTGCGCCGGAGTTCACCTCCGTCTGCCCCAAGACGGGCCAGCCGGACTACGGCACCATAGAGATCGAGTATGTCGCCGACCGGCTGTGCATCGAGCTCAAGAGCCTGAAGTTCTACCTGCAAGGCTATCGCAACGCCGGCGTCTTCTATGAAGACGTGGTGAACCGCATCCTGGACGACTTGGTAGCCGCCTGCCATCCAAGACGCATGAAAGTCACCGGGAGATTCACGCCGCGCGGCGGCATTCACTCCATCATCATGGCGGAGTATGGAAAGTAGAAGGCCGACGGCCGTTAGCTGAGTGGAAGCCGGTTGCGATGTAGTGTCTGAGAATAGAGTCGAGGCAAGTGAGTGGGAG
>CAYQJH010000184.1:0-6707 GCA_964417755.1 uncultured Planctomycetaceae bacterium
CACCCAGATACCGCATGTGAACGCAATTCACGAAGCGGATTCAGTAAGGCTTGGATGATTAAGCTCGCGAATCCGAAATGCTGATTTCCAAGGAGCCATAGCAATGGCAACAGGCAAAGTGAAGTGGTTCAATGACACCAAGGGTTTCGGATTTGTTACCGCCGATGACGGCACTGATGCATTCGTGCATCATGGCGACATCCAGGGCGAAGGCTTCAAGTCTCTGGCCGAAGGCGAGACCGTGACCTTCGATCTGACCCAGGGCCCCAAGGGCCCCAAGGCCATCAACGTCCGCAAGGGCTAATGGCCGGCAAACGTCGAATCACGAAACGCCGTCACCTGACGGCGTTTCTTTTTTTGCCATCCAAGCCCGCCCTGCCGGCGTACTATATATTCGCAGGCTGCGGATGACCGCGGATGTAATGAAGGGCTGTCTCTGACAGATCGGGCGGAACCAAACGACGCCCGCGGAGTGGATCAATATGAAGCATTCAATAGCAGACCCCTCGCAATCGGACCTGATCGACAGCGCCGGGGAGGCCTACCACAAGACGCTGGCTCGATGGGGGCTAACCAATCTGTCGGAGAAAGAATTAGCCCAGGCCAGGCAAGCCCTGCATTCTCCCGACCGCCCGCCGGTGGCTGATGCAACCATAGAATTCGAGGCGGCATTCAATCGCCTGCATTCCAGGCGGCTCTCGCCGGCGAAGATCGAGGAAGCTCTGAAAGACATTTTCGCAGCCGAGTACGATTGCGACCAGGCCCAATGGGAACGCGATTGCCATCACCTTGCGATGATGTCGCACATGCACTTCCGGCTGGTTCCCAAAGAATGATGGCCCCATGTCTGATAGATCAACGACAAATGGCGTGCAGGAGCTGCCTCAGGGCTACAAGATAGTCTACAAGGGCCAGCCATTGCCGCCCTTTTATGCCGCCGAGATGCTTCGCCCGTTGAAGGGCAGGACGGTGTGGGTGCAGGACGCCGGGGGCAGAGTCCGCAACGGCGAGCTTTGCTTCTGTCCGGAGTTGCGGGAGGATGTGACCGAGAACATCACGCCTGCGGAGTTTGTCGATGAGCGCCCGCTCTACCTGCGGCAGATCGTATGCATCGCGGTATATGAGCCGCCGAAGTAATACGGCCATAGCGCTAACGGGTAAGGTCTCGGAATATGAGTCATCGCCGTCTTGTGGTGCGGGCGTCTCGCCTGCACGCCCCTTGGCATTGGCATAACTGCAGGCGGAACGCCTGCACCACAATTGCTAATGCGCAATCTGCGTCGTGGGCGTCAGGCGGCTGCGCTCGAACTGGCGGAACTCCGCCAAGCCAGGCGGAACCGGGAAAGCTTTTTCAAAGTTCACATTGGCCAGTTCGCACTGCCTCCGCAACTGCGGCGAGATGCGGTCGTAGATGGCAGCCAGCATCGTCGGCCAGGCATCCAGCAGCACGCTGTACATGTTGGACCTTTCGGCCAGCGTCATGTTATAGCCGACGACCCTCGGGTCGATGAGGATGTTCAGAAGAAGGTTGCCGGCGATTTCCTGCAAAGGCGGGAAGCGAAGACGCTCCACCGCATCTTTGCTGAAGATGCCGTATATCCGCGCGGCATGCTCAAAGCTTGTGCGGAACTTGGCCACGTCGCCGGCGGCGGCCGACACGTACGCCGTCTCCATCGAACCGGTAATCTGCGTGATGGCAGTCGCGGGAACCGGGCGACCGTCGTTGTTGATGGTGGCGACAACGAAGTCTTCCAGCAGTTTGATGTCCCAGATGCCGCCGGTCATGTGATACTCGCTTCGGATCCAGTCCAGCAACTCCTGGGCCTCGGCAAAGCGATTCGCTGCGAACAGCATCTGGATGCAGGTCGTCAGGTAGTAGCGATGCCCGGCGACGAACGCGTTCTGGTCGAAGTCCACATCCTGGGCCGTCGAGACGGCCTTGGCATACCGAATGGTTTCCTCGTGTGCCGGCTTGATGTAGCGAATGTCGCTGCAGCGGGCGATTCGCGGATAGTCAGGATTGTTCGGATTCTCGATGTACGTCATCCTGCCGAACCACGTGAGGTCCTTTAGGCTGAACTGGATCATTCGATCGGAATTGACCGCGTCAATATCTCCCCGCTCATCGCTTTGGCAGACGTTGTTGCCGTAGGTCTGCCAGTAAAGCGCGTGCGCCTGGGCGCTGCGCCAGTCCAGCGGGGCATGATACTTCTCCATGATGTGCAGCATCCACTTTGGGTCCAGGTGGTGTCTGTTCCATAGCAACTGGGCGCGCACAAAAGCCAGCGTCCGGCCTCGAGGGGCTGCTGTGGACGGATCATTAATCAGATCGGATATGGCCTTGTCCTCGGCTGTGTCGATCACGGGGGGCACAGCCCGGACAATTGCGGCTGCGTCGTCCATGCTGAAGCGATTCCATTTATCAAGCAGGCCCTGGTCGATGGCGATTCCATATTGGCCCAGTGCGGCCGTGTAGGCGGCTACGTCGGCGTCCTGAAGAAGTTCCTTGAGCTTGTCAGCCTGAATGGGCCTGTCGGGATCGGGCTTGCGTGAAATGTCCAGGGGCGCTTGTGCAATAGGCCTGAAGGCGGCGATGACGGTATCGGTCGGCGCGAAAGGCGGGCTGCCCAGCAGGTGCTGAAATTCCGCGGCAAGTCGCTGCTTGTAATACTGGTTATACTCGTCGAGATCGGTTCCGATCTTGGAGAAGTACGTCCAGGCCAGTTGCTTGTAAAGCATGAGGCTCTTTGGGTTCAGCGGGATGCCGCGGTCGCGCAGCAAGGCGATCCCGTTATTGACCCAGTTGTATCGCTCGTCAGGCGTCCGGCCCATCGCGGCGATGTTCCAGGACATATTGAAGGCGTGGAAGTCCCAGACGGCCGGGAACCTCGGCTGGAGAGCGCAGATCCACTCGGCGCGATCCCGGGCATCATAGTATCGCCCCTCCTGCACGAGCTGCTGCGAACGAATCCATTGGTAGCTGACGATCGGCGCGCGCAGGCCGCCGGGCATGGCATTGAGCAGTGTGACCTCAGGATGATTCTTGCCCACGGCGTCACCGGCGTCGACCAGTTCGAGGCTTTCGCGGGCGGAGTCGAGGCGGCCCTGGAGCATGCCGGCCCCAGCCAGCAGGACCACCGCCAGCAGCAGCCAGAATGCCATGATCCAATACGGACGGCTTGTCATTGCTACGTCTCCGCTAAACCTGCACGCGGGCCAGTTCGCGCTTCTCGAATATCACACAGGCCAAAATCAACGCCAGCAGCGTGCGGACGGCTACCTGCATGAAGGCCGTCTCTCCAACGAATATCCAGGAGAGGTCCAGGCCGCCGACCAGAGCGTCACCAGGACTGGTGCGCTGAAGGTCGGGCAGGACCATCTTCATCAAGTCGACGATTACGCCGGACAGCCGGGCCAAGGTGGCGTAGTCCATGGCCATCTGCCCGACCGCCTGGGCCAGGAACTCGCGCGCCAGCGCAAACGGCAGGACCGCAAAACTCAGCAGGCAGGCAACCGGGAATGACACGATGCTGCCGGCCAGCACCGCCAACGCCGCCAGGAACATCAAGCCCAGCAGAATAAGCAGGATCGAGCGCAGGAAGTTCCACCCAAAGCTGTCCACGCGATACAGGGCCGACACGTCGTCCTCGACGATGCTGAATCCGAAATTGCTGCGGTTGATGAAGTACACGTTCATGTTGCCCGCATCGTCAGCGGCGCTGGCTGGCACGGTAAGCGTCACCTGCATGTTCGGCGGATCGAATCGCCACTGGACATAGTGCATGTTGGTCGTCGGATTGACCGTCATCCACAGACTGCGGACTTCGTCGTATGTCCCGGTGATCTTGTAGGTCAACTGGATCGTCGGCTCGATGACCAGGTGGGCTTCCTTGCCGTCGGTCAGGCTGTCGATGTCGGTCTGGGTAACCTCGGTCTTCAGGAAGCCCACCCAGAACGCATTGTCCAGTATTCTTTCGACCCGGCCTTTGAGGTGATCCACGCGCAGCGGGCCGCCATAGAGCAATTGCCCCATCGTCCGCGAATCAGCCTGGAACTGAAGAAGCATCACGCCGTTGACCTTGTCCTCCATTGGCGCGCCCTTGACCTTGCAAGCGCCGATAAAGTCATTGCCGGCGGCCTTGACGTTCTTGAACGTCCAGCGGCGCGCCCACGGCGGGTTGTTCTGTTCCGCCCTGAATAATTGCTCAGGGACTTGGCCGGCCAGTTCAGCCGGCAGGGCCGCCACCGATTGCGCCTGGGCCACCGCCTGCTTTCGATATTCCTCGCGCAGCATGTCGTAGGCAGCTTCGATGGTGAGCAGGTTGTACTTGGTCTTGTATTCATTGAGCGTCGAGCGGAAGTTAGCCGGCTCTTCCTGAAGCTTCTGCAGGCGGGAATCGACTATCTGCTCCAGATCCACACGCTGCGGAGTTCCGCGGCCGCGCGAGGAAAACACTTCCGTCTCGACCGCGACGCGATCTACCGCCTCGATTGCCTTTCCATTGATTTGCTGCTGGCTGCGAATGTGCTGCGTGTAGCAGTAGATCGCGGAGCCCGCGACAACCAGCAGGATGATGTTGAGCATCACCAGGCCAAGCCAGCGGCCCAGGATGTACTGCCAGCGGGACAGCGGCTTGGCGGCTGAGAGGAAAATGTGCTTGTCGCGGATGTCGTTGCTGACCAGGCTTGCGCCCAGAAAGATCGTGACCATGCTCAGCAGCAGGCTGGTCAGGAACGTGCTGTAGGACAGAAAGGTCCGCGCTTGCCCAGCCAGCGTACCATCGCCCTGCATTCGCGCAGCCACCAGCAGCAGCGAACCAGCCAACAGTATGATGAACGCCACGGCCACCTTCATGCGCACGCACTGGGCCAGCGTCTGGCGGGCCACCGCGCGGATGCCGGAGTTGCCAAGCAAAATGGCCAGTTGCAGCGCAAAGACAATGCCGCCGCCAACCAACGCCATTCGCAGCGCGCCGGGCACTGCAATGTATATCACCAGCAGCAATGCCCAGATGCTCACGTTGGCCAGCAGCAGCACCGCGCCAAGGCGATGCCCCAGGCGAAGGCGACGCCCACCGGTTGCCTTCTTGGCTATGGAAATCTCACTCATCCTGCTGAACCTTCATCGTTATTCTTGAGCAGATCGTCCAGCACCTTGCGGTCGGCCTTTCTCGATGGCCGCCCCGGCTGTGCCGGCTGCCCAGCATCAGGCACAGCGGGCTTAACAGGCTCCGCTGGCGTTATCAAGTCTTCCACCACCTTCCGGGCCTCAGCAGGCTTGACGGTCGCCTCTGCTGCCGGCGCAGCCTTTTCAGGCTGGGCTTCCTGCTCCCGCGCAGCGGAAACCAATTCGGTGATGACTTCCTTGGCGTCGCTTTGGCTGGTGCGAAGGAACTCAGCCACCTGCCCGCCGGCCAGCGCACCACCAGTGCTGAGGCGCTGCTCCTGCGCTTCTTTGACGATCCGCAGGAACAGCGACTCGAGCTTGTCCCGCGGCGTCGTGACGTTCAGGACGTCCAGGCCCTCCTCGGCCAGCAGATTGCGAATCTTCTCCAGGACTCGGGCATCGAGGTTAGGGGTTGTAAGTTGCATCATCGAGTTCTGCGTCAGCAGGTCATCCATGCCGCCAAGCGCCCGCTGCTTTCCACCATAGAGAATGCAGACGCGGTCGCAGATGTCTTCCACGTCGCCCAGCAGATGGCTGGAGAGGATGATCGTCTTGCCTCGCTGCGCCAGTGTGCGGATGAGGTCCTTGAACTGCCGCGTGCCAACAGGGTCCATGCCGCTGGTGGGCTCGTCGAGAATCAGCAGATCGGGGTCGTTGATCAGCGCCTGGGCCAGGCCGATGCGCCTCTGCATGCCCTTGGAGTACTCCCCTACTCGGCGGTAGGCCACGCTGGAAAGGCCCACCATCTCCAGCAGCATGTCGATGCGGCGGATTCGCTCGCGCCGGCCTTGATGGAACAACCGGCCATAGAAATCCAGCGTCTCGCGAGCGTCCAGGAACGGGTAGAGATAGGACTCTTCCGGCAGAAAGCCGATGCGCGCCTTGACCGCTACGTCGGTGGGGCGCTTGCCATAGATGGCGATTCGCCCGCGCGTGGGAAACAGCAGGCCCAGGATCATTTTGATCGTCGTGCTTTTGCCTGAACCGTTAGGCCCCAGCAGGCCGAACACCTCGCTCTGCTGCACCTGTAGATCCAGTTCCGCCACCGCGGTAACCTTCTCCCGCAGCCAGAAGTCGCGAAATGTCTTGGTCAACTTGACCGCGCTGATTACGCTCTGAGTTGATTCAACCATGCTTATCCGATCTCTTTCGCCTTGACGATGCCTGCTATCTTCTTCGTGTTATTCGTGCAATTCGTGGACTAGTTACCTGGGGCCTTGTTCCGGATTCTTGATCATCTCTTCCCGCAACATCTTCAGGAATTCCTGGTCGTGCTTGATCTTGATGACCATCGGCTCGTCGCCCTTGTCGCCGATGTAGAACTTCCAATCCTTCAAGAATTCGACCGCCCGGACTCTGTCCCCAAGCCTACGATATTCCCTGATCTTGTCTGCGGCTTCCTTGCGGGTCATGTCACTTCCTCGCCATGAGCAGACCGATGATGAAGGCTAACTGCATGATGATGATCCAGCCTTGGGTTTCTGTCATGTAATATACCCCTTGCCACCCCCCACCCACTCCCCTGCCCATTCACAGAATA
>CAYQJH010000185.1:0-6653 GCA_964417755.1 uncultured Planctomycetaceae bacterium
TCCTGGACATCATCCAGGAGGGCAACACCGGCCTGATGCGGGCGGTGGACAAGTACGAATATCGCCGCGGATACAAGTTCTCGACGTATGCAACTTGGTGGATTCGCCAGGCCATCACGCGGGCAATCGCCGACCATGCGCGCACCATCCGCATCCCGGTGCACATGATCGAGACGATGAGCAAGCTGCGCAATATCTCCAAGCGGATGGTTCAAGAGCTAGGCCGCGAGCCGACGATTGAGGAGATCGCCGAGCAGGCTGGGATGAACATTACCGAGGCCCGCCGCGTGCTGAAGATCTCGCGGCACCCGATCAGCCTGGACCGCCCGGTCGGCGAGAGCGAGGACAGCTACTTCGGCGACTTCATCGAGGATGAGACCGCCCAGAGCCCCATCGAGACAGCCGGCACCGAGATGCTCAAGGACCGCATCGAGGAAGTGCTCAAGACGCTGACCTACCGCGAGCGCGAGATCATCAAGCTGCGCTATGGCATTGGCGACGGCTACACGTACACGCTTGAGGAAGTCGGGCGGATCTTCAAGGTCACGCGAGAGCGCGTGCGGCAAGTGGAGGCCAAGGCCATCCGCAAATTGCAGCACCCGGTGCGGGCACGCAAGCTCGAAGGCTTCCTGGACAGCCGGGCCGCCAGCGCGTAACGCGACGGCGCACCACAACGACACGAAGACACGAAGAACGGCAAAACAGACCGGAACGGCTTTCTGTTGCAAGACACACTGCAAGGGCAGGCCCGCTCTTGCCCTCGACGCAAACCGTGACAGTCGTTTTCCTTTCTTGCTGTTCTTAGTCTCTTAGTGTCTTTGTGGTGAACAGTCGTAAGGTTGACACGCCGCTGGCATATCGCGAGAATCGGCCGATATGGCTGAGCCTTCCATAGCGCCACGCGTTAAGCTGATTTGCGGCATGATTTCCGCCAGGCCGGAGCTGTTCGACCAGGCGGCGGCCATGCTGGCCAGTCGCTTTGGCCCCCTCGACATCACCAGCGAGGTGATGGCTTTCAACTTCACCACCTACTACGACCGGGAGATGGGCCATCCGCTCTACCGCAGGTTTGTCGCGTTTGATAGCCTCGTCTGCGGCGACATCCTGGCCTCGGCAAAGCAGGCCACCAACGCGATGGAAGATGAGTTCCGAAAAGAACAGAACAAAGCTGAAGGTCCCCTTTTTCCAGCCAGGCCGATCAACCTGGATATCGGTTACATTGAGTCATCCAAGCTCATCCTGGCGAGCATGAAGAACTTTTCGCATCGCATTTACCTAAGCGGCGGCGTGTTTGCCGAGGTTACGCTGATGTACCACCGCGACGGGTGGCAGGCGCTGGCCTGGACGTTTCCCGACTATGCATCGGGCAGATATGACTCGTTTCTGACCGCCGCCCGCACACGGATGCGCAAGCAGATAGAGCAGGAGAATCACTCATGATTGTCTTCTGGGCAGGCCTGGTGGCCGTCGTCCTTTCCTTCGGCATCAGCTTCCTGGCAACGCCGCTGGCGGGGCGAGTGGCCAATCGCTTCGGCCTGATCGACATCCCTGGCCGGCACAAGGCCCACGTCGGACCAACGCCGCTTCTGGGCGGCTGCGCCATCTTTGCAGCCATCCTGGGCCCAAGCTTGCTGGCCTTGGCGATGGCAACCCTCTGGGCCAATACGTCCGTGCCGTTCTGGCTGCCCGAGAGCATAAGCCGACACGTCGCCGGGGCGGCTGAGAAGGCCACCATGGGCGTGGCCATCCTCGGCGGCGCCTTCATCCTGCACGTTGTTGGCATTATCGACGACCGCTACGCCCTGGGCCCCTGGGCCAAGCTGGCTGCCCAGATCGTCGTCTGCTCCGTGGTGGTCATCTGGTTCGATGTGCGCATCCTGACCATCGCCGGCCCGGCTGTCAGTTGCACGCTAAGCATAATCTGGCTGGTGCTGATTACCAACTCCTTCAACTTTCTGGACAACATGGATGGCCTGTCAGCCGGCGTGGCGGCCATCTGCTGCCTGGCCCTGCTGGGGGCCTCCGCCAGCATCGGGCAGATATTCGTCACAGCCTGGGTCTGCCTGATGCTGGGCAGCCTGCTGGGCTTTCTGATATGGAATTTCCCGCCGGCGAAGATCTTCATGGGCGACGCGGGCTCGCTGGTCATAGGCTACATGATGGGCGTCCTGAGTTGCCTGACGACATACGTGCAATGGGGGCAGCCGCACTATCTTTATGGCATGTTCGTGCCGGTGGTGCTGCTGGCGATGCCGCTGTACGACACCCTGAGCGTCATCATCATTCGCCTGCGCGAAGGCCGCAACCCGATGATCGGCGACCGCCACCATTTTTCGCATCGCCTGCTGCGTCGCGGCATGAGCGTCCGCTCGACGGTTCTGACGATCTACATGGTGACAGCCGCCACCGCCATCGCCGCCACGCTGCTGTCCAGAGTAGCCGATTCACTAGGCGCGATCCTGATCCTGGTGCAAACGATAGCGATACTGGCGGTAGTCGCCCTGCTGGAACTGGGCGACGCGAAGTGACGCTGGTAACGTAAACTTTGGGTGCCATGCTTCCGCGTTGTTGCCGTTTGCGGAAGCATGTCTTCGTTGTTCTATGACAGGTTCCGAGCAGAACTAGAGTGCGTCCGGATTCGTCGTTGTTTTCTCGCCAGTTTCTCCTCGGGCTTGGCTTCTGCAACAAACAGAAGTACGAGGAATAAGGAGATGGCATGGACGAGTATGAGTTTCCCGAGAGTGCTGGGGCACAGATGGACTGGCCGCTGCCGGCTGGTGCCGTGAAATTGACCTATGACGGCTGGACTTGGAAGATAGCACAGCAGCCCAAGTCTCATGACCTGCTATCGCGGTTAGTACATCTGTATTACCCGAATGTGTCCCTATACGCGCTGGACATCATATTTCGGTTTGGATTCCGGAGCCAAGATACACAGGACGCTCAAATTGCTTACTCTGCCAAGCCGCTCCAGCAACCACCGAAGACGTATATGGACAGATTTCGGCAAATAGAATGGCCCGCAAGTGGTGATAAAGCCGAACTGTATCCGATTATTCTCGCCGGTTCTTCCCTGCCGCAGGACCGAGCCCTGCTTCTTCATATTTTGGACGTCATCGACAGCTGCTACCGGTCCGGAGCGCTTTACGCGATTTCGACGTTCAACGATCAGGAGTGTGTAGAAAGGGTCGCAAGATGTGCCATGACGACTGACTTGGGCTACCTCAGTACTGGCGAGATGCCGGCACTTATTACCTGTTTCAGGAGATGGATAGAGAGACAGCAGATTTCGCCGGAATCCTTGTATGTATTGCTGAAGTCGCATGAGCAGAAGGATGAGAAGTATCTCCGCGCTGAGTGGGTGGCGAATTGGATCCACTGTGACAATTGGCGGGATCTGCCGTTTCCTGAGGCGACAGCCGACTTTCGTCGGCCAGCCGCCCATTAACTTGATGGTTGGGTGCCATGCTTCCGCGCCGTTTGCGGAAGCATGTCTTCCTGAGCCTCGAATTGCATGTTGCTGACGTACTTTGACCATGAACCTTGATACTTCACATCGCAAACTATGCAAACGATGGGATGAACCGTGGGACGTCCATTGCCTGACCTTCTCGTGCTTCAACCGTCAACCATTTCTCAAGAAGGACCAGCCGTGTCTATGGTTCCTGGACTCGCTCGACCGTGCTCGAACCAGGCATCCTTTCGACCTCTGGGCCTACGTCATCATGCCCGAGCATGTGCACTTGTTGATCTGGCCGCACGAGGGAACGAGAATCAGTCCGATACTGAAGTCGCTCAAGTTGCCGGTAGCGCAGCGAGCGATTCGCTGGCTGACCAAGCAGGCGCCGCAATTCCTGGATCGCCTGCGGGACGTGCAGCCCAATGGCGATTTTGCTTATCGCTTCTGGCAGCGAGGCGGCGGATACGACCGCAATATGAGGTCGGTCCGCGATGTGCATGAGAAGCTCGACTACATTCATGGCAACCCCGTCCGGCGGAAGTTGGTGGCCATGCCGGAGGACTGGCAGTGGTCCAGCGCTCGGGCGTGGGCAACGGGCGGAGATGAACCGTTGAGAATCGACCGGGAGTCGTTCCCGCAGTTGGACCTGAGCAGATTAAGATGAATGCGAATGGAACGACAGATGGAAGATAGGCGAAACAGGACAGATAAGGACATGCTTCCGCATGCAACAACAACGCGGAAGCATGGCACCCCGTCGGCGGTGGAACGAGGACATGCTTCCGCCAACGACAACGACGCGGAAGCATGGCACCCATCGGCCAATAGCAGGGAAGTATTGCACTCGTCCCGCATCCTGCACGTGTCCTGCCCGCTGGAGCGCATCGCCATCGTCATGCTGCTGGCGGTGTTGGCGGCGCGGCCTTTCCTGGCGGAGATTCCGTTCGGGGCCGGGGGCAGTGTGGTCACTGCCGCGGCTGCGGCGGCAGAGGGCGGTAGCCGGGAGGCTGGGCAGGCCGGTGAGCGCGCAATTGTCGACAAGAGTGAGTTGGCCCGCGTGACGTTTGCGGTAGCCATCCTGATTATCGCCGCAATATATCTCACCAGCACGGCAGTCTCCGGGCGGCTGACGGTTCACCAGCCAATCATCGGGGCGATGATCGCCGCGTTCATCGCGCTGGGTCTTGTCTCAGCCTTGTGCGCATCCAACAAACGGGCCGGCCTGGACAGTTGGATCGAGCAGACCTCGCTGCTGCTGGCGGGATTTCTTTCCATTCAACTCTTCCGAAGGCGCACTCGTTTTGTCCTGCTGATTTGCGTACTGACGGCTGTGGCGGCCACGCTGGCGACGAAGGGCTTCTACCAGTACTTCGTGGAGAATCCCGACTTTGTCCGGGCATTCGTCTCTGAGCAAAACCAGCAGTTGCGGGCAGCGGGTTACGACCCGGCCTCGCCACAGGCCCGCGCGTTTGTCAATCGCCTTCTCGACCGGGCCGTGTTTGGTTACTTCGGCCTGGCGAACATCTTCGCCTCACTGATGATCGTGCTGAGCATGGCTGGCCTGGGCCTGGCGATTGCCAAGCTGAAACGGGCGATTGGCCTGCGCCCGCAGTGGAAGCAACAGGCTGGGCGGGGCCAGATTCACCTGCCGACGCTGGCAGCCGTGGCGGCGGCCATTCTTGCCGCCCTGCCGCTGGTGGTGTTACCGCTGACGCGCAGCCGGGCGGGCATCGCGATGGCTGGTTTGACGCTGGCGGCTGCCGCGATCCTGCTGCTGTGGGGCCACGCCTTCGCCCGCCGCTGGAAGGCAAGTGCGATGATTATCGCCCTGACCATCATTCTGGGCTTGGCCGGCGTGGTGGCTTATGGCCTGGCGAAAGATCGCCTGCCCGGCACCAGCCTGACATTCCGCTGGCACTATTGGACAGCCTCGGCCGAGATCGCCAGGCAGCATCCGCTGCTGGGCGTCGGGCCGGGCAACTTCCCCTCTGCCTACCTGGCCGTGCGCCGGCCGGCTGCGGAGGAAGCAGTGAAGACGCCGCACAACTTCATCGCGCAGGCGATTGCCGAATACGGCCTGCCGGGAGGACTGCTGTTTGTGGCGGTCGTAGTTGTGGGCCTTTGGAAGTTGGCCCAGCCGCGCATGCAAAGGCCTGAACAGGCCTTTTCGCAAACGGCAACAGCACAGAATATCGGCGATTCTCTGTCTTCTCAGTCCCAATCTCCGCGGGAGAATCTGAAGCATTGGGTGCTGGCAGTCGTCGTCATTTTGACGGCGACATCGATGATCGTGTTTGGAACCGGCACGACAAGTCTGGCCGTTATCTTCATCGATGTTCTTCTGCCCGTAGCGGTGCTGGCAGCCATGCTATGGGCGGCTTTGTGGTTTGCGGAACCGTTGGCCCAATATCAGGCAGCATGGCGGCAGACAGCGGCAGTTCGGCAAAACTCACAGAAAGCCGCCATGCCGCCGGCCGCCACACGCGGCGCCGCGCCTGCTGGAAGCGCTCCGGCCGGTGCAGTTAGTGCAATGGACATTTGCCTCGGCTGCGGGCTGGTGGGGTTCGTGCTGCACAACCTCGTCGAGTTCAGCCTGTTCACTCCCGCTACAGCGATGGTTTTCTGGGTGGCATTGGGGGCGGCCATTGCCCAGAAGGGCGAGCAGGCTGCCTGGAACCCCCCGCAGATCGTGCGATGGGTTCGCCCGGCCTTTGCCTGGGCGGCGGCAATTGCGGCGGCGGTATGGTTGTGGCAGCCGGTGGCGGCGCGAACCGCCCTGCTGGAGCAATTGGCCAATGTGCCATGGCCGTTGTCTTCTGCGGCGCATGCTGCTGAGGCGGCGCAGCTTGCGGAGCGGGCTGCTCGGGCCGACCCTCTAGACGCCGCATCCGCCGGCGAGGCTGTGCGATTCGCTACCGGCCCTTCGCAGGCTAAGGCCTGGGCGCGGGAAGTCGTCCGGCGTGACGAGGCGCGGCTCGTGGTCCGCACGCACCGCGCGCACGACTCGGCGCTCGCCGCGACGATCGAGCAGCTGCGGTCGCACGACGCCGTGCGCGCCGTCGTCGGCGTGATGAGGGTCGAGGGCGAGGAGGGGTCGTGAGCACCACCGTGGGCGCGCACCAGTGGCGCGGTCTGATCGAGGAGTACCGCGACCGCCTGCCCGTGTCCGACAGGACGCCGATCGTCTCGCTGC
>CAYQJH010000186.1:0-6563 GCA_964417755.1 uncultured Planctomycetaceae bacterium
CCTTCCCACAGGATGCCTTTGCCGGCGAGTTTGCTCAGCCCGCCGCCGTCGCGGGTCAATTCGGCTACGAACTCATCGGCGGAGTGGGCCTGAAAATCATTGTTCTTAGTGAACTGGCGAAAGACGACCAGCGGTTTGGCGACGCGCGTGAGTGTGTCGATGTTCATGTCGCTGGTGTGGTTGAATACCTTGACCACGCGGGGCTGCATGCGGCGGACGACATCCCAGATGCCGTCGGGATAATCACGGATGTGGACAGAGAGCTTGCTGGGCATAGTGTTTCCTCCTCGAGAGGGGTGGGCTGTGGATGCCGGGTGGCAGACGTCGATTGGGGTGGGTGTTTGGGGTGGTTTGTTGCTTTCTCCTTGCCTGGCAATGGGAATAAGAGCGGCATTACAGCGATCTATGGCAGTCCGGTCGTTCCTGGCGCAGGCTGATAGCTGTCGCCCAGCAGGTGCAGGTCTGGTTGATAGAAGCGCGGCAGCCGGCCAGCATCCACATCCTGCCGGACAAGGCTACTGAAGCGGTTCAGCCAGTCGTCGAGGGTGGTTGCGGTGGCCAGGGCGGCGGTGGCGTAGTAGGAGATGACGCCGCGCGGCGCGGCCGAATGGGTGGGCGGCAAGTTGTGCGCACGGCAGGCCAGTTCTGCGCCAGGATGAGCTTTCATCGCCAGGACCGAAGCATTGGCAGGCGCACGGCCCGCCAACAGGTTGGCGTGTCAGAGGTCGGGCAGCAGGGTCAACCGCATGCCTGATGGCAGGGCCAGGGCGGCGAAGAAATCCTCCCAGAAGAGATGGCCGTCGTCGGTCACATCGTCCGACTCGGTGAAGAGCAGGCCGGGCCGGGCCGTTTCCGGCGTGCCGCCGACGAAGAAGCCGTGGCCGCTGACGTGCAGAAAGACCGAGCCCTCTCGCCAGCCAGCGACCCGCCGGCCGGCCGCCTGCAAGGTCGCCAGCACCAGCGGGCGATCCAGCGGGCCGTGCAGGCAAAGGATTTGGTCCGCCGAGAACCCGCGGGCCAGCAGCGCGTCGATCATGGCAGCCTGGTCGCGCAGCATAGCGGTGTCGCCGGGGTGGGGTGCGGCGATGAGGATGGCGAACAAGTTGGCTAATCGACGCGAACGCCTACAGTCACCATATCGTATTCGGTCGGATTACCATCTTGGACGCGCCAGACGTCTGCAAACCATCGGCTACCGTTTTTGGGCCAGAGGTACCAATTAACTTGACCCTGGATATTCGTTACTGAGATAGCAAAGTCTGTAGTTGCTACGTTCAGATCAAATCTCCAGCGATGCCGCTTCTTGAAGATGCGAGGATCGAACCGAATATCAATGGCATGTGTCTGATCCGCTCGTGAAATATTTTTGAGTGATACGGCTACAGTCATGCCAGGAAATTGATTCAGTATTTCTTCCGGTACATCTCCATTCTCGCTTGCTGAAGATTCAGATCTTTCGCTGAGCTTGTTCACTATATCCTGAAATTCTAAGCTTTCTTCTGGATAAGCATTCAGTATCAATCTCTTCTTCTCTGCAATCGATTCTACTTCTTCTTTCGTGCCAACAATCTCAATTACCCATTCATTATCATAGTCATCACGATAATGACAGGTATACTCTAGGTATTCACCACTCTGTTCGAATATAATACGGTCGTTACTCGACAGACTTGACATAATCCAACTCCTAACTGAGCGTAATAGAAGAAATGGTTGTTAGTGAAGTTCTAAGGTCTCAACACAACGAACGCCAACATATTCCGCGGGCTGTCCGCTTTGCCTGCTTGCTACTAGCGCACCACGCGCATCAGACAAGTAACTTCCGCCTACAATCGCTAGGTCAGAAGGCACCGGTGCCGACTTCGCGTAGGTCCATTCATTACCCTGGTGCGACTTGTCGTTCATTTCGGTACGTGTCCATTCGAAGACATTGCCGATCAGATCATATATTCCTCCTGTGATGCCATCGAGATAACTACCGACCTCATGCGGCTTACCTGTAGAAGATTCACAGTTCTCATAGCACAAATTTGCCATTTCTGGAGATATTTTTTCGTTAACGCCAGTAAATTCGATAATAGATTGCCATTCATCGACTTTTGGCAGGCGTCTTTGTATCCAATCGCAAAAAACAGCGGCTTGTATGGCATCAATACCGGTTATCGGCATATGATCCGCCGAAGATTGAAAATATGTAGTAAGTTGACTAGATGGTGCCGAACAGATTCCTGCATTAAAGCACCAACGATATCGCTGATTCGTCACCTCATATGCTTCGATCTTGATTTTGAGTGCACCAACCGACACTGGATATCCGTCCATACGTGCGGTTTGCATAAGCAAGATAGGGTATATCGTTGCCTGAAGCGCAATCACAGTGACGATGAAAAAGAGAGCGCTCAGTGTCATAAGAAGTAGAAGACGATTTCTACGATTTCGCTCAGCCAACTTGCGACTTGCAGAAATCAAGCGTCCTTCATCTTGTGACAGTTCGCGCAACCCCGCCAGACCATTTTCGACCGTATTGAGGTCAGTGCTATCGAGCGGCACGCCCATCTTTCCGGACTGCCAACCTAATTTGCGGCTCTCCAAAATCCGCCGCGCCCTCTGCCCCGGCGCATCCGACTCATCGAAGCGCTTGCGCACGTGCGGTGCCAGGGTATCGTGGGTCAGCCGGCTGGACGGTGGCTGGCCCGGCTGGTTCTGCGCGGGGTCCACCAGCAGGTAGAGGTCGCGGCATTCCTGCACCAGCGATGGCAACACCTCCCAGCGATGGTTGTAATTCTGCTCCAAGTCAGCCTGGGTGCGCTGCTCCGCCGTGCCCAGAGGCGTGGTGTGATAGGCCAGCAGATCCAGCGCCAGGCCGGACGCCACAACCTCGGGCTGCTTGTCGTGCAGCGCCTGCAACTGCCGGCCCAGGAAGTCGTCCAGCGACAGGCCGCGGGAACGGAACTCGTGATAGAGGTCCCCGTAGAAGGCGGGCCGGTCGTAGTTTCGCCGCTTGGCCGCCTCCCACATGTCCGCCAGCAGGATGGCGAGCATCGGCGCCACCGGCGATTCGCGGTCGGCCAGCAGGTCGTCGGCGATCAGACCGGGCAAGGCGTCGGCCACGGTCAACCGGTAGTGATCGGCCAATTTCGGCGTGGCCCCTGGGCCAGCCACCACCTCGGCAATGCCCTCTCGCCCCAGGCGCTCCAGGAAGACTTCTGCGCGTGGCAGCTTGTGCTCGATCAGGCGTTCCTTGATCTCCGACAACCGCTCCTTGCGAAAGCCGAGGATCAAGCGGCCCTGGGGCCGGCGGCTGGCGTCGGCGAAGAGCGCCTCCAGCCCCTCCAGGGCCTGCTCCAGTTCATCGGCCTGCTGCGGGTGGGGCCGGGTGAAGATCTCCTCCACCTGGTCCAGCACCACCAACAGCGGCCGGCCCGCCTGCGCTTCCAGCCCGCGCCAGGCTGCAGCCAGGTCGTCTGCGGGCGAGGCGTCCAGGGCCTGCGCCAATGTGCCCAGCAGCCCGGTTGCCTGGTCGCGGCGCGCGTAGCGGACGGTGTGGCTGCCCTCCAACCGCGGCAGCAGCCCGGCCGCCAGCAACGAGGACTTGCCCGCCCCCGACTGGCCGTAGAAGAGCACGATGGGCGGGCCGCCCGGCGCCGTCACCCGGTCGTACAACTCCCGGATCTCGCGCCCGCGGCCGAAGAAGACCGGGGCGTCTTCGCGGCGATACCAGTCCAGGTAGCGATAGGGCTTGTCGGGCAGTTCGAGGGGCGGCAGATCAGGCAGGCCGAAGAGCGGGTCACGCGCGGCCAGGGGCAGGCTCCAGTCTTGGACGATCTCGGCGCCGGGGCGCAGGTGTAGCCGCCAGGGGAGGCGGCCGGCGTTCTGCTGGTCTTCGACGGCGCCGATGTGCCGGTAGACAGGGACGCCAGCCATCTGCATCGCCGCCTTCGCCTCCTCATAGGCCGCAGCGATGGCCGCGCCGCCGGCCAGGCCCTGGTAGAAGCGGGCGGCGAAGGCGGTGGCCGCTGCATCGTCTATGGCCTGGTCGGTGGCAATGACCGCAGACACGCCGGCATCCAGCAGGCCGGCCACCTGGCCCTCGGTAGAGCAGCCGTTGAGGAAGACCAGTTGCAGCCCGCGCTGCTGGGCCAGGAAGCGGGCCAGGCCGCCGGCGTTGGCGGCTGCGGCCGCACCCTCGGCCGTCTCCAGCAGCAGCCGGTAGCCGTCGGCGTGACCGCCAAAGTGGAAGATGGAGATGCGATCCCGATAGCGCTCGTCCTGGAAGAGGTCGAGGATATCGGCGGCCGTAACATTCTGGCGTAGCACCAGTTCGCAATGACTGCGTTGCTCAGCCGCAGCCAACGCCCGCTGCACCTGGCGCGCCTCCTCCGGCAGGTTGCGCAGGTAGCGCGCCCTGTCGTCGCGGTCGTTGGCGAAGGCGAGGAGAATGACAGTCGTCGATCTGGCAGTCATGGGTGTTCCGTCTTTGTACAGGCACGCAGCCGTCAGGGAATCGGGTCGCCGGGTCTTCGGCGTCAGGGATTGATCTCCGGCAATGCCAGCAGCTTTGAGAACAGGTCAGCGCAATGGGGCTTGCCTGCTCACACTGCCACCGCTGCCTCTGCCGGCCGCACCACCGTCAGCGCCGCCTCCGCCGTCGTCCAGTCCGCGAAGACATGGGCGCTGCTGAGATCGACGCGTGCGGCGCGGGTGTGGACGCGGACCATCAAGCGGTTGAGCGTGTTCGAGCGTAAGGGAAGCGAGCGCTTGCCCGGCGGGGTCGCTGTGATCGGCAATTCGCTCTGCTGCAACAGCGTGGCGTCGGCTTCGTCGGTGCTGACGATCAGCTTGAGGAGGTCGCGCTCCTGCATCGCTTCCAGGGGCTGCCCGCTTGCCCTCATTGCCTCGACAAAGGGCTTGAACAGGGCGTCCGGGATATAGGCATCGAGAGTCGTCCGAAGTTGGCCGCGCACGAGTACGCTGGCCCAGATCTCGCTTCCGTTCTGACCCTGCGGCTCCAGCCAGACGCCGCCCCGGGGAAGCAAACCGGTGAAGATGCTGTAGCTCTCGGTGAGGTCCAGCAGCATGCAGAACAAGCGCCGGTCGGGCAGGGTGTTGCGCAGTTGGATGCGGAAACGCGGCCAGCGCCAGCGGCCATCCACCCGCTCGTATTCCAGCCGCAGCCCTGACGAGGCATCCAGCGGCTCCAACCTGCCGCCGTCGCGCTCGCGAAAGATGTCCATCTGCACGACGTAGCGGGGGAGTTGCGTGGCCGGGTTGCTCAATCGGGCGGTGCTGGTCCAGCGGGCGATATGCTCCAGCCGCCGTGCAACCACGTGGGCGCTCTCATCACCCAGACCAGGGGTGTCGACGGCGAAGCGCAGCGCCTCGGTCGCACGGCGAATATAATAGGTATCCGATTTGGCATCGGCCAGCAGCCGGTACTCGGCGCCGGCAAGGTCGCTCTCGCGCACGAGCAGCGAGGGTGCGCCCTCGCCGCCGGCAGCAGCAAGGGCCTGCCGCACCCAGTCCAGCGCCTGTTGGTTGCCTTCCAAGGCCACAGCCAGCGGCGGCAGCGGCGTGCTGGTCACCACAGCCTTGTAGGTGGTCTTCGTATCCAGGGCGGCGCCGTCGAAACGCTCCGGCGCGGCCAGGCTCTGACCGGGATACACCCGGGTCAGGCCGGCCTGGCCGATGGCTTGCCTGGGGTCGCGCAGGGCGGCGGGGCTGGCGTCGAAGGGGAAGATGGCAAGTTGGGTGGCGTCGCCGTCCCCGACAGGCTGCGGGATGCCGTGTACGGCGCCGGCGTCGATCACCCAGCCCAGGGTCTTGTCGGCGCTGAGGGTGAAGGCGGCCGGCGCAGCCGGGATGGCCCCGCCCAGGAAGGGCTGCTCCAGGTCGGCGGGCTCGCTGGCCTCAAGCTGCGGGTGCTGGTCGGCCACCCGCTGCTGCACCAGGGCGTTGACCCGCCTGAACAGGTCGCGATAGCTCAGCGCTGTGCCGGTCTGCTGCAAGGTGTCCTGCAAATAGAAGGAGAAGACGCCGCGCCGATCCTGACCACCTGCCAGACCAGGGAAGGAGACCTCTTTGGCCGTCTGTTCGGGGCGGCAGGCAGCCAGCAGGATGTGCCGTCCGCTGGCGATGGCCGCCCAGGGCATGGCCGGGCTGGCTGCGCCCTGGTGCTGGCCTTGCAGGTCGGCCACTTGCTGCGGGGTGACGATGTAGCTGGCGAGGGGCCGGATGCGGCGATCCGCCTGCTCCTGGCGGGTCGTGGCATCCTCGGCGTCGCGCGTGCCGGAACCGGCGTGGCAGCAGTCGAGCACCACGGCGAAGTGCGGGCCGTTGGCTGCGACCTCGGAGATGAGCTGAGCCAGCTCCTTGTCGGCCAGGTCCCAGCCGCCGGGCTGGCGGCTGTCGTAGCAGACCAGGGTTTCGTTCAGCTTGTCCGGCTCGAAGTCCCAGAATTCGGGCGGGGCCGGTTCCTGCGAACCGTGGCCGGAATAGCAGAACAGGGCCACGTCGTCCTTGCCGGCCTGGCCCAGGTGGGTGCGAAAGGCGTCGATGATGGCGGG
>CAYQJH010000187.1:0-6425 GCA_964417755.1 uncultured Planctomycetaceae bacterium
ACATGGAACGTCACTTTCATATTCGGCAGCGCCTTGGGGGTTTGGCTTGTGACTACTCCCGACCCGGATGATCGTCGATGGCTTGGGATTTGGAGATGGATCATTCGATTATTGATTGTCCTGACGACTGGTCTGGCGCTGCTTTTTCCGGCTGGCCTTATTTCGCCCGCCAATCCTGTCACCGTAAGAGATGAATCATGGTCAGCGTACACTTCCACCGTGGTTGCCTTTTGGTGGCTAGGCCTGTGGTACTACATTCGCTGTCTGGCGGAACGGGTAAGAGACGTCCTCTTACGCAAGAACTTTTCGGTTCTGGTGGTGGTGACCGCTCTTGTATTTGTCTGGGAAGCGATCGCATTGTTTCAAGGCAACCCGCTGCTTGGTGAGAAGGAAGCACGCCAGGGACCGCCGACAACCGGCAATATCGTCTTTTTGCTGGCGTTCTTAGCTTGGTTCATCTGGCTGTTCTGGCGTCTGGCCAGGAAGCTCAAACCGGTAGTGCGATCAGCCCCGACAAGCGGCAAACAGCAGAATGTCCAACAATAGAACAGCAGAGTAACGAAGGCAACAGCAGGCACTTTTGAAGCGGGCATGGCAATTCCGCGAGCGTCAGCACGAGTTAACGAGTCAACAAGTTAACGCCGTTAATCTGTTCCGCCGTTAGCTGTTCCCGCCGTTTGCTTCGTGCGTTTCGTGCAATTCGTGGACGCTCTTACAGCAGTTTCTGCGAGATCTGCTTCAATTCCGCCAGGGCGAGCTTCTCCAACTGCCGAACGCGTTCGCGCGTCAGGCCGATCATCTTGCCGATTTCCTTGTATGTCCGCATCGGGCCTTCATAGCCGTCCAGGCCGAACCGCAGCTCCAGGATCTTCCGCGAGCGGTCGTCAAGCTTGCCCAGCATCTTCTGCACGATGGGCAAATTGGATGCGTCCATCAGGCCGGCTTCAGGGGCAGCCTCGCTGTCATCGGCTACCATCTCCGAAATCGTCTGCGATTCATCGCCGCCGCTCTGGCTGGGTGCAGAGACCGCCGTCAGGCCTTGCTCGATGATCGCCGCCTTCTTGGCGCTGATCTTCAGCTTGGCAGCCATCTCGGCTGTGGTGGGGCTGCGCCCCAGCTTGGCCTCCAGCTCGCGTCTTGCGGCCCGCCATTTTGAGATGAGCTTGGCCAGGTATGCCGGAATGTGAATGGGCTGGCCGGAATTGATAAGAGCACGCTTGATCGCCTGCTTGATCCACCAGGCTGCGTATGTGCTGAAACGCACGCCGGCGTCGGGGTCGAATTCCTCCACCGCCCGCATCAAGCCGAGGTTGCCCTCTTCCACCAGGTCGCCCAGCGTCATGCCGGGGTTGGTGTACTGCTTGGCGATCTTGACCACCAGGCGCAGGTTGGACTGGATCATCTGCTCGCGAGCAATAACGTCGCTGTGCTCGCGAATCCGCCGAGCAAGCTGGCGCTCCTGGACAGCCGTCAGCAGCGGTGTATTCTTGATCTGGTCGAGGTACAGCCCCAGCGTAGTGCGATTGTCCGTCAAACTCATGGAATACTCCTCCAAAATCAGCCGCGTTTCCTCTTCTATGAATTCGGACGGGCTCGAAGACGACTTGAACAAGCGGATAATGCGAATTGCGAAACGCCAGTCGGTTTTCCCAGGCTGAGGTGGTGGGGAAAGAGTTCTCATCTTGAGTTGATGGGCTCAATCATCGGGAAAGGTCGGCGCCAAGGGACCGTTTTGTGCGCACGTCTTGGTCACACCTGAAAACGCAAAACGGATTCGATGCGAAAAATCTGTTTCGGGTTGCCCCAAGGACTTATGACTCGCCGAATCATCAGACTGACCACTCTTGTGCGCAGGAAATGGTGCGCGGGGCGTAAAGGTGGACGCGGAAGGTGCGCGCCGGGAGACGCTGACGGCGAGCATGCCGCCGTCACGTGATTCATCGCTGAACAAACGGGGATAGAACCTGCAAAAGAGGAGTCAAAACTGAACAGAATCGATACAGAACCGCACAGAACTGAACAGGTGCCTAAATCTCAAAGACAATAGTGGCAAGCAGTTACGATTGTGGATGCGACCATGTGCAACCTCGACCCCTCTGCCCACAGGCGGCGGACGCTCTTGGAGTGCGGTGACTAGTCCCGAAGGGGCGACGGCACCGCTCTGCCTGGCGGAGATAATGACTTCAGCACAGCACGCAACCTGGCTGGCGGTGCAAGTCAAAGCGGCGACTGACACGCCACACTCTAAAGCTACCGGCACGCTCAATCCGGATGAGCCGCAATCGGAAATCCGCAATCCGCAATCCGCAATGTCTCTATCTAGCCGCCTGGTCCATCAGCTTGAAGCCCAGCAGCGACTGGCTTATGACCATCGTGTTGCCCAGGAACTGGATCGAGCCTTTGCCTTGCGGCTGCCAGAACTCCGGCCCCGTGCTGGACTGGATGACAGAGATGAGGTTTTTCTTGGCCTGCTCCCTGGCCTCTGTGATGGAGAGAGTGTTGTCGGCGTTCGTGTCGCTGTCGTTGCCGCTCAAGGCGAGCGACCGGCCGGAGAAATTCCGAACCACCATCAGCAGGTCGGCGACATCTTGCGTCCTTGTGCGCATCTCGCTATCCAGCGCGGCGCCGCTGGAGATCAGCAGGATGCCGCCATCGACGACCCAGTAGATGCTGTCCATCTTGCCCTTGCCGGCGTTTATGTCGCCAAGCACCAGGTCCAGCGCCCGGCCGGCTGTTATGTTGTTGGCTGTCAGCGTTATCGGCGTTGTGCGGTCGACATTGCTGATCTGCAAGGCCTGCCAATTCACGTGCATGTTGATTCGCGAAACTGCCTGGATGAAGGTCAGGAAGTCGGCCAGCGGGGTGTTCTGGAAGTTCAGCTCGCCCGTGCCGGGCAGGCGAGGCGTGCTCGATGCCGACGGCATGGAGCTTGGCGATGGCCGGCTTGCCGATGGCGGGAGCGGGGCGTATTGTCCGCCCGACCTGCCCATCGAGGAACGGTATCGCATGATGCGCTGCTGCGTGCTGATCTGGACGGCAGGCCCAGCCGTTTGCCAAGCCAGCGGCATGTCCTTGGGGGCCAGTTGTCCCACAATTACATCAAGGACGGTGGCGACAGAAACATTGGCCAGCTTGACCGAGACCGGCGCGTTGAGCTTGACGCCCGCCTGCTCGAGGCCGGCCTGGTCGAGTTCGATTCGCACACCGGAGACCTTTGCCACCTGAGCCAGGGCCTGATCGCCGCTGCCTATGAAAACGAAGCTGGGTAGCTTGGCCTGGACGGCCTTGTCCGCCGCCACAGGCGCTTCGGCTGCGAAAACTGCGGGTGCGGGAAGAATCGCTGTCGCTGCAATCAGGAGCCAGATCGCGTGTCTCATGGCAACCTCCCGGAACATTTTCTTTTCGCCATATCTTATGATATCACGCTCTGGAGATAGCCTCTTGCGGAGGCGAACCAGCCGGTGCCCCATTTCCGCAGCCCGTGCAGCAGAAGGGCCGACAGGCAAACTGGCGTGATCGCATCGAGATTCTTCTGCACGAATGTTATTACGGATGATGGATAGTCCAGAACCAGTATTAGTTCATCATGTTCGTCGGCATCGATGGCCTTCGCCGCGATCTGCCGCAAAGTCTGAGCGTCGAGGCCCAATGCAACATCGAAGACCAATTCCGGCTGGACTATCGGCTTTTCCCGGACCATGCCCATACAGACAATCGTCGCGATGTCCGAGGCAGAGACGCACAGTTCGCTGGTGATTTCCTGGATGATGGCATCGAAGGGATTTGGCGCTTGCGCATTCGCAGCAGGCTCGACCATTCCACCGATGGAGTGAATCCTTCCGCCATGGTAGACGACCTTCTGGCTTCGCCGCCCCAGCAGGATGAAGTTGTCGGAGGTGATCACAGCCGCCGAAACTCCCACAGGATTCGCCAGCACATCGCTGCCATGCAGGTAACGAAGCGTTGCGCGGGTAAGATTGGTGCCCAGGAAGTCCTTGAAGCACGTCGGCCCCATCACCAGGTTCAATCGGCGATTATCAGCCTGGAAATCGATCAGCCGGCACAGCGGCCCGTTGTAGAGCTTGACGCCTCTGCGCTGGGCTGTGGCGCTGTGATGGTCCCACGTCTTGTCGATCTCCTGGCGAACAGCCTCTTTAGGCATGTAGGCGGCGGCGTCCCACTGCACGTGCAAGTCTTGCTGGCTGTACTGCCCGACGACGTCCAGGAAGAACCTGCCGCAGTCTCTGCTGCCGCCGTTGGTCAGATTGATCGCTGCGCTGGTGGTCTCGCCGGTCATAGCCAACTCGCCAATGCCTCGGCAAAATAGGTGATAATCAGATCCGCGCCGGCGCGCTTGATCGCCGTCGTCGTCTCGATGACGGCTGCCTTCTCGTCAAGGTAGCCCGCAGCCGCAGCCGCCTTGATCATCGAATACTCTCCGCTGACCTGGTAGGCCGCCAGCGGCAGATCGAACTTGCGGTGGATGGCCGCGATGACATCCAGGTATGCGCCAGCCGGCTTGACCATCAGGATGTCGGCGGCCTCCTCCATGTCCATCTTCGCCTCGAGATTCGCCTGCCGCGGGCTGCGATAGTCCATCTGGTAGCTTCGGCGGTCGCCGAACTGCGGGGCGCTATCGGCAGCCTCGCGGAACGGGCCATACAGGCTCGATGCAAATTTAACCGCGTAGGCCATGATGGGTGTCTGAGAAAACCCGTTTTGGTCCAGGCCGGTTCGGATTGCCTGGACCTGGCCATCCATCATGGCTGACGGCGCGACGATATCCGCCCCCGCACGAGCATGAGAAACGGCCACCTTCGCCAGCAATTCCAGCGTGCGGTCGTTGTCCACGCACTGGCCGCTCAGCGAGCCGCAATGGCCGTGACTGGTGTATTCGCAGAGGCAGACATCGGTGATGACGAGCATGGCCGGCTGGGCCTGCTTGATCTTCCCGACCAGTTGCTGAAGTGGGGCGGCAGCCTCCCACGCGGCTGAACCGAATTCGTCCTTCTTTTCCGGCAGGCCAAAGAGCAGGACGGCCCGCAGGCCAAGATCGGCCCAACGCCTGATGGTTTCCAGGGCCTGGTCTACCGAAAGCTGGAACTGGCCCGGCATGGAGGCGATTTCCTGCCGAACGCCCAGGCCGGGGCGGACGAACAGCGGTGCGATAAGATCGCTCCGGCTCAGCCGAACGGCGGCCAGCATCTCTCGCAATGTCGGATTGTATCGCAGGCGGCGCAGCCGCCTCTGGGGAAAGCCATTCATGCCGTTACCTCATGCGCCTTGACCTCAACCGCCAAGGCAGCCCTCATTCGTGCCGGACATTGTACCATTCTGCGAATCATTCAAGACATGATTGTTGCCGGATGATTCATCTTCATTGTCGGCAAGAACGCATCTGGGGCAATAGCGATTCCTCTTAGGTGGTTGTGAATTGCTGGGGCTCGCAAATTGTCGAGCTCATAAGCTGCTTGCTGCACGTAGGCTGTCCGGTACAATGTTGTACATTGGCGTCACCAAGAATGGGCATTGGGCTGACGAGCATCGTCAAATCTTTCACAAATGGGAGGCATCATGAAGAAGGCAAGGGATGGGCTTTTGATTACTATCGTTGTGGTGATGGCGTCTTCTCATGCGCTGGCCGGGTGGTATGAGGCGCTGGCCTGCAGTAATCCCCAGGGGTCATTGGGTCTGACATGGGTTCCCATGGGTAGCCATTCGGTTGGCTATCAGACCTGGGACCTGGTTGCCACTGTCAAGCCGACGGCCAGTCGTCCAGACAATGACTGGACGAATGCTCACCTGGAGGTAACAACATCGCGAGGTGAGATCCTGCAAATCGCACCTCGGTACGAGCTTGATGGCACGAAGGCGCTACAGGGCCTATGGGGCATTCAGCCGGAATTGGAATGGGAAACGTTCGCCATCGGTGCACCCAAGGTGGCGGGCAACTACGTGCCATGGACCCCGGACCTCTATGGCGCGCCTGAGATCATTTATCCGACGACGGCATTTGACAGCCAAACGATCAACATTGACTGGTTCGACTGTGCCAGCCAAGGGCCGGGCAGCTATCACATCTTTCGAATTACCGTCTCGGACGATTGGTACGGCACGTACCACGGATATGTCCTTGATAGCGCCAATCCTGGAAGCGCCGGAGCCTCCTGGTTTCTATCGGGGGGGTATCGCAGGGTATGGTTGACGTCAGGGTGGTCAGTCGGCGGCACCAGCAGGGGCAGCATAACCACCAGCGGCAGCAACGGAGACTACCACTCGGATGTCTTCGGGCAGCCATACGTGCATGGTTCTGCCTATGGAACACTGGACATCCTGGGTACCGCCGGGGCATCAGGCGACAATACGCCTCTGAAACTTTTGATCGATCTAAGTAGCGGCCTCATCGATCCCGCGTTCGGTCTCGG
>CAYQJH010000188.1:0-6383 GCA_964417755.1 uncultured Planctomycetaceae bacterium
CTTGGCTTCATTCACGTCACGCATGAAGTTACGGGACATATATCGCAGGTGCAATTCCACAGGTACTTTCCGGCCTGGAAAGAAAGGCTGGCGGCGGAACGCCGAGAAGGTCAGGCAATGAACGTCCCAGTCGATCCCATGCGCGGCGATGGATACGTTACAAGGCCATGCGGAATAGCATAGTCGAAATCGGGGCGCGAGACAATGATGTCATGGCACGCGGCAGCCTCCGTGGTTGCTTCGCCTTCGGCTTCGCAAACCACGGCACCTCGCTGAGTGGGTTGGCCCGCTCCGCTAACTACGGCACCCCGCTGGCCCGAGCGGGTCAGCGCGCTCCTCGATGAGTCTCAGAAACGTGATACAGGCGAACACCCCCAAGAGTACTTGGGGTGGCACCACAACTTACGGTACCTCCGCGTAGCTCACTTCGATATTCGTAGATCCTTGTTCGATATTCTGCGGTTCGTCGCTTTGTGGTGCTTAGATACTTTCCAGCGGGCCTAGTCCGAGGACAGTCAGGGCGGACAGGTCGTAGGTGCGGACGACCTTTAACACGTCCTCGATGGTGACGGCCATCAGTTGCTCGATCTGCTTTTCCAGCGGCACGTATTCCTTGCGATACTGCCAGTCGAACCCGACAGCCGTCAGGCGGCCCATTGGCAGCTCGCCCTTGAGTGTCGAGGCGGAGGCAATCTTGTTGCGGGCGGCGACCATCTCGGCTTCGTTCGGCCCTTCGTCCTGGAACTTCCGCAATTCATCGCGTACAATCTGCAGCGCGATGCCCGCTTTTTCTGGATCGCTGGAGAAAAATGTAAGGAACGCCCCTTCGCCGTCCAGAGCGTCATAGCCCATGCTGGCTTCGTCGGCGATGGCCGGCTCGACGAGCGAATAGAACAGCCTGCTGCCGGTGGAGTCGCCGATGATGGCGGCTGCCAGCATCGCGGCGAAGCGCTGGCCATCCTGCGCGGCCGGTGCGGGCGACATCAAGCCGACGTTCTGCCGCGTGACCTTTGAATCGGCAATGGCCTCAACCGACTTCACCACGCCTGAGCGCGGCGTCACTCGCTCGACGGCGTAGCGATGCCAATGGCTGCACATCTCCTGCGCCTTGCGGACATATCTGGCGAAGTCGATATTTCCTACGCCCACCAGCGTGATGTTCGATGGCGAATATCGCTGGTCGAAGTACGCCTGCATCGCTTCGCGCTTCATATTGCGAATGGAATCTGCCGTCCCCAGCACGCTGTTGCCCAGCGGATGGCCGGCAAAATGCGTCGCCATTATCCGGTCGTACAGGCGGTATCGCGGCATGTCCTGGTACATCGCGATCTCTTCGAGGATGACGTTCTTTTCAAGATCGAAATCCTCCTGCCGCAGCGACGGCCTGAGGATGTCGCCCAGCAGGTCGAGCATGTTGTCCTGGAACTCCGCCAGCACGGCGGCATAGTAGACCGTGTTTTCCTCGGAGGTAAAGGCGTTGTAGTTGGCGCCCATTTCGTCGAAATCGCGGTTGACGTCCAGCGGGCTGCGGCGGGCAGTGCCTTTGAAAACCATGTGCTCGAGAAAATGGCTGACGCCCGAAACATCGGGCGTCTCGTCCCGGCTGCCGGTGCGGACAAAGAAGCCGCTGGCCAGCGAGGCTGCGGCAGGATTGACCTCGGCTATGATCGTCAGCCCGTTATCCAGTTGTGTCTGCTTGAACTCCATTGTCATGCGATTCCCGCTGTATCGAGGTTCGTCGGGCCGATGGTTAGCACGGTGAAATTGCCGGCAGGATACTGTTTTAGATGCTCCAGCACGGCGGCCTCGCTGATGTGGTCGATGGCGGCTGAGATTTCCTCCAGGCTTCGCAGGCGGCGAAGGTGGTACCAGTCGCTGGCGAGGGCATTGGCCCGGGCGGAGGTGCTCTCGCCCTGCATCACGAGGGCGCTCTTGAGCTGTGTGCGGGCGCGGGCCAGTTCCTGCGGGGTGATGCCCTCGCCCAGGCGGCGCAGCTCGCCGACGGTTACCTCCAGGGTCTGCTGCGCGCGGTCGGGGCTTGTGCCGGCATAGGTGAACATGCCGGCGTGCGTTCGCAGGCTGTGATAACGCGTCGAGACGTGGTACACCAGGCCGCGATTCTCGCGGACCTCGGTGAACAGCCGGCCACTCATGCCGCCCGAGAGGATCGTCTCCGCCATTCTGGCCGGGTAATACTGGTCGCTGCCGGCGATGGCTGTCTTGTGCGCGAGCGTAATGTGCGACTGGGCGGAGTCCTTGTGCAGTTGATGAATTCCGCCAGGGGCAGCGGAGATAGCCAGGGGCGGAGGCGGCGGCGCCGACCAATCGCCGAAGAACTCGCCGACCCACTGCTCAAGTTGGGCGAAGTCCACCTTGCCAGCCACCGCCAGCAACATGCCGTGCGGGCTAAGCTGCCTGCCGGCGTGCTCTCGCAGCGGCCCAGCCGCCAGGCCTTGCAGCGTTTCGATGCTGCCGTAGGCGCAGCGCCCTAATGGATGCGGATAGAATTTCTCCCGCAGAAGCAGGTTGCACTTTTGGGCGGGCTCGTCCTCCAGGCCGACAAGGTCCTGGACAGTCAGGTCGCGGCAGGGGGCAAAGGTTTCGTCGTCCAGGTTCGGCCGGCGGAGGATGTCGGCGTAGATCTTCAGGACGGGGGCGAGGTTTCGTCCGAGCTGGGCGGTGCCGAATTGAAGATGCTCACTCTGGACGTTCTCGTGGTGCTGGCAGCCCAGGCTGTCGAGGGCATCGTTGAGCTCCCGGCTGTTGCGCCCGCCGGCACCGCGAAAAAGCCACTCGGTCAGCACGGCCGCCGAACCTGCGGCCGCATCGCCGTCATAAGACGCCCCAGCCGGCACCGCCAGCGTCATGGCGGCAGATGCAACCGTCGGCATGTTCTGGGCCAGCAGCGTCAGGCCGTTGGAGAATTCCTTAACAAAGAACATCTCGCCCACAGGCGTTCCTTTCAGAAATTGCGGTCGCCAGAGCAAACAGTGGTCGAGGCATTCTACGCAGGAAGAGGTTGGCTGGAAAGGCTTGAAAGAAGTCTTGGCGTAAAATCAATGCAGCTAGGTAAGACATTCCGCATCTCGTGGCTCATCTGAAGCCAACGAGCGCTGCGAAATTCCGTCGGTTTTTCTGGGAATCACCTTGGCAGTCCGTGATTCCGTATGTAATATTAGGAGTATGGAAACGACTCCCCGGCGCAAGCCGGTTGGGCAGCCTATATGGCTGCTCTTTTTTTGGGGACCGCTCGCATGAATCCGTTCAATCGAAGCATCATCTATGTCGATGGGTTCAACCTGTACTATGGGGCTGTTAAGGGAACAGCCTGGAAGTGGCTCGACTTGCAGCGATATTTCACGTTGCTTCGAATGGATGATGATATCCAAGTCATCAAATACTTCACAGCAATGATCAACGGCTCGCATCTGCACAATCAGGAGGCTTACCTTAATGCTCTTGCCGCAAATTGTCCTAAGCTGAACATCATTCTCGGACAATACAAGCTAAAGAACGTGTTATGCGGGGTCAGGACGTGCAATTATCGAGGCCCGCGAGTCTTCAGTATGCCCGAAGAGAAACGAACGGATGTCAATATTGCGGTGCAGATGGTTTTTGATGCGGTATCGGATGCCTGTGACCGATTCGTGTTGGTCAGTGGAGATTGTGACTTGGTGCCCGCAGTGCGTATGGTCAAGGAAATTGCCCCGCAAAAGACGATCACCGTCTATGTTCCAGCCACAAATGCCGTCAGAGGGGCTGCTGTCGAGCTAAGAAGCGCAGCTGACAAGCACCGTACTTTGCCGCTCAATCTATTTCCAAAGACACAGTTTCCGCCGCAGGTGCCAGACGGGTCGGGCGGTTGGATCAGCAAGCCTCAAACGTGGTGAATTCGCTTCAATTCAGCACTTCTGCCTGATTCAATAGAGACGCTTTCATTCTTCCCGCCTGCGAGCAACTCTCATTTGAATTCATTGTCTCTTTCGACTATGTTGCAGCGTCGATGCTTGTGGCTGTCGTCCTGTTGTTCTGTTGTTGCTTTTGCTGTGCCGTTGCCACCGCAGTCCATAGTGATGCCGTTGCCTGCGACGGGAGCCCGGCACCCGAAGTCCGAAGCCGGCTGTTGTTCTGGTCGTTGCCGTTCCTGTAGCCTGAAGTCTTAAGCCTGGAGCCTGTTCCACATGCGATACTCGCAATTGCTTGTTCCGACCGTCAAGGAAGTGCCGGCTGAGGCGGAGATTCCTTCGCACCAGCTCATGATTCGCGCCGGCTTTATCCGCAAGCTGGCCAGCGGCACGTACACGTATCTGCCGCTTGGCTACAAGAGCATCCTGAAGATCATCGCGATCGTGCGGCAGGAGATGAACGCCGCCGCCGCGCAGGAAATCCTCATGCCCATCCTCCAGCCGATGGAGCTTTGGCAGCAGACGGGTCGCGATGTCGTCTTCAAGGACATCATCTGCCACTTCGAGGACCGTCACGGCCGGCAGAATCTGCTTGCGCCAACGGCGGAGGAGGTCGTCACCGCCCTGGTGGCCAGCGAGGTCAACAGCTACCGCCAGTTGCCGATCAACCTCTACCAGATCCACGACAAGTTCCGCGATGAATTCCGCCCGCAGTACGGCGTCATCCGCAGCCGGGAATTCATCATGAAGGACGCCTACAGCTTCGACGCCGACGTTTCGGGCCTCAATGTGTCATACGACAAGATGTTCAAGGCCTACTGCCGCATCTTCGACCGTGGCGGGCTGAAGTACAGCATCGTGCAGGCCGACTCGGGCGGCATGGGCGGCACCGACACGGAAGAATTCATGGTGCCCTCGACGGTGGGCGACATTCTCGTTGCAACCGAGGACAACTCCTACGCCGCCAATATCGAGAAGGCTGAGGTCGATCCGATTGCGCCCGCGCCGGACATTGCCGCCCGCCGCGCCGCTGTGCCGGCAATGGCCGAGGTTCACACGCCAGAGGTCGGCTCGATTGACGCGGTGTGCAAATTCCTCGGAACACAGCCGGCGCAGATGATTAAGACGCTGATATATACAACGCGACCCCTGGACGAGGCAGCGAAGGAGCATGGTGCCTACTTATCAGCCCATGGTGGCCAAGGACCCAACAATCCGTTTACTGACAACGTTGGCTATTGTGCGGTGTTAGTACGTGGCGACCACGAGGTTAATGAAAGCAAGCTCAAGGCCGCTACAGGTGAGCCTTCGCTTGGGCTTGCGAGTCCATCCACCGTTGAACGCCTGACCGGTGCCGCGCTGGGTTTTGCTGGCCCGGTTGGTTTCAAAGTGCCCATTGCACTGGTTATCGACCATGCCGTGGCGGCCATGGCCAGTGGCGTGACAGGTGCGAACAAGACGGATTATCATGTGAAGAACGTCGTCCCCGGAAGGGATTTCCCGTTGTCGAAGGACTACGTGGCCGCAAACGCCGCGGCCACGGCACCCATATCGGACACGGCGCGCGGGGCCGTTCTGGGTAACGTAGTTGTTGCCGACATTCGCAATGCGACGCCGGCTGATACATATAAAGGTAAGAAGCTGCGGTTTTCCAACGGCATCGAGGTCGGGCACGTCTTCAAGCTGGGCACCAAGTACAGCCAGAAGCTCGGAGCGACTTTCCTTGACGCTGGCGGCCTGGCCCAGCCGTGCGTTATGGGCTGCTACGGCATCGGCATAAACCGCATCCTGGCCTGCGCGATAGAGATGGACGGCGGGCATGACGATAACGGCTGTGTCTTGCCGATCAGCATTGCTCCGTTCGAGATCGAGGTCGTGCCGCTGAATGTGGACAAGGGTCCGGTGATGGACGAGGCGCAGCGGATATACCGCGAGTTGCAGTCAGCCGGGGCGGACGTGCTGATTGACGACCGCGAGGCCCGGCCGGGCGTTAAGTTCAAGGACGCCGATCTTCTAGGCATTCCTGTTCGGATAACAGTGGGCGAGAAAGGCCTGAAGGAAGGCAAGGTCGAGCTCAAGCGACGCACCGACGCCAAGGCCACGCTAGTGCCGGCCGGCGAGGTGGTGGCGGAGGCTGGCAAGATATTGGCGGAGATGAGGCAGGCGCTGGCGTGACGGCATTGCGAATTGCGAATTGCGAATTGCGAATTCTTCTTTCGCAAGCCGGCTGGCATGATTCGAATCGCCAGCGGCCAAAGGCCATGCTGTTTTCGAATCCACCTTGCGATTCTCGACGTTCGCCAGCCAATCTTGATCAAAGAGAATTCGCAATTCGCAATTCGTCCCTCGACTTCGCTCGGGACCCTGAGCCTGTCGAAGGGCAATTCGCAATGGCATGCACGTCGCGGCTGCGACCTCCAAACCAACCTGCCCGCGGCGCATACACCCTCCAATGCACTGTCCTTCATGGCTCAACCG
>CAYQJH010000189.1:0-6364 GCA_964417755.1 uncultured Planctomycetaceae bacterium
CAATAGAGTACCGATCATCCTGGCCGATGACAAGACGTGAATGACACGAGATAACTACCTGAAGACTTCCTGCCGTTCTTCGTGTCTTCGTGTCTTGGTGGTCAGGTTTTTTGCGCGAGCTTGACCAATATCTCCAGGCCTTGGGCGAGCTTCTCGTCGCTGACCGCATACGACAGGCGGAAGTGCGTGTCTCGCGCGGAAAATACATTGCCCGGAATGATCAGCACGTTGTTGTCGATCGCCCTGGCTACGAATTTCGTTGCATCGCCGCCCGGCGCAGGCACGAAGGCATAAAACGCTCCTTCAGGCCGGCGCAGACCCATCGCCGGGCCCAGTGCGGCGTGCACCATGTCGCGCTTCTTCCTGTAGGCAGCCACCTGAGCGGACATGTCCGTCTTCAGGGCCGCAGGGCCTGCTTCCTGGGCCATGCTCGGTGCGCAGACAAACGTGTACTGCTGCAGCATGGTCATCTTCTCGATGATCGGCTTGGGGCCAGTGCACCAGCCCATCCGCCAGCCCGTCATCGCATAGCTCTTGGAGAAGCCTCGCAGCAGCAGCGTGTTTTCGTACAGGCCCGCCATCGAGGCGAACGGCTCGTCATAGCAGAAGAAGTTATAGATTTCGTCGCTGATCACCAGCAGGTCGTGCCGCCTGGCCAGCTCTGCCAGTTGCTGCAATTCGCTCCGGCTATACACCGCGCCGGTGGGGTTGGCCGGCGAGTTGATGACCAGCAGCCGGGTCTTGTCGGTGATGGCATCGGCAACCTTCTGGACGTCAAGGTGAAAACTCGGATACGTATCGACGCTCACCGGCACGCCGCCGGCCAGGTTCACCAGGTGGCGGTACATTCCGAAGGCTGGATCGGCCAGGATTACTTCGTCGCCCGGGTCCACCAGAACCAGGATGGCCAGCGTCACCGCCCCGCTGGTGCCGGAAGTAACCAGGTAGTTGCGATCCTCGGCATCCGTCCAGCCGAACTCGGCGGCACATTGCTGGGCTATCGCCGATCGCAGATGCTGCGTGCCCTGCGTCTGCGTATAGCGATTCTGTCCGCCGCGGATGGCGGCGATGGCGATTTCCTTCAGCGGCTCGGGCACGTCAAAGTCAGGCTGGCCGATCGAGAAGTTGATCGGGTCTTTCATCTTCACAGCCAGATCAAAGACCTTGCGAATACCCGAGGCATCCAGCAAGTTCATGCGATGGGCGATCTTGTGGCTTTTGCGTTCCATAGATCCAAGTTGCCGCGCCAGAAACTAACCGATAGGTGCCGTGGTTTGCAAAGTCCTGGAGAGACGAAGCAACCACGCTTCTTTGCGGGGCGTGGTTGCTGCGCTTCGCTCCCAAACCACGGGACCCTGCTCCGCAAAGCACGGCACCCTAACAATCGTTTGACGAGTAACGGAATACCAGCTATTTCTTCTTCTCTGCCTTGGCGGCCGGGGCAGCCTTGGCGGCAGCAGCCGGGGCGGCCTTGCCAGCGGCCGGTGCGCCAGCCTTGCCACCCGGGGCAGCAGCGCCCGCTGCCGGTGCAGCTGCGCCCTCGGCGCCTTCAGCGGCGGCTTCCTTCTTGGCCTTGCCGCCGGCCTTCGAATGCTTGACCTTTACCTTTGGCAGACCGAACGGACTGTTGAATTCCGCGCTGAACTTGCCCTCTTCGGTCAATTGGGCGATGCGTTCGGCCCGGCTGAGCACGCTGCGATTGCGAGTCAAACCGCTGCCGGATTTAAGAGATCTGTCTAATGTCATGTTACGTAACTCCGTGGCCGGCCTTACTCGCCGGCGCTTTTATCTCTGGAACCCTTCAGGAATATTGGCTGTCCCTTGTATCTCAGGCCATAGCTGGCGGCCTTGGGCAGCGATTCTATCTTCTTTACGAATTCATCCTTATCATGCTGCGAGGCAAAACCTCTAAGCGACCAGATGAAGTAGTTCCTCGAACCCGAGGAGTACTGGTTGACGGTCGCCAGCTCGTTGTTATCCTCAAGAAACTTCAGAAACGCCCGGGCTTCTTTGAGGTGCTCCTCGCTTGAGCCAGGCATTTCCTTGATCACCAGGTAGTCTTTGTCCGCCTCGCGTTTCAAGGCCGGCGGATTGCCCAGCGGCGCCTGCCCGGCGCCTTGGCCGCCAAGCGATCCTTCAAGAGGATCGTGCAAGCCGCTGCCAGCCAATTGCATACCGGCAAGACGGGCTGTCCAGCGCCCGCCGAAAAACGCTCCGGCAATTATCAGCACCGCGGCCGCCGCCACAACAAGCCAGCCTGCCTGGCTCAATCGTAACACGAAACCGTTACCTTCGCGGGCAAAGATCGGCTGGCCGGCCAAAAACCAACCAGACAGCGCCTTGCCCGACGGCCTGACAGCCTTGGCCGCCACCGGTAAGACAGTCGGTTCAGGTGTTTCAGGCTGCTTGGCCGGCTCAGCCGGCTGTGCTGCAGCTTCATCCGAACTAATCGCCATTGCCTCCTGGGCGGCATTCTGTGCCGGCGGGGCCTGCACCACCGGCACGGCCTGGTCATCGGCGACTGCGTCCGCAAGCGGCTCCTGCGCCGCCGCCTGGGCCTGCTGTTTCTTGAGCCACAGCGGCACCGGAGCGCTCGGCCGAGACTTCTGATTGGCCGTCCGCATCACCTCAAACAGGGCTATGGCGTCTTTTCGCTTTGCCATCCGTGTGCTCCTTGGCCACCGGCCCCAGCCGTAGCGGAAACCATCCTTCCATCAAACCAAAAGATGCTATCGGATCGGAGGGTTGGTGTCAACTGGGCAGAAACAAGTTTGCAAAAGGTTGCACAGCCTTTCCATGTTGTGTTCATCGCCGGATACCGGAAGACTGAAAGACCGAATACCAGGCAACAGCAAACAGCGAATATCCAATATCTCAATGCCCAACCGCAAGATATCGAAGTAAGGGCGAACGACGACTTAGACTCCCAGGTAGATGATTCGTCGTTCACTTCGACATTCTGCGGTTCTGCTGTTCGATATTCTGCGGTTCGCCGTGTCCTTATTAACCCTGTTACCTCACATTGATCTTTTGTGATATAATGTCTTATGTCGTTAGGCGGTCGAATTCGAATGGCGATTATTGAGGTACGATAGCTCTCGGTGGAACTAAGTATAACACTGGATGATTCAGACCGGCGGCATGTCCTGTTCGGGCCTGCCGACCGCCACTTGAAGATGATCCGCGAGGCCTTTGCCGTTCAGATCTTCGCACGGGAGGGGCAGCTTAAGCTGGCGGGCGCGGCCCGGAATGTCACCAAGGCCGCTGCCGTTATCGAGCAACTCCAACGGTCGCTTCGCCACAACAGGCACATCGACGTCGATGCCGTCAGCGATGCGATACAGACTACGGGCGTCCGCGAAGAAGCCCTTCCAACCGGTGCACTTGATGTCTACGTCGCAGGCCAACTAGTCCGCGCCAAGACGCCGGGGCAGGCACGTTACATTGACGCCATGCGATCCTGCGACATGGTCTTCTGCACCGGGCCTGCCGGCACGGGAAAAACTTACCTGGCCGTGGCTGTCGCAGTGCACCTGCTCAAGCATCAGCAGTCCAAGCGGCTGATCCTGGTTCGCCCGGCCGTCGAGGCCGGCGAGCGGCTGGGCTTCCTGCCAGGCGACATGCAAGCGAAGGTTAATCCATACCTGCGGCCGCTTTTCGATGCCCTGCACGACATGATGGACTACGACCAGATCCGCCGCTTCATGGTCAACGATCTGATCGAGGTCATCCCGCTGGCCTTCATGCGAGGGCGAACTCTTAACGATTCTGTAATCATTCTTGATGAGGCCCAGAATACCACAGCCTCGCAAATGCTGATGTTCTTGACGCGGATGGGGCATGGCTCGAAAATGATCATCACTGGTGATCGCAGCCAGGTGGACCTGCCGCCCGACAGCGTCAGCGGGCTTGAAGACGCCCTCAACCGCCTCTCGGGCATTCGCGGGCTGGCGTTCATCCAGTTAGAGAAGACGGACATTGTCCGTCATCGCCTGGTGCAGAACATTGTCGAGGCCTATGCCCGCGACAATGAAAGGAAATGACGCTGGCTCATGTGGCCATTCGGCTCAAAACTTCGTCATCGCCGCCTGGAGCTTCGCCGAGGCATTGCCGCCTCGAGGCCATCTTTATGGCGGCGCTTTTACCAAGCCGGCGGCGTGGGTAGCCTGCTGATCGCGCTTCTGTTCTACTGCGGTGCTGCCGTCATGGATCTCTGGCCGTCAAACCCCCTGCCATATCGCCCGCGTCAGTTTGTTGCCAACGATATCCGAGCCCGCGTGCCCTTCAAAGTGCTCAGCGAGGTGCTGCGAAAAGAGGAGGAGGCCTTCATCACCAATTCGCTGCCGGCCACCTTCACGCTCAACAGCGGCTTCGTCGATGAAGTGCTGTCCGACTTTGCAACGCTGCCTGATCGCCTTCAGGCAGCCACGCAACCAAAGGACCTGGAGGAATTGAAGTTCAGCCCGGCCGACGCCGAGGCCCTGGACGAATGGCGGCCTTATTCGCAAGGAACCAAGAAGGCTGAGCTTCAGGCCCAGTTGCAGAAGCTGCGCGAGGCACTGGTAAATGTGGCCATTATGCGCGAGGCGGACGCCGTCACGCAGAGGATGCGGAACACGCGACAGTTCAAGACCGTCAGTGACGGCAAGACGGTGATGCGAGACATCGGGGAGCTGATCTCAACTAATGAAACAAGAAGAATCACGGACCTTGCCAATGGGCTGGCAAATACCTTCGATCCGCCGCTGCGGCGGATAGCGCGTGAGCGGCTGGCAGCACTGCTTGTGTCCGGCAAGCCGACGTACCTCTACGACAACGCCGCCACACAGCGTGACCAGCAACAGGCCCGGGCAAACCTGCGAGATGATCCGCCGCAGTCCATCTACAAGAAATATGCGACCGGCGACGTCCTGGTCACCGGCAGCCGGCTGATGGGCCCCGATAAGAAAGAAGTTCATCTGCTCAGCGAGAACGATCTGGAACTGCTTCGCGCTGAACACCGCGCCTTTCTCCACGAGCAGCGGGAGAGCCAGCCGTGGCAATGGTGGGGCCGATTGTTCGGCCGGTCGCTGCTGCTCCTGCTGATCACCACGCTGCTGTGCATCTACATCGTCCACTTCCGCCGCGACCTGGTCAGCAACCACCTCAAGGCCTTTACGCTGGCGGGCGCGCTGCTGTCGCTGCTGGCACTCAACAAGGTGCTCACGGGCATCCTTCAGTGGAATCCGCAGACGGCTGTGCTGGCATGCCTGCTGGCTGCGGCCGTGCTCGTCGTCGCCTTCGGCCAGCGCTTTGCGTGGACCTGCGCGATGGTCTTCGCCGTGCTGGTGACCATGCAGATGCGCCTGGGCCTTATGCTCTTCCTGCTGTGCCTGGTCTCGATTACCGCGATGGTTTTTCAGCTCAACGACATTCGCAGCCGCAGCAAGCTGCTGGTGGTCGCGATCATCACATCCGTGATAACGCTCCTGACGCAATGGGCGATCGGCCTGTCGCAGGATCACCCGTGGAGGGTGATGTGGACGGACGGCCTGTGGGCGGCGGGGCCGGCCTTGCTTGTGGGCTTCCTCGTGCAGGGCCTGCTGCCGCTGATCGAGCGGGCCTTCGGAATCGCCACGAGCATGACGCTGCTGGAATACGCCGACGCATCCAAGCCCGTCCTCAAGCGCCTGGCGATGGAGGCCCCCGGTACGTACAACCACTCGCTTCAACTGGGCAGCCTGTGCGAAGCCGCCGCCGAGAGCATCGGCGCGCGCGGCCTGCTGGCCCGCGTCGGCGCGTACTACCACGACATCGGCAAGATCAACAAGCCCGACTACTTCGTCGAGAACCAGCCGGGCTCTGCGTCCAAACATGCCAAGCTCTCGCCGGCGATGAGCCTGCTGATTATCGTCGGACACGTCAAGGACGGCATCGAGCTGGCCCGCGAGTACGGCCTGCCGCGGATACTCCACGAGTTCATCGCCAGCCATCACGGCACGACGCTGGTGCAATACTTCTACCAGGCCGCCACCGAAAAGCGCAAGACAGAGGCAGACCGCGCGCCGGATGAGGTTGAGTTCCGCTACCCCGGGCCAAAGCCCCGCTCCAAGGAGGCAGCCATCCTCATGCTCGCCGATGCGTCGGAATCATCGGTGCGCTCGATGGGCGAGGCCACGCCCGGACGCATCGAAAACCAGGTGCACACGATGATCTCCCGCCGCCTGATGGACGGGCAGCTGGATGAATGCGAATTGACGCTCCGCGAGGTCCACCAGATCGAGACCTCGCTCATCAAGAGCCTCTGCAGCATGTATCATCTGCGCGTCGCCTACGCCACGCCGTCGGGCCAAAAACCCTCTGCCGCCGAACTGCTAGCCGCCCG
>CAYQJH010000190.1:0-6287 GCA_964417755.1 uncultured Planctomycetaceae bacterium
CGTTCGACCATTCGACAGGCTCATGGCCCTGAGCAACGTCGAAGGGCAGGCTCACCGCCCCGAGCAAAGCCGAGGGGCAAACTCCGCGGCCACGGCAGCCGCTACGCCCAATGGCGATGCAGGCGAGACGCCTGCACCACAATTGCCGCCACCCGCGCTGGCCAAGGAAGGCGATTGGACTGCCTGGTTCCCGGTGATCGACCGCAATTTTTGCATCAATTGCGAGAAGTGCCGCAAGTTCTGTCTCTTTGGCGTGTATGAGACCAGGGATGGCAAAGTCCACGTAGCCAATCCGCGCAACTGCAAGACCAACTGCCCAGCCTGTGCCCGCATCTGCCCCAAGGCGGCCATCATCTTCCCAAAGTATAACCAAGCCCCGATCAATGGCGACGAGCCCATCGATGGCGATGCCCAGCCGCCGATGCAGGTCGACCACTCCAAGGTGCTTAGCGGAGACGTTTACGCTGCTTTGCAGGGCCGGCAGGACAGCGCCATAGACGCTTCGCAGCTCATGCGGGCAATCCAGGAGCGCAAGGCGTCGGCGGAGGCTGCGACGAACTCAGCGCCGACGACGAGGGACAATGACGGCAAATGATTGAGCTCAGCCGACAGATTGGCTATGAGATCGTCCTGGTGGCTGACCGCACTCTCAGCGCCGACTACAAGGTCCTCTTCGAGGGCATCTTCGCCACGATGCAGACCTCTCAGGTGCCGCAACTGGCGATGAAGCACTTCGTAAGCCCGCCTGTACGCTGCGATGCCGCCGGCAGGGCAGCCATCGCGCCGCTGGGCTTGCGGCGTGTTGAGTCTGCCCTTCTGGCCGACGGCTTTTCACGGGAGCAGGTCGTCTGCACCACGCCGGAGGCCGTGGCGAAAATGCTTGGGCCCAAGACGAAGATCGTCGCGGTGTCCTCCAGTGATCCGCTGGGCTTGGGCATGAGCAACACCACGACGACACAGTTCTGGAAAGGCGAACTCTACACCAGCCTGTGGATGCGAAAGCTGCTTGAGTATATCGCAGCCGCAAAGGCCAGGCATGGCTTCAAGGTCGTCGCCGGCGGAGCGGGCGCCTGGCAGTGGGTGCAGAACCCGGAAGTTGCGCGCCAAATGGGCATCGATGTCGTCTTCGACGGGTATTTCGAGCAGGTCGGGCCGGCGATGTTCCGCGATCTGCTGGCTGGGCGGGCTGTGCCGCCGGTTGTCAGCGAAGGCGGCTCGCTGGCCCACTTGGTTCAGCCGATCCACGGCGCGAGCCTGCTGGGAGCAGTTGAGCTTTCGCGTGGCTGTGGGAAGGGCTGCCGGTTTTGCACGTCTGCACTGCGGCCTATGGAACACCTTGCGCCCGAGACCATCCTGTCGGACGTGGAGACTAATGTCGCCGGCGGCCTGCGGTCGGTAGTCAGCGGCAGCGAGGACTTCTTCCGCTACGGCGGGGCGGGGTCGAAGGTGAACTTCGTCGCCCTGCAGAGCCTGCTGGAGCGGATGCGAGAAATCAAAGGCCTGTCATTCGTGCAGATCGACCATGGGAATGTCTCCTCCGTCCTGCAGTTCAGCGATAGCGAACTTTGCGAGGTTCGCCGCCTGCTGAACTGGCAGCGGAAGAGTGATTACCTGTGGGTCAACATGGGCATCGAGACGGCCAGCCCGCGATTGCTCGCAGCCAACAGCCCCGGCAAGTGCGCGCCGTTCAACGCGGAAGACTGGGAAGACATGATCCGCCAGGCGGCTGAGAAGATGACTCGCTGCGGCTTTTTCAGCGTCTTTAGCCTGGTGCTTGGGCTGCCGGGCGAACAGGCCCAGGACGTGAAGCGCACGCTGAAGCTGGTTGAATATCTTTGCACGCAAAGGGCAGTGATCTTTCCAATCTTCCATGAGCCGATCAGCCCGCAGGCTCGCCAGGCAGGGCAGGCCTTTGGCATCGCCAACATGAGCCTCGACCACCTGGCCTTGTACACCGCGTGCTACGAACAGAATTTCCGCCTCGTGCCCAAGCTCTATTGGGACAATCAGCGTGCAGGCGGCGTGGGCCTGGCCAAGCGGCTGGCCATCCAGATTTTGGGCAAGAATGAAGTGCGGGCATGGCGAAAGAATTTCAAGCGGACGCGGGAGGCAATTATCGCTCGCGACGGCGGTTGTTGATGACGTTGGTGGTGATCAGTTCTTGATGATCCTGTTCAAAAACAAGGAATAGGCAATGGACAAAGAAGTCGTCGCTCGACTGCACACGAGCTTCGAGGATATGCTCCGCAGATACCCGGACACTGGAGTGGAATATTGGTGTGCGAGGGATCTGCAGATGCTACTGGGCTATGCCAAGTGGGAGAATTTCGCCAAGGTTGTTGACAAGGCCATAGTTGCCTGTCAAAACAGCGGTTACGATCCTAAGGACCATTTTGCTGATATCAGGAAAATGGTCGATCTCGGGTCGGGGGCAAAACGGGAAATCCAGGATATCGCCCTTACCCGCTACGCCTGCTATCTGATCGCCCAGAATGGCGACCCCGCTAAAGAGCCCATAGCGTTCGCCCAGACCTACTTCGCGCTCCAAACCCGCAAGCAAGAGATTATCGAGAAACGGCTGGCGGAGGCTGAGCGGCTCAGTGCCAGAAGGAAGCTTACTCAGTCCGAAAAGGAACTTTCTGGGATCATCTTCGACCGCTTGCGCGACAATGAAAGCTTCGGTCGGATCCGAAGCAAAGGCGACACGGCTTTGTTCGGCGGCCGGACTACGCAGGATATGAAGGACAGATTGCACGTGCCCAAGAGCCGCGCCCTGGCCGATTTCCTTCCGACTATCACGATAAAGGCCAAGGACTTTGCCAACGAAATCACGAACTTCAACATCAAGCAGAACGATCTGCGCGCAGAGTTCAAGATCACAGAGGAGCACAGTAGGAACAACCGTGAGGTGCGTAAGCTTCTGGTGGACCGCGGCATTGTGCCTGAGTCGCTGCCGGCGGCCGAGGATGTTAAGAAGGTTCAGCGCCGGCTGGCCTCCGAACAGAAAACTCTGCCTAAGAAAATCGAGCCCCTGGATGACAGCAGGAGCGGGCATAGCGCATGAAGTGTGCAGCCGAAATCCCCTTCGCCATCCACGCTCGCCAAGCGTTGCTGCGAGCCGCCCGTGGCTACGTCGCGCGACACAAGCTCATGCCGCCCCTCAGTGCAGAGGAGTTGGCTGCGCACTGTCAGGCAATGCTCGATGAGGGGCTAGCTCAAAGCCAGCACCTGAAGTACTTGGCCGTGCTGCTCAACAATGAACTTTGGCGCGAGAGCCTGGCGGCCGTGCCGTTCAATCGCAGATTACTGCTTCTGCCGAAATGTCTTAGATCGACGCTACAATGTACTGCAACCGTTGATGAATTCGGCTTGCTGTGCCAAAGTTGTGGCCGCTGCCACATCGGCAAGTTGCGGGCAGAGGCGCAGGCCCTGGGCTATGTTGTGCTGGTCGCTGAAGGTGCCGCCGTGGTTATGTCGCTGGTGGCCACGGGTCAGATCGAGGCCATTATCGGCGTCAGTTGTCTGCCTGCGTTGGAACGAATTTTCCCGTGCATCGAGGCAGCCGGCGTGCCCGCGGTGGCCATTCCGCTGCTCTTTGACGGCTGCAAGGAAACCGAGCTCGATATCGATTGGGTCTGGGAGGCGCTTCATCTCAGAGACGATCGGCCACTGCCGCGAGTCAACATGGAGAGTATGCGCAAGACCGTGGAATCTTGGTTTGCCCCCGTCGAGCTGGAGGCTGTGCTCGGCCGGCCTGCCGACCAGACAGAGCAGATCGCCCAGCAGTGGCTGGCGCGATCCGGCAAGCGTTGGCGGCCCTTCCTGGCCATGTGCAGCTTCCAAGCGTTCCAGGAATATCCACTGAGGGAAAAGCCTCTTGATGCCCGCAAGATCGCCCTGGCCGTCGAGTGCTTCCACAAGGCCTCGCTGATACACGATGATATCGAGGATAACGACGAACTTCGCTACGGCCTGAAGACGCTGCACGAGGAGTACGGCCTGGCTATCGCGCTGCACGAGGGCGACAATCTGCTGGGGGCCGGTTATCGAATGATCGCCGAGTCTGCTGCCGACAGCACCCGCAAGGAGCGGATGCTTCATGCCGCAGTGGCTGGCCATCGCAGCCTGTGTGCCGGGCAGGGCGAGGAACTGCTCTGGATGCGCAACCCCCGGCCGTTGAGCGTAAAGCAGGTGCTGGACATCTTCCGCCGCAAGACAGCCCCCGCCTTTGAGGTCGCGCTGCATCTCGGCGCAATATATGCCGGATGCCAGCAGGCTATGCTGGATGTTCTTTCCCGCTTCAGCCAGGCCCTGGGCGTGGCGTACCAGATTCGCGACGATATCGAAGACTTTGCAGGCGGAGGCGATGGCGAAGACCTGAAGGCAATGAGGCCCTCTGTGCTGCTTGCCCTTGCATACCAGGATGCAACGGGCGAATCTGCACAGGTGCTTGAGGCTGCCTGGCGGCGCCAGCACACCACAGCCAAGCAATTGCACGCGCTTCAGGCCATACTGGAGGAGCTCAACGCCTTCGACGCCGCCAAAGGACTGCTGGAGGAGTATCGGCAGCAAGCCATCCTCAGCCTGCGGGAGATAGACAATCCCATGCTCAAGGCCCTGCTTCGCCGGGTGGTGACCAGGATCTTCGGCGCGCCAAGCCCGGTGGGGGCATAGCGCTCTAGGGTAACAACATCCCCGCCTGCCGGCGGGGGCTTCCTGAACAAGGCTGTGTCTTCACCGTCTTGCCGCGTTGACCAGGCCTGGCTCGCGGTCTTATAATTGCGGGCAATCATCTGCTTTGCGCGCCTTGGCGCGAGAAAAGGCTTATATGCAGGTTGTGGTCAATGGACAGACGCAGGCGGTGCCGGATGGCTCGAATCTCGCCCAGTTGCTGGAGCAACTGGCGCTGGAGCCGCGCCGCGTGGCTGTGGAACTCAACAAGCGCCTGGTGCCGCGAGGCCAGTTTGGCCTGACCGCCCTTGGCGATAACGACCAGTTGGAAATTGTCACGCTCGTCGGCGGGGGGTAGCTTCGTGCGGAGCTGCGTGCAATAGCACGCAGCTAGAAAGTAGAGCGGAGAGAGTAGAAAGTAGAAACGACAGAAGAAACGGCTGTGCATATTGACGAGTATCTTGTCGTTTCAGTTCGTGTCATTCGTGTAATTCGTGGACTCTTGCCTTTGTCTTGAAGATCAACAAGAAGAACAAATGATGAACGCCTCAATCGAAAAGTTTCGCATCGCCGGGTTCGAGTTTACCAGCCGGCTGTTTGTCGGCACCGGCAAGTATGCAACGTTTGAGCTGATGAAGGATGCCTTGGCCCAAAGCGGCTGCGAGGTTGTCACTGTCGCGGTCCGCCGCGAGCGCCTCATGGATAAGAGCGGGCGGAACATCCTGGACTTCCTCGACCCGCAGAAGTACACGCTGCTGCCCAACACGGCTGGCTGCTTCAACGCCGACGACGCTATCCGCACCGCGCGGCTTGGCCGGCAGCTGCTTGAAGGCCTGGGCAACAAGGGCTCAGCCTGGGTCAAGCTCGAGGTCCTTGGCGACAAGAAGACGCTCCTGCCGGACCCGCTAGGAACACTGGAGGCACTGAAGGTCCTCAAGGCTGAAGGCTTCACCGTGCTGTGCTATACCAACGATGACCCGATCATGGCCTGCCGCTTGAAGGAGGCGGGGGGGGATTGCGTGATGCCGGCTGGCAGCCCTATCGGCTCGGGCCAGGGCGTGCTGAACCCGTGGAATATCCGGATCATTCTTGAGCAGTTGAAGGCTGGGGATGAAAAGTTCCCGGTGATCGTGGACGCCGGCGTGGGCACCGCCAGCGACGTGACTATTGCCATGGAGCTCGGGGCTGACGGCGTGCTGCTGAACACCGGCGTCGCGGGCGCCAAGGACGCCGTCGCGATGGCCCGCGCGATGAAGTTGGCCATCGAGGCAGGCTATCTCGCCCGCCGGGCTGGGCGAATCCCGCGCAAGCTCTACGCCACAGCCTCCAGCCCCATCGAGGGCGTCATAGGAGCATCCTGATTAAGACCAACGGCGCATTGAAATTGCCCGATCCGCCGCCGCATCCAGGCGACATGGACCGCCGCACGCGCATCTGCATCTGGATCATCATGATCGGGCTGCTGAACTTCCTGATCTACACGATCATCTACATGTACATCGGCGGGGAGGCCGTCAACGGCTGGGTCGAGAAGAACGCCGCCGGCGAGCTACGCTACGTGCTGCAGTCGCAGCATCACGTCTCGCGCAGCGTGTTCATCTACAGCGGCATCCACT
>CAYQJH010000191.1:0-6244 GCA_964417755.1 uncultured Planctomycetaceae bacterium
GTCGCCACGTATGAGTCAACGAGTTAACGAATCAACGTCGTTGTTGTTACGCCGTTGTCGCTACGCCGTTGTCGTTCTGCCGTTGTCGTTACTTGCCCTCTGCCTGCTGCTTGGCCCGCTGGGCTTCTTCGAACTTGGCCTTGAGGATCGGGTTGACGAACTCGATCCGGCGGTTCTTGAAGGCATCATTGCTCATTTCCATCAGCAATTGCTGCTGAAGGACTTCGATCTGTTTATCGCGGATGGATTCCTCCAGCCTGGGCTTCACATCCTCGAGCTTGGCGTCCTTGGGCTCCTCGGCGCTGACGAGATACAGGATATGGTACTTCGTATCAGCCAGGATGACGCTTGAAAGCTGGCCCTTCTTGTCGAGCTTCAGCGCGGCGTCGCGGACGCTGGCCGGCACGCTGTCGGTTGTGCTGGCAGAAATGCCTTCAATCAATCCGCCGGAGCGGGCCGACGCGCTGCCGGACTGCCTGGTGGCGATCTCGGCAAACTTCTGCTCGCGGTCAGCCTCGTTTGCCTCCTGCAACGTCGTCAGAATCTTCTCCGCCTCGGCCTGCGAAGCAACCTGGATGTCGCGGATGGTGACGCGCCGGCCATACTGGTCGTTGAATTCCGCTTGCAGATCGGCCGGCGTAATCTTCACGCGGTCGGCGGCGAGTTTGCGCAGCATTGCCTGACGGCGCATGACGTTGTTCCACATCTGAGGAGTGATGCGCAGTTGCTGGCAGAGCTGGGCTGCGGTGGCTTCGCGGCGTTCGGGCGACGGCGCCTCGCCCATCGCGCGCTTGAGGACGGCGTCGGTTTCGGCGTCGATGTCCTTCTGGTCGACCGTGATGTTCTTGCCGGCGGCGTGCTGGCTGACCAACTCGTCGGCTATGAGTTGCTGTGCGGACTGCCAGCCGAAATCGCGAACGAGTATCTCGTTCAGCGCGCCCATCAAAATGGGTTTGCCGTTGACGGTGGCCATTACAGCCTGGTCGCTCATGGCCGCCGCCGGCACGCTGGCGGGGCCCTCTGGTGCAGCCAGCACCGCTGCCGGCTCGATGGCACTTGGGGTCTCAGGGTTGCAGCCGGCCAGTACGGCTGCCGTCACAGCCAAAGTCAGTATCAATACGCGCATGAACATTTCCTTTCGCATCCAGGCCAGTATAGCGAAAGAAGGCTTCAGGCTCCAGACAACAGAGGCTTCAGGCTTCAGGAACGGCAACGGCGACAGCAGCGAACAGCAGAATATCTAACAGCAGAACTACGAATATCGAAGTGAACGGCAACCACATTACTTTGCTTGGTGTTCTGCTGTTGTGCCGTTCCTTCGATATTCTGCTGTTCCTTGTTGGATATTCGATATTCGCCGTTTGCCGCTTGGGCATGTCTCGGTACAATTCTCTGCATGGACCAGAAGCGGATGTTTGTCAATGAACTCGTGCCTGGGCAGGTATTGGACCAGGTGTTTCTCGTGCGCGACAAGGACCTGCGGACGACCAAGACCGGCGGGCTGTACCTCATGTGCACGCTGGCTGACAAGACCGGCACCATCCCCGGGCGGATGTGGCAGATCAGCGAGAGCATCTACAACTGCATCAGCGTCGAGGGCTTCCTGCACGTCAAGGGGCGCGTGGAGGACTACCGCGGCAGCCTGCAGTTCGTCATCGACTCCTGCCGGCCCTTCGCCGCCGACAAGATCGACCTGGCGGACTTCCTTGCCGTCACCAAGCACGACATCGAGAAGATGTGGGCCGAACTGCTGGAGATCCTTCGCGGCATCAAGGACGCCAAGCTGCGGATGCTGATAAAGAAGTTCATCGAGGACCGCGAGATGGTGTCCGCCTTCAAGCGAGCGCCGGCGGCTATGCAGCTTCATCATCCATTCATCGGCGGGCTGCTGGAGCATACGCTGAGCATGGCCCGCGCGGCGGCGGCGGTGCTGCCGCTATACCCGCAGGTCAACGGCGACCTGGTGCTCTGTGGCATATTCTTTCACGATATCGGCAAGGCGGCTGAGCTGTCGGCCAGCACGAGCATGACGTATACTGATCGCGGTCAACTGGTGGGGCACATCGCCATCGCCGTAATATGGGTGGCGCAGAAGGCTGCCGAGATCACCGCTGAGACGGCTGAGCCATTCCCGCAGCGGACGCTTGACCTGTTGCAGCACATTATCCTCTCGCATCACGGGACGATGGAGTTCGGCTCGCCCAAGCTGCCAGCCATCCCCGAGGCTTTTCTCGTGCACCACCTGGACAATCTCGACGCCAAGGTCTGGATGACCACCAACGCCATCGACAACGACCCGGACCCCAAGAGCTCCTTCACGTCCTATATGAAGCAATTGGAAACCAGGGTTTACAAACTCAGCAGGGAGTTGTAGCGCGGCAGGCGGCTAGTGCGCGGACAGTCTTAAGAGTGGCGTGGGCGTCTCGCCCGCGAGTATCGCGGACGTCTCGTCCGCATGTTGGTTTCAGCGTACAAGGCGCCACATACTCGCAGCTAATCCTCAATATCCATTCACATGCAGCACGCTGGCCAGGGCGGGTTTGGCTACGCGCGGCTGATCGTCATCTGGACGCCCCACGGGCATCATGCTCCAGATGCGAAGATGGCCGGGGACGTTCAGGATGCGGCGGATGGAGTCTTCTGCGCGGCGCACTGCTCCTTCGACCCAGCAGCCAGCGTAACCCAACGCCACAGCCGCCAGCAGCATTTGCGCCATGGCCGCTGACGCATCCTGAATCCAGAACTCGCCGTAGGCGGTTGGCTTGGGATCAACCAGCAGGACGATGGCTGCCGTAGCGCCGGTCAGCGCCTTGCTGACGGTGCGAATCTGATCCATGACGGCCGGGTCGTCAATGATGACGTACTGCTTTAGCTGGGCATTGCAGCCCGTAGGGGCCTCATTGCCGGCCTGGACAATCTGCTCCAGCACGCTACGGCTGACGGGCTGGTTCATGTACTGCCGAACGCTTCGCCGCGTGTGAATGACATCGAAGAAGTCCATGTAGAATCCTCATGCAAAGGACCTGAAGACCGGATACCGCAACATTCAGATTATGGAACCTGATGCTCAAATTGGTGCCACCCCCAAGCGCCGTTGTCGTCTGCTTGGGGGTGTTGACCCGAGTCGGGCGAGCACTCCCAAGAGTACTTGGGGGTGGCACCGAATTTCGCCGCAGAATCTCGAAGGAAGACGAGGGCCGGGTAATGCCGGATGCCATGCTTCCACGTCGTTGCTGCACGTGGAAGCATGGCACCGACAAGTTGTCCACTTCGATATTCTGAGTTCCTTGTTGGATATTCTGCTGTTCGTTGTAGTCGTTCTTGATTTCAGGTTGAGACTTCTACTTTACGAGCGCTTTCAACTCGACAATGTACGCCGCCGCCTGGCGCTTGAAGCCTTCCAGGTCAGCGTTAATGTAGGCACTCTTCTTGCTCTCCAGGTCGATCTTGCTGAAGACGCTGTCGATGAACTTCCTGGCTGCCTGGGCCTTGTCTTTGAGTGCGGCATCGTCCGAAGCATCGGCCTTGGCGATCAGGTTCAAGAGCGTCTGCACATAGCGGTGATCGTCCGCGCCCTCGCGGATCATCTCCCATTCGCGGCGGGCACGCTGCCCTTGCGAGGTTGTAAACGAACAGCCGCTATCGCCCTCGCTGCCGTCGAGGTCATAGAAGATATTGCCGGTGTTCGTCGAGTAGCCCCACTGGAACAAGGCCTCGACGCCAAGGTCCTTGTTGGACTTCAATAGATACCAGCCGAAGGTCAGCCGGTCGGTTCCGATATTGTTGTACCAATAGCGGCCCTTGTTCTTTTTGACTTCCTGGGCCACCTGGTATCGCGGCGTGTTGCCCGAGACGATGTCGATGGCTGGTATCACCACGTAGTGCGAGGGCTCGCCCATGGCGTCCTCGCTGACGAACTGCATCTGCGGGGCCGCCTTGCGGTGGGCGGTGAAGACCTTGATGACCGTCTCAGCCGAGATGCTGTGAATCAGCGGCTCGTCCGCCAGCGCCCAGGCCATCGGCAGCCAGTTGGCCTCCTTCATGTGCTTGCCAAGTTCTTCGTACGCCAGCTTGATCGCCGGCTCCAAGGCCATGCCGTACTTCTTCTGGCAGTCCTGCTCAACATCGCCTTCGGTTACGCGGAACATGTTGGCGTAGGTAAAGCATTCATGGTGGTAGCCCAGCTTGCGCAGCATGGCCATGAAGGCGTCTGCCTGCTCGAAGTTGAACTGGGCCTTGCCCTCCTTGAAGCCCAGGAAGGCCGGCGCCGGCGGCGTGACAGCCGTCATGCCATGCTCCTTCTGGTCGCGGAGCACTTCTTCGATTCGCTTCTGGAGCTGGAAGACATCATTGAGCAACTGCTTGTTCCAGATGCCGGCTACGCCGCTTGGCTGCGCCCCGCCGTACATGCCGATGGACATCTTGGGCTCATCCAGCGCGAAGGGGTAGACCTGCAGGCTGACGGGAATCTCGCGGGTCTGGCCGGCCAGGCTGACCGTGACCTTGCCGCTGTACTTGCCGGCCTTGGCGTCGGCGGGCACGTGCAGCGTCAGCCAGAACTGCCGCGTGACGTTGGCCGGGATTGGCCAGGTCTTGAAGTCCACCAGCAGCCAAGGCAGGTACTCGTACGAATTGGTGATGCGCCCGCCGATGCGCTTCATCTTGTAGCGAATGGCCCGCTGCTGCATCGCGGAGGCCGGAATCTTCGCGCCGTCCTCGCTGGAGAAATCGCTGATGGCCAGCGACAACTCGCCGCAGTCCGCCATCGGATACACGCTGAAGCTGTACGATTCATATTCGCCAGGGCAGGCAGCCAGGTCGATCTTCAGATCCTGGGTGTCCGAGGGATCGCCGCCTGGCGCGGAGTTGTAGCTGACCTGCTTATCCAGCCCGCGAGCAAACAGCACAAAGCTCGGCGTGCGGTCGGACATGATGACAGTCCCGTTCTCGGGCTTGCGGACAACCTCGCTGTAAGTGCTCTTGAAGGCCTTCTTGCGGCGCTCGTCAAGCTGCTGCATCCACTTGCCGCCGGCCTCAGCCTGGGCGGCTGGATAAACGACAATGAAGCTTGGCGTCAGGCCCCAACTGTCGCCCCTGAAAGTCAGTTCAAGCTTGCCGCTTGTTACCTCGGCCTCGAAGCTCTTGGGCTTGAAGACTTCGCCCACGTACTTCTGCCAGATGTCCATGCCGGGCAGGTCTTCGGTGTCCTCGAAGCGGAAGAAGTGGTCCTTCAGGAACTGCTCGTTGGTCATCTTCTCGGAGACGACTTCCTTGCCGTTGGCTTCAATAGCTCGCTTGTTAAACTGCACGTAGTCCCAATAGCTGGGAATGTCCAGCATCACCTGGACAACGTATTTGCCGTTGGGAAGGTCCACCGCAAACTGCTGGCCGTCATTGACACGGATGAAGTCGCAAATCAGGCTGTCGGGCTGCTCATAGTTTCGACCGTCCAGGCCCTTGTCGCTCACCCAGCCGAAGCCCTTCTCAGCCGTGTAGAGGCTCTGCGGATGAACGGCTGTAAAGCCGGGGAAATTCGGGCTGTTCTGTGGGCCGAGGTCGAACTTTCGCAGACCATCGACGGCCACTTCGGCTGTGCCCTTTATCATGCGAACATTGTCCAGGAACAGTGTCACCCCGGCTGTAGCCAGGCACATAGAATGCATCTTCCGCGTGTCGAGAAATTTGCCGCTGCCTTTCTCGCCGCGGTAAAGCCCGCCGATGGGGAATTCGATAGTGGACTGGCCCGGCTGGACGTTCATCTTGTAGTTGTGGCGCTGCCAGTAGTCGCCGTCCTTGGAGTCTTCGTCGCGGAACCAGCCGCTGACTTCAACGGACTTATCCGTCGGGTTGAAGCAGTCGATGGCCAGGACGTCGTAGCCGCTCCAGTCAGCCGGCACGTCGCTTAGAACTATTGCGCTGCCATTTTCGCGGAAATCGAACTTCAGGGCGTTTTGGCCTTGCGCAGCGTGCTCGGCCACCGCCGCCGCGGTGCTCTTGCCGGGCTTGTCCTCGGGCCAATCTTCAATCGCCCACTTTGCCTGGGCTTTCTCGCCGTCCTCAAAGCCGATCAGCAGCGTTGCCTTCAGACCGCCGCCGCCCTTGACCAGGCGGAAGTTGTCCAGGTAATACCCATCGGCGCCGGCAGGGAAGGTGATGACCATCTGCTTGATGGCCTTGGGATCGACGAATTTGCCGCTGCCTTTCTCGCCGCGGAACATGCCGCCGACCGGAATCGTCAGCGTGG
>CAYQJH010000192.1:0-6094 GCA_964417755.1 uncultured Planctomycetaceae bacterium
GCGCTGCGATCTCGGGCACTGCGGCCCCCGCGAAGAGACCGCAGGATGGCTCGCCTGAGCCATCCGGGCCAACCCCTGGCTTTGAGCACCTTGGATTCACCCTCTGGCCAAGCGGACCAATCACGATCACCGGTGATGATCTCAAATGCCAGCAGACCAACCTGGAAGATGTCTGAACGCACATCCAAGACTTCGGGGCTGAGAGACATTTCAGGCGAGGCATACTCCGGGGTCTTGGCAGTAAGTGTACCCTGAGTCATCAACGTTCCAGCCTTCGCTCCCGTCCTGAACAAGCCAGCGATGCCGAAGTCGATCAGTCGCACCTCAAGGCCACCGCTCTCGATCTTGTTGACCATGATATTGCCGGGCTTGATGTCCCGGTGGATGATACAGTCGGGCAGTCCTTGTTCGGATGCCTTGCGCCGGGCCTTTCTTCGTGCCTTGCGGCAGGCAAACTGAACCTGATGAAGCCCCTCCAGGGCTCCTTCGAGAATGTCGAGAAGCTGCCTGCAGGTAACGTTCTGGTTCGAGTCCCTCTGGTCCAAGAGCCATCGATCAAGCGTCGTGCCCTCGACTAGTTCCATCGCGTACCAGGGCATTCCGTCTACAATGCCAGCATGGCGGATCTTGACGACGTTGGCCACCTGGCTCATATCGCAGAGAAGAGATACTTCACGCTGGAAGCGTTCGTACGCGAGAGGGTTCTCCTCAATGTCAACAGAAAGCACTTTTACGGCCGCCTCCCCGATCTGGGGATGCTGAGCACGGTAAACCACCCCGAAGCCCCCCGCGCCGCCGTCCATCACGTCTTCGAGGACATAGCCATCTAATTCCCGGCCTTTCAAACGGCATGCCCGCTGCTCCGGAGGCAGGATTGCCTCAAATGCCTCTCGTAGTGGACTGTTCATGGTCTATTCCTTACCAAGGGCATCAAAAAGGATGCCGATTTCGCGGCCGGTTATGAACTGCTCGTTGTCGCCCGGCTGGAGAAGCAGTTCCTCGCGGACGCCCTTTCTGAGGAAATCCTTGAACTGCTCAACAACCTTTCGCTTCGCGACGGATGGATGGCGAAGCGATAGTCCAGATGTTGCGGGCGACTTGATCTCCTCTGCGATTTGCATCAAGTCATCTGCATTTTGCTGAGCAGCACACCACCGCGAGAATGCATGGTGTGCCTCGTCGAGGACATCCAAAGCACGGGCGTGTGTCAGTATGCTTTCATATTCCTCTTCGATTCGCGGGCTGGCCAATCTGTCGCTGAAGGGCTTGTCCGATGCCCCACCTATCTGCGAAAACGGCTTGGCGCCAGACTCGGCTCCTCTTTTCTTCGCAGCGTCGCCCGCTCGCCGATTGGCGACGTAGTTGCGCACGGCAATCGCCAGAAAAGTTCTGAAACGGCCGATACGCTTGTCGGCTGCTTGGAACACCTTCCCCGTCAGCAGATGGGACATGACGAAATCCTGTTTCCAGTCCTCTGCGGAGGCAGCGTCATGGCCAGCTATGGACTCAAACAGCTTCTGGAGGGGCTTGTCGTAGAGTGTGATCAATTCGTGCAGAGACTTCTTGGTCTCCGGCGATGTGAACTGGGCGGCCTTGGCGATTTTCGTCCAGACGGTGACAGGCGAAGCACCCATTGCCTGGCCATAGCGCGCTGGATCCATCATGATGTTGCATCCTCAGACAATGCCTCAAAGAACGATGTCAGTTCACGATTTACCATCGTGGTGGCGTCTTGGCCTGGCGATATATGCACCTCGTCACGGACTTTCCCGTGAAGGGTGTCAAGAAAGTTATGACACGCTGTCTGGCCGATTGTAGAGGAATGGCGCAACCCATCCAGGCTCAGCCTGCCGCAGGAGAATTGTTCCAGCAACTTTCGCATCGCTTCCCCGTCCACGTTCTGCCCGCACCTGTCGCGAGCTTCCTCCAATGCCTCTAGATACAGTTGCCGTGCCCGGGTCTGAGTCAACCAGCGGAGCACATTCTCTCGATCATGCCCAGAAGCAACGCTCCGAGGTTGTTTCTTTAGCTCAAAGTCCATGATCGTTGTGGCAAGGAACGCTCGAAAGCTGGAGAAGTTTGATGGGGCGACGATGCAGTCCACCGTTTGCAGCGACTGACAGAACGCCGAACACTGTGCTTTTGCCAAAGGCTCATGGCCGTTGGTGAATCTGCGGAACACGTCCAGAATGGCCGATTCGTACAGGTCGACTAAGTTCTCCAACGAGTTCCGCTGGTGGGTTACCCCTTTTTCAGCCGAATGGATTACCTGTGACCACAGAGTCCGCGGTGATCCATCAATACTGTCCTCACTGTCCTTGTCATCAGTTGCCACTGTAGCAGCCACCGTCATTGGCGGCTCGGGAATACCCAGGAAGGCGCAGGCCCGACCCTTGAATTCCTTCCATGCAGATTCCGTGGCTTGGACATCATCGATCGTTGCGTGATAGTCCTCATGGACGATGCGGTTCCGCAGGCGATTGCAGCTGAGAATCCGTCCGTTGAACTCCCACGAGTCTTGCAGGCGTGGAAGCTTTTTGATCGCGTCGAGAATGACCTTTTCAGCATCAGCGTCGGAGGCCACACCAAGAATACGGCGGCATAGCCGCCTCATCCTGTGAGTCAGGTCCAACACTCGCTGGTCATGCGGATGAGGTTGAAAGACGGTGATGGCGGCTGCAAGGAGGCGGTTAGGCATACGGACTTGGAGCCGATCACCCCAAGGCTGATCCCGTTTGGCCCCTTGGCGATGCTGGCCGCCTTCGGGTCCGCTTTGTTCAGGTCTGGCCATTTGCACCCCACAGAGCAATGAGTTGTTAGGCTACTTCTATAATCCTGTTGTAGCCGGCAAGAAGACGGCTCACAAGAAGTTACGCAACTGATGGCCCACAGAGTACTTGACACTGCCAGACAATACAAGCATGTTCATCGGCAGCATCAATCGATACATGCGCGCGGTCCTGGAGCAGGCGGCTGGACAGTGGAAGGGCCTGCCGGTTTACGTCGCGTGCTCGGGCAACTTCACCGTCGAGCGCATTCTGGCCCGCTGCGGTGTAGGGGCGATCCACTCCAATGACGTGTCCATCTACTCGTGCGCCCTGGGCTGGCACCTGGCCGGCGTGGCGAAGCGCTACGCGATCAAGTCGCAGGAGTATTCGTGGCTTGAAGAGTACCTGGAGCCCGGCCCGGCCACCGTCGCCACGCTGCTGCTGACGGGCGAGATGTTAAAGGTCAGCCCTTCGACGGGCTCAGGGCAAACGGGCTCAGGCCTGGTCAACGCCTATGCCAAGCGGATGCAGGATGAATATCGCCGCCGCTGGCCGGAGCTGCATGCCAAGACCGTCGAGCGAGTCATCAAGGCCACGGCCGGGCTGTCCATCGCCTCGTATTTCGCCGGCGACTGCCGGGAGTTCCTGGCCGATGCTGATCGCAATGCCGTGTGCATCAGCTTCCCGCCCACGTACAAGGGCGGATACGAGCGGCTGTTCAAGAAGCTCGACACGGCCCAAGCCCAGCTATCAGCTCTTCTCGCCCGAGGATTTCGAGCAGTTCAGCCAGACCGTGCGGAGCTTTCGCCACTGGATGATCTCCAGCGACACCGAGCAGGCAGCCCTGGCCCACCAGCACGTCGCCACGGTGCAGACTTCAATGCTCTCCAAGCCGGTGTTCATGTACAGCAACTCTGGCCCAACGCGCCTGGCGACTGCCAGCCAGCAGCTTGCCCGCAACCCCTGGGCGCCTCGCACCGATGAAGTAATCGAGCCGATCCAGGTGGTCCGCATCGACGGCAAGGTGATGAACTCCCTGCGGAGCGTGTACCTCAATCCGCACATCATGCCGGCCATGCCACAGCGATGTTACGCGGTCCTGTCGGCCGGCAAGATCGTCGGCGCCTTCGGCGTCAGCCAGCCGCGAGGCTTCCTGCCGTGCGATGTGTACCTGATGGCCGACTTCGCTGTCCGGCCATCGCCCCACAAGCGGCTCTCAAAGCTCATCCTGGCGTGCCTGCTGTCCAGGGCTGTCCAGAGCGACCTGGAGCAGTGGCTCTGCGCGCGGATCAAGGTCATCGGCACCACTGCCTTCACCAATAAGCCCGTGAGCATGAAGTATCGCGGCCTGTTAGAGATCCACAGCCGGGCCGAAGGCCGGGTGAACTATGTCGGCCAGGCTGGGCGATGGAGCCTGGAGGAAGGATACCAATGGTGGAAAGCGAATCACTCGACGAAGTGAACGACAAGCTTGCCGGCACGGCTGTTCGAATCGCATCGGTGAAGATCGAGCAGTGCGACCTGCTGGAGAAGAACGCTCGGTTCATGCGGGCCGAGCAGTATCAGCGGCTGGTGTCAAACGTCAAGCGCGATGGCTGCCTGACGAGCGTACCTTTTGCCGTCAAGAACGGCGAGCGCTTCCTGATCCTCTCGGGCAATCACCGCGTCCAGGCCGCCAGGGATGCCGGCCTGTCGGAAATCCTGGTGCTCTACAGCGCTCGCCAGCTCAGCCCGGCCCAGCAGCGCGCCATCCAGCTCTCACACAATGCCATTGCCGGCCAGGATGATCTGGCCATCCTCCGTGAGCTGTATGACGAGATCAATGATGTGGCCCTGAAGGAGTACTCGGGCCTCGATGATGTGGTGCTGGGCCGGATGGAGCCGCCGAACCTCGACCCGCTGTCAGAGAAGGGCCTGGAATACCGGATCGTCTCCATCGCCTTCTTGCCCGATGAAGTCCAGCGGGCCGAGAAGCTCTTCGCCAGGGTGCTGGAACAGGCCGTTGGCGACCGCACCTGGGTCAACCGCTACGCCGACTACGACCGCTTCCTCGATGCCCTCACCGCGGCTAAGTCCGCGGCCGGCGTGAAGAACACGGCCACGGCGTTTGGGCTGCTACTGGGCTTGGTGGAGAGGCATTTGGAGGAGATTCCTGAGTGCACGAATGCGTGATCGCCGTCCGTTCTCGGGCAGTTCAAACCGAGCATCACATAGGTTGGCGACCTTTGGGGCCATGTCGTGCTAAGCACGGCTGAGGGCATCATTTCGGCGGCAACAGGGCCGGGTGCATTCTGCGGAACAGGTCGGGCGGAGCTGGCATGACATCGCCTTCGCTCGGCAGGAGGCTTTTCAGTCGGGTCCTGACCTCTACCGACAGCGAAAGGTCGTCTGCCGCATCAATGATCTGCTTGCGGAATCTGTCAATATCCTTAGCCATGCTGCTTGTTGCCTCTTCGCGTACCTCCCACTTTTCGTCGTCCATCTGCTTGAGCAGGCGCGAGAAGACGTGGTCACCGATCTCTGCTCGAAAAGCATTCCAAGGATCGCCATCATAGACGAGTAGACAATGTCCTGAGAGAATTCGGCGGCCGCGAGAGTCAAAGCTAGCGCGATTCCAGGCTTCCGTCAACCGGACCCATTGCCCAAGCGTAGCATTGTATTCGAGAACCCCAATCTGGCTAACCGTCATCAATAAGCGATCTTCGCAGACGATATTCTTGAAGACCCAGGCGCCCGCTGCTGAAAAAGGAGTGCGGTACGGCGACCATCCATCTGCTGTCTTCCAGTACAACGTCGAGCCGTTGTCATCCGGAAAATGCGACAGTCTCCATTGGCCGAAATCAAAGGCGAAGTCTTCCCAAGGCGTATCAGGCACAAAGGAGTCAGTTGCAGACTCGTACCGGACGTAGCTGTCGCCAGTATTCCTGCACCAAACCTGCTTGGAGGGGCTCAGGCAGAGCGTAAGGCCATCCACTGGATACTTCTGTATGCCTTTGGATGTTAAACGAAGAATGCTCTTACCGGCATTGGCCAGCCACCACCAGTCACCGTCGGCTGTCTGGAACTGCGGTGTCCCCATGTATGCATCGTAAGGGATCGTTCGCAGAACCTCTCGCCTTCCATTGGCAAACCGCACAAATCTCAATTCGCCTTTGCCGCTGTAGGATGTTGCCACCCAGGCTGTACGTGTAGCCGGATCATAGCCTGAAGCCTGCGATGGGAGATCAGGGTTGATCAGAGACCATGTGGTGCCGTCGCTTGACAATTGAAAGCGGTCGCGATCATGGGCGCTAAGAATGGACGCTGGAAGACCCCAATCGGCAGAG
>CAYQJH010000193.1:0-6030 GCA_964417755.1 uncultured Planctomycetaceae bacterium
CAAACATCAGGCTTGCACCAGCCGAGAATGGCGGAGGCCGTCGCTACTTCGACCCCTCGCAGCTCGCGCAGCGCGTCTATCGCTTCGAGCGCTCGCGATGGCGTCTTGGAGAAAGCAAGCGCCGTCGCCATTCGCACCTTCGCTTCAGAGTTCTCTGCGGCGCTTTTTCGGTGCCCTCCCGCCCCTTGAGCATTTTTTGTCGCGACAATCTCGACAAGATCATCACGCCCGATCGACGATCGACTAGGCTGCGTGGCAAGTCGCGCAACGAGCTCGCCCGGTGCGTTGGACGTCGCCGCGAACATTTCCGAAAAGAACGGATACTGCCGCATAACCCGAGCCAAGGTCTCGATCGCCAGATCGTTCTTATAAGCCCGACCGGGTGTCTGCTTCTCCTCTGCCGGCGGCGCCGAGGCCATTTGCTGCAAGGCCTGAATGTATGGATCTGCCATCTATTCTCCCGGTTATCGCACCATAGATCGACAAGAGGCTATTGAACTGTAGGATGAATGTCAAACTGGTCCACGTGCCACACGCGAAGCTGTTAGACGGCAACGGCGAAACGACCAATAGCGCCAATTCGCTATTCTGTTAGGGGGCACGGCCTTTTGCTTTTGGAGTGCGGCGGCTGCGACGCCGCTTTGGCTCTGGCCTCTGAGAACTGGTATATCCCGCCATAAGCCAAGGCGGTGCCGTCACCCTTGCGGGCTAGTCACCGCAGTCCAAGTTGCGGATTTTCCTGCCAGGTAGCCGCTCGAAAAAGCCCATTGCAGGTTGTATCCGCCGCACGGGCCGTCCAGGTCGAGTACCTCGCCTGCAAAGTACAAGCCGGCGATCAGTTTGCTCTGCAGGCTGTGCGGGTCGACTTGCTTGAGGCTTACCCCGCCGCGCGTGACCATGGACTTCTCGAATCCCTCGCAGCCGACGACGCTCAGCGGCAGGCTGCTCAGCAGGCCGGCCAGTTCGCTGCGCTGGAGGCGATCCACCTGTGCGGCCTGCTGGCGGCCGTCGATGCGAGCCAGTTGGCAAAGCTGCTCCGCCAGCCGGGCCGGGACTTCGCCGGCCAGCAGCGAGCCAAAGCTTCGCGAGCCCAGCCGTGTAGCCCAATCGTCGAACAACTTCTGCCACTCCCGCCCCGACCATTCCGGCCTTAAGGACACTTGTATCGGCACACAAGCCGACCCAGAACAAGCGGCCACAATACTAGGTGCCACCCCCAAGCGCTGCTGTTGTTGGCTTAGGGGTGCTGACTCCTGCTGGGCACACACCCCCAAGCAACGGCGCTTGGGGGTGGCACCACCAGTCTTGTCCGTCCCATCCGTACCGCGATTTTGCCCTTCATTTAGCAACGTCATGACTTGCCCGGAGAGATCCAGCACCACCGGCCCCGAAATGCCGTTATGCGTAAAGAGCAGGTCGCCCGTAAGGCCGGCCTTTGAATGCCCTCGCAAATCGATCCAGATACGGGCACGGCTGATGCTGATTCCTGCACAGCGGGCGACCCATGCCTCCCGGCACTTCAGCGGCACCAGGGCCGGCGTTGGCGGCACTATCTCATGGCCAACCGCTTCGGCCAGGGCAAAACCCGAGCCATCGCTGCCAAGCGCGGGCCAGCTCTTCCCGCCAGCGGCAAGGATGACTCGCGGCGCGGAGATCTGGCCCTTGCTGGTCGCCAGGCCGCAAACGCGAGTCGCCCGCTCTGCCGCCAGCACTATCTCGGTGACCGTTGCGCCGCTTAAGAGTCTGACGCCCAATCGATCACATTGCTTCCGCAAGGCCGCCAGCACATCTGTGGCGCGGTGCGACGCCGGGTAAACATGAAAGCCATCCTCGCAAACCGTCTCCAGGCCAAGCCGGCGGAAGAACTCTCGCAGGCCCGTATCGTCCATCGCTGCAAGGGCCGGCTGCATGAACCGCCCCTGCCGCCCGAAGGCAGCCATGAACGCCTCAGCCGAGTCAGTGTTAGTCAGGTTGCAGCGTCCCCCGCCGGTGGCCAGGAGCTTGATGCCCGGCTGGGCCATTCGCTCGCAAACCAGGACGCTCGCGCCGGCCTGCGCGGCGGCAATGCCAGCCGTCAGCCCGGAAGGCCCGGCGCCGATAATGGCCACATCATAAGACAAACTCTCAGGCACTTGCTTCACTCCATGGGAGGACCGAAACGACCAAGCGGCGAATATCGAATCTCCAACAAGGAACCGCAGAATATCGAAGGAAACAGCCCAACAGCGACAGGAACTAACGTGCCATGCTCCCACGTCGTTGTGGCATGTGGAAGCATGCTTCCGCAACAACTAAGATGCGGAAGCATGGCACCCGACGAGTCGTTCATTTCGATATTCGGAGATCCTTGTTCGATATTCTGCGGTTCGTCGTGTCCGGCGCCGGTCTCACGATCTTTCCGAAACGCCCAAATTCTTCACCAGGTCATCGTGATACATCCCCATCATTGCATCGGCGAGGCGCGGGGATAAGGCTGATACGAGCGTCAGGAACTTGCCCCCGGCGGTGAAGACAATCTCTGGCTTATTCCTGCCGATAGCGCCGATCATCTTGCGGGCAACCGCACCGGGGGACATCAGCTTCTTGAATTTCACGAAAGACGATCTAGCCGCCCCACCGCCATCGGAGAGGCTGAAGAACTCCGTCTCCGTCAACGCTGGACAGACGAGCGTCACACGGATGTTGTACGGCTTCATCTCGACGCGAAGCGATTCGGTCAGCCCAGCCACGGCGAATTTCGTGGCGCAATACGCCCCATGGAACGGCGTGCCACGCTTGCCGATGACCGACGAGACGTTCATGATGTGCCCGCTGCGCTGGCGGATCATGATGGGCACAGCCGCCTGACAGCCATAGAACACGCCGAAGAAGTTCACGTCAAATATCCGCCGCATCTGCTCCGGCGAGGTTTCATGGACGCGCGAGAAGATGCCATAGCCGGCGTTGTTGACGAGCACGTCCAGCCGGCCAAAACGATCCACCACCTGCTTGACCATTGCATGGACTTGCTCCGCCTCGGCCACGTCCGTCGCGATGGCGACGGCGGGCCTGGAAGACAACTGCTCGCACTGCCGAGCGATGGCCGCCAGACGGTCGGTCCGCCGGGCCGCCAGCGCGACGATGTACCCGCGCCGGGCCAGTTCCAGCGCCGCCTCCTGTCCAATGCCGCTGGAGGCCCCGGTGACAATTGCCACGCGCTCAGCGGAGTGATTGGATGACATGCTTAACTCCGTCTTCGTAGATACTCAGCACGGCCAGCACAGCCGCCGCCGATATGAATGCGATCCACAATCCCAGCTTGATGCGGCGCACAAGGCTATCGATCTGCGCTCGGCTGCCGCACATACTGCCAAGGTACATGATGTAATGCACGCGCCAGGCAAGCGAGCCGTGCCGCCAGTTTCGCTGCGTCATCGACAGCCCCGCTAGTTGCGCGACGCGCTCCAGCGAGCGTGCGAAGATGGCGGCCCCTTCCGGCGCCACGACATCGCGGCCGATCCGCCCGCTTGCGTCGGCCGAGGCCGTGATGCCGGCGTGCGCGTCGATCGCCATCTGCCCCATCACCCAGGCCGCCGTCACGTCACTTTGCCGCTCAAAACGCCGGCTGATCCAGCCAAAGCCAAATCCCCACATCACTATCAGTATCCCAAGCGTCAGGAATTCGCCCGTCTCGCTCCCCCAGCCGCTGATTTCCATGATGATACTGACGATAGCCATCGTCCAGCCGATAGAGGCTGCGGCAAACAGGCCACTGTAGAAGATATGATGATGGACGATGTGCCCTGCCTCGTGCGCGAAGACAGCCTCCACCTGGTTCGGCTCCATGTTTCGAACGAGTTCATCACTCAGCAGGACATAGCGAAAAGGCGCCCAGATGCCCATCACGCAAGCGTTGACGATCATGTTCCCCGTCTGCCAGATGAGCAACTTGCGGTAACGCAGCGCCAGCTTCCGGCTGATGAGTTCCAGCCGGTCACGAAGCGCATCTGGCCTCAACGGCGTCGTGCGCCAAAGGCGTACGACCATTGCCGGCATAATTATGAACACGAGCATCGCCAGTGCGATGCTGCCGCCGCCTACCAGGTAGGATTGATAATCCTCCCGCACCCATCGCATAGCCGCCAGGAAGAGCAGGTCCTGCCCCAGGAGAATCAGCGAAACGGGCACGAGGATGAACAGCAGATGGTGGCGGATGTTGTAGAGAAGGAATTCGCGGCGCGTCCATACTGGCGCAGCCTCGCGGCTTCCGCCATAGGCCATCAGCATTTGCCGGCTTCGTATTGCCATGTAGCCGGGATACTCCTGCATCCAGAATAGAACCAAGGCGACGACGAAGGGCGTCAAGAGCAGAAGTTGCGGAACAAGAGGCCAGTAGGCCATGCCCCACCGTATGCCGACCAACTTCGCCAGCCCCAGAGTAACGATAAGCCCAGAACCGCCGATAAGCCATGCGTTAGCCAACATGTGAGCCAGAAGCCGCCGCCGCTGAGCGACGCCAGCGTCTGGGCCGATAGACCTGAGAGTGATAGCCGACACGCCCCGGCCAATCAAGGCCGAGCCCAGCCAGTACACAGCCACCAGCGCCAAGGACCAGTATCCCAGGTCGGCAAGCGGCTGGAACTGCGCCAAGGACAAGCTCAGCGCCAACGCCAGCAGGACAGTAACGAGCAAGATTCAACTCCCAAAAGCGATATATCAGGACGTTTACATAATACTACGTGATGCTGCTTAAGCAATTGTGCTGGATGTGAGTGGGAAGCACAATAGCGGGCGTGACAAGGCTTCGGGACAGGGCGAAAAAGGACTAGCGAAGGCACAGAGGTATCCATAAAACGATGGCTGTTGGTTCGATTGATACTTTGATCTCGACTGTCAGGCAGAAGAATCAAAGACAATTCAAAAGCGAATTGTCTTTGATTTTGTGCCTTCGCCAGTCCTTTTTCGCCGAGGCCGTGAAATTCAGTCGCACCCCCACAAGAGCCTGCGTATTAGTTTGACCCGCAGGCGGGCCTGTGATTATGATTGGCCTTCCAGGACTTATCCATCCATGCATTGTGAACACACGCAAGAGGTACTCTCCGCGGCGCACCCGAGCCAGAGGGCTCTTTCCCGGCGAACTGTGGGCCTGGCGGTGGCCGGCCCATGCCTGCTGATGATCGCTACGGCGGCCATGCTGCATCCTCGTCAGTCCGGCTACGGCACGCATGAGCAGTTGGGCCTTGCCCCATGCTACAGCCTGAAGTTGGGCTGGCCCTGCCCGCATTGCGGCATGACCACATCAGTGTCGGCTGCGGCGCATGGCCAGATGAGCCTGGCGTTTCGAGCCCAGCCATTTGGCATTGTTCTGGCGGCGATGGCCGCCCTGCTGGGCTTGCTGGGCGCCGCCCAGGCGATGACAGGGCAGGAGATGCTCGGGCACTTGCGCCCCCGCCTGTGGTGGCTGCTGGTAGCCCTGGCTGGAACGCTTATGGGATGGGGCTGGAACCTGTACTGCGGCATAACCAGCGGAGCACTGCCTCTGAGGTAACCGTTTTCATTCGGAAGGGTGAACCCCATGAATGCACGAAAGCTTTTCCTGATCGTGGCGTTGGGCATGTTGGCAATTGCCGGCGCCGGCTGTGGAGGAGCACGATTCCTGGCCTATGTCTTGTCGCCTGAGAACCAGGACCAGACGGTTGAGGCTGAGTATACCGACCTGGACAATCACACTGTGGCCATCGTGATTTTTGCCGACCCTGGGGTGCAGTTCTACTATCCGTATGTGCGGCAGGAACTATCAATGATGATCGCCGCGCAGATACAGAAGAACCTCAGGCAAGTGCGGGTATACGATCCCGCGCGCGTGATCGGCTATCAGAACGACACGCTGGACTGGGAGGCCCAGGATAAGACGGCCCTGGGCAAGCTGTTCGGCGTCGACTACGTGATGTACGTCTCGCTGACGACATTCGAGACCAAAGAGATGGGGATGGAATATCTCTATCGCGGCAACATCGAGGCCGACATCGCCATCTACGACACCCACAAGAA
>CAYQJH010000194.1:0-5967 GCA_964417755.1 uncultured Planctomycetaceae bacterium
CGCCATCCGCAACGTCAGCGACTTCAAGACCGTCACGAGCTACCGGCTGATCGGCGCTGATACCTATGAACTGGTTGCTCCGGGCGGTGAGCTCAAGCACGGCACCCTCGGCAGCGAGAGCTACACGAACAAGGCCGACACGTACGGCCTGATGCTCTCGATTGACCGCCGGGACATCATCAATGATGACTTGGGTGCCATTACCACCATCCCGCGCAAGTTCGGCCGGGGCAGCGGCCTGAAGATCAATGATGTCTTCTGGAGCACGTTCCTGAAGAACTCTGCCTTCTTCACCGCCGCCAGCAGCAACTATATCGCTGGCGCGGATACCGTGCTGTCCATCGACGGCCTGACCAAGGCGGAAGTCACCTTCATGGACCAGGTGGATGGCGACGGCAAGCCGCTGGGCATCATGCCGGCGATCATGCTGGTTCCCACCGCGCTGTCGGCCATGGCGACGCAGCTCCAGAAGTCGCTGGAGATTCGCGACACCACCGCCAGCACCAAGTACCCGGTTGCCAACCCGCACCAGGGCAAGTTCCGCGCCGAGGTCAGCCGGTATCTCTCCAACGCCAAGTACACCGGCTATTCGGCCAAGGCGTGGTATCTGCTTGCCGATCCGAGCGACCTGCCGGTGATCGAAGTGGCGTTCCTCAATGGCCAGGAGTCGCCGACCATCGAGACGGCCGAGGCGGACTTCAACGTCCTGGGCATCCAGATGCGCGGGTATCACGATTTTGGTTGCAGCCTTCAAGATAACCGCGGTGGCTGCAAGGCCAAGGGCGAGGCGTAAGACATTGCGGATTGTGGTTGCGGATTTCGGAATTGAACGGCAACAATAAACAGGAGCATTCCAGTGAAGGCTAATCGAGTTCAGCAAGGCAACAGCATCGACCATACCCCCAATGCCGCCGTGGCGGCCGGCGATGTGGCGGTCATCACCAATATCGTGGGCATCGCTGCGTGTGACATCGCCGCCAATGCCCTTGGCTCCATCGAAGTGCAAGGCATCTTCGATGTCGATCATGCCGCCGACGTGATCGCAGCCGGCGGTGCCGTGTACTGGGATGCCGATGGCAACCCCGTCAGCGGCACGGCAGGCAGTGGTGCCGCCACCGCCACCGCCAACGGCAACACGTTCATGGGCTGGGCATTGGCGGCCGTGGATGCCAACACGGCCAAGGTCCGCGTGAAGCTCTTCGGCTCGCCGGCCATCACTAACAACATCTACGGCCCGTTGAACAACACTATCGCCGATCCTGGCGCTGCCGGCGCAATCCCCGTGACGGCCAGCGGCTGCGTGGAACTGGTGACTGCGGCGGCTGAGACGCGGACACTGGCTGCTCCGACCATTATCGGCCAGCAGCTTCTTCTGTCCCTGAAGACCGATGGCGGCGACTGCGTCGTGACCTGCGCCACCACTATCAACCAGACCGGCAACAACACGATCACCTTCAATGACGCCGGCGATGCAGTGCTGCTGGTTGCCAAGCGCAGCGGCGCAAATCTTCGGTGGTCGGTAGTTGTCAACGACGGCGCGGCCCTGAGCACCGTGTAGTCAATGAGCGACCTGCTGGAAAGAACTTCCTCCTGGCTGGCCGACCAGCGTCGCAGGCACCTGTCGCAGACGGTTGTTTACAGCCGTGGCGGTCAGAGCATTGAGATCGCAGCCACGCTTGGATCGACCACGTTCGAGGTGGCGGATGAATATGGCATGATCGAGAAATGGGAGTCGCGGGACTTCCTGATCGCGGCGGCGGATCTGGTTCTCGGCGACGTGACTGGCAGGCCACAGCGCGGCGACCGGATCGCCGCCGGCGACCCTTCGACAGGCTCAGGGCAAGGCAAAGTGTACGAGGTTCTGGCCCCGGGCAAGGAGCATGTGTACCGGCCCGCAGACCCCTACGGGAAGACGCTGCGGATTCACGCGAAGCAGGTGGAGTAGCTGATGTGCAGTGACACTGAACAATACGACCGAGTCTGCAAGGGCGAATTCGCCTCAATCCACCTCAAGCTCGACAAGCTGGACGAGGCGATTCGAGGCAATGGCAAGCCTGGCATCCAGGTTCGACTGGATCGGCTGGAATCGGCTGAGCGAATACGCAGCAAGCTGCTGTGGCTGATCGCCGGCTGCATGGTCGTAGGCGCAGCCAGCATTTTCTGGCGGATGGTCCTGCACGTGAGCTGATGGAAGGAACCTCAACGTGAACAATCCAATCATGCGAAAGATCGTCGTGGGCGCTGCGTATCAGGCCCTGCCTTCGATTAGAGGAACATTCGAAGTTTCGACCGCCCCAGGCAATGCCGGTATCGTCAACTTCAAGGGCGATGACGGCAGCGACGTGCCGTGGGTTGCGGGCGAGTACCACTACTTCGAGCGGATTAACCTTTCAAGCCTCCAGGTCAAGGGAACGCCTGGCGACGTGATCACAGTCATCGGCGGGAGTTGGTGATTCATGGGATATCGGACACAACCTGACGGCGGGGCCAAGACGCTCGCGGAGCTGGGCCTGACGGCAGCGGCCCAGCAGATCGACGCGGCAGCGGCAGCTGTAGCTGCCGGAAATGCTGCCGGCGGAACGGTCATCTTGGACGGAGACGGCAAGGTTCCTGCCGGCAATCTGCCCGCTGCTGCACCGGCTGGAGCCGAGACTATCACATTGACTGTAGACGCAGAAATAGATCACTGGCGAGATGTCCATGTGCAGGTTAAGGACGCAGCCGGTAACAACGTTACCACTCGGCGACTGCTCAAGATATGGGCCAGCGAATACGGAGCCTTTGAAGAGGCGGGATATCATCTGGACTTCGGAACCATCCCGCATGGCATAGCCCCGCCGACCGTGCAGTACGAGGATTTGCATCCATATACCGTAATGGATGCGATTACATCGGCCACAGGCAGCTTTACCTTTAGGCTGCGAGTCAGAATGCCTGGTCCGCCTATCAATGCCTGGGTTTGTGTAGTGAGCGGTACTGCCTCGGCATCCGCTGCTGCAAACTTCGCTGAAGGCTAATGGGTTGGAATTCAATGCGCCGAGCCACGCACAACACGCTGACGCATAGTTGACAAATTCAAGGACCATGCTGGATGGCCTCCATCATTACAACCGTTGCCGATGCCGTCGCCGCCGAGCTGAACGCCGCAGCCGAGGGCACGTTCAGCCAGGCGTTCACAGCCCAGCGGGCGTATCTGCCCATCTTCGATCTGAAGGATATGGTCGATCTGCACGTGACGGTGGTACCGAAGAGCGTCAGTACCGAGGCATCCAGCCGAAGCACGAGCCAGGAGGAGTACCAGATCGACGTGGCCGTGCAGCAGAAGGTCGCTTCACTCGAAGCAGCTGACATCGATCCACTGATGGCCCTCGTACAGGAGATCGTGGACTTCTGGCGCTTGCGGAGGGTCATGGTCGCCGCGCTGCCGGCGGTGTGTATCAAGGCAGCCAGTCTTCCGGTCTATGCGCCTGAGCATCTGTCACAACTTCAGCAATTCACCAGCATCGTGACATTGACGTTCAGGATGGTGCGCCAGTGGCAGTAGAGGGCACATTCAACCTGACTTTTGATGCCAAGAGGTTCTTTCTGGATTCACCCAGGATTGAAGCGCTGCTGGATGCAGCGACGCGGAAGAACCTGATGCACGCCGGCGGAAAGGTTCGCACCATTGCCCGGCGGTCGATGCGGTACGTCACGGCTGCAAAAGAGCAGGAGCGCCTCATTCGCCTTGGCCTGCGGAAATGCCTGCGCGACCCGCAGGCGTCAAAGCCTGGTGAGCCGCCCAGAGCCATCCGGCCGCACCCGTGGATACGAGAGAATCTGCTGTTTGCCTATGATCCCGGTCAGCAGGTCGTGGTTGTAGGGCCAGTTGGCTTTGCCGCCGGCAACGGAGCGCCGGCCATCCTGGAGCATGGCGGCAGAACGCGAATTCGCAACAAGCGCAGGATTCTCCGCAAGGTCGGCCGTGGCGGTGAGATAGCCGTTGGCGCTCAGGCAGCCAGGTATCGCAGCGCCAAGACGAATGCCGACGGCGTGCCGGTTGTTTACATCAGGCTTCGCACTCAGGCACAGACTGATCGTGCCAATCGGCTGAACGAGCAGCTTTACGGCCCGCTGTACCGGATCGCGTACATCGAGCCTCGGCCGTTCATGGGCCCGGCTCTGTTGCAGGTGCAACCAAGCCTGAGCGGCCTCTGGGCCAATTCCGTCAGCGCATAGACAAGGAAGGAGTTCTCGATCATGGGCGATGTCGTATATGGGATCGACTGCAAGCTCTACTACAAGGCTGCCGCGCATGCGGCCTGGGTTAGCGTTGCCGGCCTTACGGAGCTGGGCAATTGCCGCAACGTCACGCTGACGATGACCAGCGATGAAGCGGACACCACCACGCGCACCAACAACGGCTGGAAGGCCAACGAGCCAACGCTCAAATCCGCCCAGATCGAGTTCGAGATGGTCTGGGACAATACTGACGACGGCTTTACCGCCTTCATGTACGCCTGGATCAACCGCACGAAGCTCTCGATTGCCTGCCTGACCGGCTCAGCCGCCGGCAGCAAGGGCCTGTGGGCAGCGTGCAAGGTCTTCAGTTTCACGCGCGAAGAGCCTTTGGAGGGCGTGGCCACGGCCAAGGTGGTCATCAAGCCGTGCTTCGATGCGGTTGCGCCGGCCATTGTCACCGTGGCGGCATAAGGAGCCAACTAGACATGAGAACCTTCAAGGATTCCGCAGGTCGCAGCTGGACCATCAGCATCACCGTGGACGCCATCAAGCGCGTGATGGGCAACGTGGGTGTGAACCTCTCTGAGCTTCATGCCGGCGATCCGCCCCTGATCGTCCGCCTAGAGGCCGACGCAGTGCTGCTGTTTGACGTGATCTTCCAGCTTGTAGAGCCACAAGCGGCATCTGTGGGCGTCAGCGCTGAGCAGTTCGCCACATCCATCGACGCGCAGTCGGTCGGCCCGGCGGCCACTGCATTCTGGGAGGAACTGGCGGATTTTTTCCAGAGCCTCAGGCCCGCGATCAAACAGATGATCGACGACATCAGGGGCCTGACGGCAGCAAGCGAACCAGCATCTGGCGACTCATCCACGAGCTTGCCGGGATCGCCGGCGTCGATCCCGCCGGCCTGACGCTACGAGAACTTGCCTGGATGGCCGAGGCGCGATCCAGGGCTGAATGGGGCCGGATGTCGAGCCTGATGGCCCTGACTGCCAATGTGCATCTGCTGTCCAGGCGGCCATTCAAGCCCTCGGACTTCGATCCACACGCCAGGCGCAGCGGCGCGAAGGCAAAGATCGGCGGCGATCAGATGGTGGCGCTGCTGGAGCGTTTGTTCTGCAAGACGAAGACCAACCTTACTTCATAAGGAGAAGAGAAGATGAAAGCATGGATGATTGTTGTACTGCTGGCCCTGTCCTGCGTAGCCGTACTCGGCATAGCAGGATGCGGCAATGTCAGTCTCCAAGGCGAGGCGATGACTGCCGCCGAGACATCCACAATGGACGCTTATCAGGCTGTGCAGCGGGCGCAGGCCGATCCAGCCACGCCGGCCTGGGAAAGCGCGTACTTGGCAGAGAACTTCAAGCAATGGCGGTTCTTTGTCCGCTCCGCGCGGAAGGACCTGACCTGGGGTCCGAAGATGGAGGGTGAATAACCATGGCCGACGTGACCAACCTGAACAGCCGCGTGCAGGAGCTTCTATCCGGCCTGCCGGAGAATCAGCGCCAGGCGGCTGCCTCGCTTCTGGCGCAGTATGGCCCTCGGTTCTTTGAGCTCGCCCAGGAAGATGCATGGCAGTACCTGCGGCGGCTAATGGCCGGCGACGTGGAGGTGGTGAGCGAACTCGACAGCAAGCTCTCAAACGGTGAATTCATTGCGAAGGTCAAGGCCAACACCGCCCGCTGGGAGGGCGTGGCCAACTACAACAAGGTTCGCGACAACCTGAAGAACGAAATCCTCCTGCGG
>CAYQJH010000195.1:0-5960 GCA_964417755.1 uncultured Planctomycetaceae bacterium
GCCACTGCCGGGCCGTCTCAGGGGCCGGCGGGACATAGCCGATCATCTCCGACAGGGCCGCATCCTGCCGCAACCGCTCCATGTCTTCCAGACACTCCCCGCCCAGGGTGGACAGCAGCACGAAGCACTCCAGCATCTGCCCGGATGTCAGGCCTTTGGAGGATTTCTTCAGCGCCAGCACCTTGTCCGCCTTGCCCGTTACCTCGGTCTGCCGCATGGCCTCAACCAGCGGAGCCACCCCCGCCCAGGTCGTGCTAGCGACATCGAGTCCACCCATCAGGGCCAGCGACAGCTTTGATTTCTTTCTCATCCTGACTCTCACCTCTTGGGTGAGAGTCTACCCCTTCGTGCTCCAGAAGGGAATCCGGCAACCATTCACGGATTCGGGATAATCCGGGCGCACCGCGTTGACTGTCGACCGATCAGATGCTATAAGCTTGTTGTTGCGCCGTCGGCTCAGCTGACGCCGTGGTTCTCAATGCTATGACGACGACAATTAAGAGCGCCGACCCGCTCGAGCGCAGGCTCGTGATGCTGCAGAAGCGTCTGCGAAAGATGCGAGGCCTCGTACGAGAACGAGCGGCGATCGAGAGCAATCTGAGGGAACTCGTGGCGAAGTACTCGACCGCAGTCGAGCAGTCTGTTGATGCAGTACTCATCATACAGAATCACGAGTTCAGGTTCGTCAACCGGGCAGTACGGGCAATATACGGCTATGAGCCGAACGAGATGATAGGCATGCCTGCCATGTCAACCGTGACGCCGGAATACATGGACCTTATTAACGAAAGACTCCGGAGAAAGGCTGCAGGTCTGCAAACCGCCTTGTTCTACGAAATGAGGATTCGCTGCAAAGGTGGCGGGACACGGGACGTGGAGGTATTCACCAAAGAAGTGTCGTATGAAGGGAAAGCGGCCACCATGGCTATTGTCAGGGATATCACATCCCGCAGGGAGGCGGAGTCCAAAATCGTTCAACGGGGCAAGGAACTCGATGCTCTGTATGGAGGGCTTGTTTCAATTGCCCAGTCCTTTGATCTGAAGAAGTCACTACGACAGGTATGCCATCAGGTGAACGTCGCGACGGGCTCGGTTTTCTCTTGCATAGCCGTGACAGACCGCAATGGGGGGGTCATCTTGATTGGTGACCGGCCACCAGTCAAGGACACCTCAGGACTCTCACCTCAACCCAGCGCCGTGATGCTCGCGATTATCAGCCAAGCGAAGCCCGTGGTAGTGAATGACTGCTGCAGGCGCACAAGGGGGAGGAAGGACTGCACAATCCGGTCCTGGGCGGGCATCCCAATAGGAGTGAAGAACGCGGTCCTGGGAGCGCTGTTCGTGTACAGCTCAGAACCGAAGGCTTTTTCCGCGAATTTGGGCCTGTTGTCTGCCTTTGCGAACCAAGCGGCCATCGCCATCAAGAATGGGCGTCTCTACGAAGCAGTCAAGGCCGAGCAAGCCCGTGCCGAGATGCTGCTTGCCAAGGTGATCACCGCACAGGAAGACGAGAGAAGGAGGGTGTCGCTGGACCTGCACGATTCCGTGGCGCAATCCATATACGGCACACTGGCACGGATAGGAGCGGCGGAGCAGCTGTTTTCACAATCTGAATATGACGAGGCTAAGGCTGAGATTGAATATGCCAGAGGGGCGATAGAACAGACGCTGGTGGACTTGAGAAGGGTAGCGGTTGATCTGCATCCGCCAGCGCTCGACGCCGTTGGTCTCTGCGAGGCGCTGAGACAGCTATCCGCTGAGTCTTCGCAGGCAAACCCACAGATCGCCTGCGCCTTCCATATGGTGGGATCGCCGGTGCGCCTGGCTGCGCCAACTGAGGTAGCTGTCTACAGAATAGTGCAGGAAGCCCTGAGCAATACTCGCAAACATGCTTCGGCTACCCGGGTTTGGATTCGCATCAGGTTTCTGGCAAAGTCCGTCCGTGTCGTCGTTAGAGACAATGGCAGGGGATTTGACTTCGACGGAGCGAAGAAGCGCCAGCCACGCAATGGCCATCTCGGACTTGCTGGAATGACCGAACGGGCCGAGCTGATCGCAGGACTGCTTGATATAGAGACAGGCCCCGGAAAGGGCACCACAGTGCGGCTGTCGATACCTTTGCCTTCACCAGGGGTTCCCTAAATGCCTGACAGAATACGCATACTCTTAGTAGATGACCACCGAATCCTGCGCCAGGGCATAAGAAGACTACTTGATCTGGATGAGGGCCTGGAGGTCATAGGAGAGGCGGAGAGCGGCCACGAAGCTCTTGCCCTAGCCCGCCAGAGTAGTCCTGACATAGTCCTCATGGATATCAGGATTCCTGGAATGGATGGCATAGTGACGACCCGCCTCCTGAAACAGGAGTCACCCAACATCAAGGTGATAGTGCTAACATCATACGCGGGGGAATACCTCTCCCAGGCTATCGAGGTCGGCGCTTCCGGCTATCTCCTGAAGAGCGTGGGGTTTGAAGATCTCTCAACCTGCATCCGGAGCGTCAATGCCGGTGAGGTTATCGTGGACCGCTCCCTGGGGCCCGAGCTGTTCCGGCAGTTCGCTGCTCTTTCCGCCAACCGCAACAAGACCCAGTTGACGGAACGCGAGTTGTCGATCCTCCGTCTCCTTGCCGCAGGCTACGGCACGAAACAGATAGCTGGAGAGCTTTTCATCAGCGGGACTACTCTCAAGCGTGACTTGCGAAGCACATACGCCAAGCTGGGGGCCCACAACCGCGCCGAGGCGATTGCCAAAGGGTACGAACAGAAGCTGCTCTGAGTTGTCGACTTGGGGCGGATGGTCCGTCTCGGGCCAAATAGACGGCCCGGATGGATAGCCTGGACGGCCCGTCTGGTACTTCAGCTGCCCATGTGTACCGCCGTACAATGGACTTCAGGTACAAAACTTACTCAGACAGAGATGCCGCATGGCGAGTGCCGTCGCAGCTGTCTACCCGGGCATCAGGAGGATATCGACCAGAAAGGAGCGACAATGAGGCGAATTGCGTTGATTGCAGTCCTGCCCCTAGTGCTACTGTCAACGGTATTGGTGGGTTGCGGAGGTGAAGAAGAAGGCACCCAGAACATCATCAAGATCGGGGTGAATCTGGATTTCACGGGCTCTGCCTCTGCACAGTGTATAGGTGCAGAGCACTCGTACCAGATGGCTATTGACGAAATCAATGAAGCCGGCGGCGTCAAGGTTAAAGGGAAGAGTTTCATTCTGCAGTTGAAGACCTACCAAACATCGTTCTCCAATGCAGAGACAGCGGTGGCATGTGTGAAGCAGATGGTGCTCCAGGATGGCCTGCAAATCCTCTTTGACAGCACCTTCCCGGGAGCGCTTCAGACGGCCTATCCAGACCTCATTGAGAACAAGGTTCTCCAGTTCAACACTTTCGTGGATGAGAGTGTCGTTGTTCCTGAGCACCCCTACTCCTTCAGAGGTTGCCTGGGATACAAAGACAACCAGCTTGTGGCCTGGAAGACCACCATCCCGCAGCTGTTTCCCGGATTGAAGAACTATGCGTTCATCGGATACAAGGGGCAGCCAACCAACGCCAAGTACTCGCAGGAGTACTCGGCTTCCATGGGCATAACCTGTCTGGCCTCAGAGAGCTATGCGTACGGGACGACGGATTTCTCGCCCATCATCACCAAGGTGATGGCCCGGAATCCCGAGCTTATTGAGATCGGAGGGTACGCGCCAGATCTGGCCACCCTCGTGAAGCAGCTGCGCCAGCAGGGCTACACCGGCAAGATCCTTGGATCAAGCACCATAGAGCCAGCGGTGTTGCTCAGCATAGCCGGACAGGAGGCATCGGAGGGCGTGTATATCGGGTCAAACCAGGCAGCCCCAACCGGTCCACTGGTAACGCCGGCGATGACCGCATTCTACAACAAGTATGTGGCCGCTTACGGCAAGGATTCATACATGGGCCTGAATAGCAACTGGTACTCCGTGCCTTACGTGCTCAAGGAGGCCATCGAACAGGCCGACAGCCTTGAGACGGACGACATCGTGGCGGCGCTGGAGACCGGCGAGTTCAGCATTATCAGGTCTGAGACCAAGGTGAAGTTCGGCGGAACGGAAACCTATGGTATCAAGCACCAGCTGCAGGTCCCGTTCTATATCTCTCAGATGCAGAATGGCACCTTGGTCAACCTCATAAGCACCCCGGTGGAGATTCCCTAGCACATTCTGTTCACACTAACGAGTTGGCTTGACGGGAGCGCTTAAGGTATCGGGTGAATATTAAGCGCTCCCTCTTAGAGGTACCAGAATGTCCATGCTCTTGCCCGCGCTGATTAATGGGGCCGTACTGTCATCCACCTATGTCCTGATGGCTCTTGGACTCACCCTTGTCTTCGGCGTCATGGGCATAGTGAATTTCGCGCACGGCAGCATATACATGGTGGGCATGTTCGTCTCGGTCTACTTCCTGGGAGAACTGGGACTCAACTACTTTCTGGCGGTTATCATCGCTGCGCTTTTCACTGCCGTGATGGGCCTGGTCATCGAGAGGTTTCTCTTCACGCCCGTGCGGGAAAATTTCAATGGTGCACTCCTCGTCACACTCGGCTTGATCGCCGTAATCAACCAGTCGGTAGCCCTGATATTCGGCGCGAAGGCGGGCGGCGCAGGCGTCCCTTCACCTTTCCCGCAGGTACTGCGTTTCGCCGGGGTCAGCCTCGCGGTGGACCGGCTTGTGGTAATCGCCCTGTGTGTCCTGCTGGTAGCCGTGTTGCTGGTATTCATCAAGAAAGCCAGGCATGGCCAGGCCATGATGGCCGCCGCGGAGGACGCGGAGGGAGCCAGCCTCCAGGGGATTAACATCGCCAAGATCCGCCTGATGTGCATGGGAATTGGGTGTGCCCTGGCCGGCGCAGCAGGCGCCATCACTGCCCCTCTCAGCTATGCTACCACCGAGGTGGGCGACCATGTAATCATGAAGATATTCATCCTGGTCGTATTCGGTGGTTTGGGAAGCATACCGGGAGCCATAGTCGGCGGGCTGATAGTTGGTTTCGCCGACAGCATTGCGGGCACATACATGAACGCCGACGTCGCCCCGCTGATCGTCTACGGGGCGCTCTTTGTCATCCTCATGATCCGCCCGACAGGCATATGGGGCCACGAATGAACAACAAGTCCGACTGGCTCAGATGGGGCGCGTTCCTCTGTGGCGTGGTGGCCATGGTGGTTGTTCCGGCATTCTTCGTCAACAAGTACTACCTCGGCATCATGACCACGGCGTGCTTCACCATCCTTTTCGCATCCAGTCTTCGGCTGGCCATGAGGGCCAACCTCCTCAACTTCGGACTGGGCGGCTTCATTGGCATTGGCGGCTACACGTCCGCCATCCTGACTCAGCAAGCGGGACTGCCATTTGAACTGGCCCTGGTGATAGCCGTGGCGCTGACGGCCCTGGTATCCCTTGTCGTCGGGTTTCTTCTGCTGAGGGTGAGGGGCATCTACTACCTGATGCTGACCTTCGCCTTTGCCCAGCTACTGGCCCTGCTCTGGACAGCCTTCGACAAGCCTTTCGGCGGCTCCATCGGGCTCTTCAACCTGGCGAGCCCCAGCTTTTTTGGGGTCGAGCTCAGCACGGCCACCGAGTCGTATCTGCTCGCATTCGCTCTCATGCTGGTCAGCCTGCTGGTGATGTGGAGACTCGAATGCGGGAAATTCGGCCTTGTATGCAACGCCATGCGGCAGTCTGAGAACCTGGTGGAGGCCGTCGGTCTGAGCACGCGGAACTACAAGGTGGCCTGTTTCGTAGTCAGTTCCACCTTTGCCGGACTGGCTGGCGTGTTCTACATCGCCTATCTGAACAACATCGAGCCCGGATACTTCAACGTCTGGCGAACAGTCTCCTTCATGACCGTCATAATCCTCGGGGGACTGGGGAATATCTGGGGGGTGGTCATTGGCGCGGTTTGCCTGGCAATAGCAGGGCA
>CAYQJH010000196.1:0-5885 GCA_964417755.1 uncultured Planctomycetaceae bacterium
TGTCATAGATCCGCAGGAAGGTATCCATGTCGCCAGATGACATGTCCACGTCGACGCGCGCCAGGGCCTCAGGCGTAACGGCATAGAGTTCAGCTTGTCCGGGGTTTGCCAATTGGCCATCGATGATGATGCTGCCGGTGGGGGAAATATCGATGGGCTGGGCGGCCAGGCGTGATAGTTCCGGCAGGACGCTGCTGCTCATCAACAAGCGGGATTCGAGGGTTTCAAGGGCTGCGACTCGAGACATTGCCAACCTCAAAGGACATAAAGACTCTCGCTGCCTCTGAGGCGGCATTTACATAGCGCAGGCACATTGCCTGGCTCTCCAGGAAGAAAGTAGGATTCATCCGGCGGGCGGGCAAATCATCCTGCCATGCGTTTCTTTCCGGGTTGCGAAGATTTCTCGGCGGGCATACAAACAGAGCCTTTGTACTCAAACGTCTGTCGCTGTAAGGCTCGTGGCCGGCGACCCATGTGTTAATCAGGCGCGGAGCTCGCAGGCGATAGGTTCAGCGTATGCCCGCCGCAAATCTTCCCCAACTTTGGTTGCGGCCCGCGGACGCGCTGTGAACAATGCGGACAAGAGGCACTCGCGCGGACAGACCGAACGCCTGGGCGCCAGGAATCACGAAGATATGCTATACTTGTGCGGAGCAACCGATTAGACTAACTCAAGTAGCCATCCAATTTTTCAGATAGATTGTAAAGAGACTATGACTAACACGGCGGGTTATGCGAAGCTGCTGACTCTGATTTCTGCCCTTACCGGTGCATCAAATGGACTGGAGCAGGCGATCTTTAGGCGGTGGTATCAGCGACGGTTTGCAGTAATCGAAAACGATCTGACCATCGCTTGCAAGGATGCTTCTGTTCGCGTCTTCTTCGACGAATACGCTGGCGACCTCGCGGCGCAACTGGAGGCAGTCTTGCCGGAAGGGCCGCTGATTGAGCCGGCACAGACCGCTATCGACTATATCGAAGGGCTGTACATCCAGACGCAAAGATTCGCTCAGGCTGTGAACTCGTCCCGGCCACTGCCGGAAACGGAACCGGTTGAGCAGCCCATGGCAATGGCAGCATGACACCCACATCAGGCGAAACCGACAAGCAGTCTTCGGACATCGCTCCATCGATGGCCGGCCACGCGGAAAATGCATCCAACTCCGAAAAATCCAAGCGCGTCCTCATTTCATCGGTGACGGACTTGGGGCTGTCGCTGGTCAAAGTCCAAATGACATCTTTGTTGTGCCTTGTTGAGCAGACAGAGCAGACATGCTTGCCTCTTGGAGGCGATCTCAGGCAAGAGGGTAGACTGATGCCGGGGTCTTTATCTCCTAGCGGATTTCGATCTGAGATAAGCTGGACGCTGGAATGGCCCGGCATGGAAAAGAAACCTTTGTCCTTGGCCGGCAAACATGTCCTGATATTCTCCACGTCTCGCCCGGCAACAGAGAATGATGCAAAGTTCTATTCGCAAGTGAACTCCGTCATCTTGATTCATCCATATTTGCGACAACTGATCGAAGATGTTTCATACAGATGTCTCGGACAGAGCATCATGGTACGCACATTGGATGTGCCTGGATTTGTCAGGAGAGAGACAGAGAGGTTTTATGCTCAGCAGGGATCTCAGGCATCAGAGGAATGATGATGTCTGAGATCGTCCTGGAACCAATGATTCCCGTAACCGTTGAATCAACTTGGCTGCCCGACCTACGAAATCCATACGTTGAAATACCGGGGGTAAGGGTTACGGCGCGTCTGGCTTCGCAATACCCTGTGTTCTTCACTCATCTGGCCATGTTCATCTGTAATTCCGCAAAGAAACAGGGCTATTCGCGGGCGATTATAGAACGAGCCAAGAGATTTGTTCCCAGGCTTCCAGGACTTGGTTACCACGATGTTGCTCATATAGAGAGAGCACTCGATCAGCTTGCTGAAGATTACGAGCGTCAATTGGCGCGCAAGGATTTAAGCGACTCCAAACGACGCAATCTTCCGAATGATTTTACGGCCGCAATCTCAGAAGCCCTTGTTGCCCGTTATCTGCTCAAATCGGGAAGGCAAGCATCAGAACTTGTTTCCGATGGTCATTTTCGCATTGGAGATAAGGCACGATCATCTTCTAACGTGGACATAGTCTGGCATCGGATCGGACGCTCCAGACTTGATCTCTATGAATGCAAGCATGGGCCGCAGCGGCTCCTGAATCCTTGGACGACTAAAGATCACCCAGGAAACCAGGTTAATTGGAAGAACAGTCAATTGTGTCTAATGCTGTCTGTTAGAGACGCCTTAACAGCCGTCAAGTGGAGCGTCTATCTGTGCTGCGTAACGCTCAGGCAAAGAAATGCAGTCGAGGACGCCTTGGCGCTTCTGGGATGCCCACCTGAAATGACGGTTTTTGCCCAAGAGGATTTTGGCACAGCTTTTCCCCCCGCGATTTAGCATCATCGCGGACTGAGAAATCCACAACTCTTCACGGCACGATATCAGGCGGGGTCTTGTCGAAATGGCCCGTTGCGCGCATAATATTCCCCGTTCGACTTGGGACGAAAGCTGCTCCACATTTGCACATTTGCTGAATTTGTGTCCTGGTCGGCTGTCACGGAGGATGCGGGGCCTTGGCTGCTGGAAATCTTTCCGCCGCCCGGGCTTAAACCGCTCCAGCCATGGAGGCGGCTGCTGGTCTATGCTGCCCTTGCTGCATCAGCTTCTGGCGATCTGGAGTAGAACAATGGCTTGCTATGTAGGCATCGATATCGGCGCGGTCAGTGCAACGGCCGCCATTTGGATGGATCAGGCCACAGCCGCTACGTACGCCGGCGGGCTTTCAGCCGACTTCACGCCGCTGCCGGATGTAAACGAGGCGGCAGTCTTCCTCAGCCGGTATCGCCGCACGCGGGGCAAGCCGCTGGCGGCTGCCACCGATTTGCTGGAACAGATCATTGCCGCCGTCGGCGCCGACACTATTCAGAACATCTGCCTGACCGGCAGCGGCTCGAAGCTTGCGGCGGCGCATCTAGGCTCAGCCGTCATCAACGAATTCAAGGCCATCGCCGGCGGCCTGGCGGCTATCGGCTGCCCGGCTCGCACCGTTTTTGAGATGGGCGGCGAGAGTTCGAAATACCTGCGCCTCTCGCAGGGCGGCCAGCGCGGCATCATCGATTATTCCACCAATGGCGATTGCGCTGCCGGCACCGGCTCGTTCATCGATCAGCAGGCTGGCCGGCTGAAATACGCTGTCGAGGATATCGGGCAAATCGTGCTCTCCGCCCAGCGCGCCGCCCAGGTGGCAGGGCGATGCAGCGTATTCGCCAAGAGCGACATGATCCACGCCCAGCAGAAGGGATACACGCCCGCCGAGGTTCTGCGCGGCCTGTGCAACGCGGTGGCCCGCAACTTCCGCACTGCCGTCGTGCGCTCACACCCGGTGGAGGCGCCGGTGGCGTTCATCGGCGGCGTGGCTGCCAACGCCGCCGTCGCGGCCGCGATGAAAGAGGCCTTCGATCTTGACGATTCGCAGTTCATCATCCCGCCGGCATTCTCGCACATAAGCGCGATTGGCGCAGCCGCCGCGGCAGCCAAGAGTGGTGGCCATGCGGGCCTGGGTCAGATGGCACAACTCCGATCCGCAAGCGATTCTGCACACGGCGAGTTTTCGCGACAGGAGCCGCTGAGCATGGACAACGTGCTGCTCCTGCGCGACCGCGTGGAACCGTACGAGGCTCCCTATGGCCAGAAGATCGACGCCTGCCTGGGCATCGACATCGGCAGTGTTTCGACCAACGTCGTCGTCATCGATGAGCAAGGCAGGATGATCAAGGAGGTCTACGTCCGCACGCAGGGCCGGCCAATTGAAGTGGTTGCCGAGGCCCTGGCTGACATTCAGCGCCAGTGGGGCAGCCGGCTGAACGTTCGCGGCGTGGGAACCACCGGCAGCGGGCGGGAGCTTATCGGCGAGCTCATCGGGGCCGACACCATCAATGACGAGATCACCGCGCACAAGACAGGCTCGACGTTCGTCGGGCGGAAGATGCTCGATGGGCAGGTGCCGGACACCATCTTCGAGATCGGCGGGCAGGATGCGAAGTTCATCTCGCTGCAGGACGGCGTGGTGGTGGACTTCACGATGAACGAGGCTTGTGCCGCAGGCACGGGCAGCTTCCTGGAAGAGCGGGCCGAGGAACTGGATATCTCCATCATCGGCGAGTTCGCCAAGCTGGCGCTGTCCAGCAAGGCCCCCATTCGCCTGGGCGAGCGATGCACTGTCTTCATGGAGCGCGACGTCAACAGCTACATGCAGCGCGGCGCTGACAAGAAAGACCTGGTGGCCGGCCTGGCGTACTCGGTCGTGTACAACTACATCAATCGCGTGGTGCGCGGGCGGAAGATCGGCGACTGCATCTTCTTCCAGGGCGGCACAGCCTACAACGACGCGGTGGCGGCCGCCTTCGCAGCCGTCACGGGCAAGCAGATCATCATCCCGCCGTATAACGGCGTCATCGGCGCAATCGGTGCTGCACTGCTGGCATGGGACAAGATGGGCTCTTCGACGCAGTCGCGAAGCATCCGCAGCCTGGAGGCGCAGATGGAGTTCCCCTCCAGCGCGTCCAGCCAGCAAGGCGTGTATATCTCGCAGCGCCCCGGCGAAGCACGCGAAGTCCAGGACGACGAGCCGGAAGTAATCGCCAGCGGCAAGGCGGCCATCCCTGTAAGCCGGTTCCGCGGATATGACATGTCGAAGGTAGACTACACGCTGCGGGAGTTCACCTGCAAGGCCTGCTCGAATTCCTGCCAAATCCAGGAATTCAACGTCGAGGGCGAAAAGACCTACTGGGGCGACAAGTGCTCCGACCGTTACCGCAAGCGCGCAAAGGCAGCCAGCAAGAGCGTCATCGACGACCTGCTGGGCCTGCGGATGAAGCTGCTGCTGGATGAATCGAACCTGCCCGGTGCGAAGGACGGTGCAGCCACGGTCGGCATCCCGATGACGATGTTCGCCTGGGAATCGCTGCCGTTCTGGCGAACGCTGATGGCGCACCTGGGCTATCGCGTGGTGCTTTCGGATCAGACCAACAAGAAGATCATCGCCGCCGGGCTGGAGGCTGCGGTGGCTGAGCCATGCTTCCCGATCATTGTTGCGCACGGGCATATCGCCAACCTGGCCGGCAAGGGCGTCGATCACATCCTGGCGCCAAACATCCTGTCGATGGAGACGCCCTGGATGCACAACGAGGCGCATCTTTGCCCCTGGCACCAGACCCTGCCATTTGTCATGCGGCAGGCGCCGATGCTGGAGGCAGCGGGCAAGAAGTTCCTTAGCCCGCTGGTGCGGTTCCGTGAAGGCCGGCCGAGCGTGCTGAAGGAATTGCGGCAGTTCTTTGGCCCGATGGGGCATAGTGAAAAAGCTATCGAGCAGGCAGTGCGGTCGGCGTTCGACGCGCAGGATAAGTTCAAGGCTGCGATCCACTCCGCCGGCGCTGTTGCGATGAAGCAATTACAGACAAGCGGCGCTGCCGGCATCGTGCTGGTGGGCCGGCCTTACAACCTGCACGACGCGGGAGTGAACCTTTCGGTTGGGCAGAAGCTGCGGGACTCATACGGCGTCAACTGCGTGCCGCTGGACTTCCTGGACGTAAGCGACATCGACATCCGAGACGTGAACAACAACATGTACTGGGACCTGGGAAGGCGGATCATTGCCACCGCAAAGGTTGTGGGCCAAAACCCCAACCTGCACATTATCTACATCACCAATTTCAAGTGCGGGCCGGACTCGTACATCAAGCACTTCATCCGCCAGGCCTCCGGCAAGCCGTTCCTGACGCTCCAATTCGACGGCCATAGCAACGACGCCGGCATGATGACCCGCTGCGAGGCGT
>CAYQJH010000197.1:0-5834 GCA_964417755.1 uncultured Planctomycetaceae bacterium
CGTGCAGGAAGACGTCGTTGGCCTGCTTGACCTGCGGCTCGACTTCCGCTCGCCACAAGCCCAGGCCGACATTCTCTTGGTATTGAGCTGTTCCGACCGTCTGATACCATGGGTCATACATGTCATAATTGATGCCCTTGACCTCGAATTGATGGCCCTTGCCGCCGAGCACGCGAATGATGGCGCTTTCGGGCAGGATTGTCTTGGAGAACAGCGCACTGCCGCCGTGAGGAGCACGGAGCGTCTTTCCGGTGGCAAGGAAGTGCCCGCTTGAGTGGACCGAAGTATCAGGATTCAGCGCGCCGTCGATGCACAGGGGCTTCTCCATGGTGTGCAGATACCAGCGTTTTGCATCGCTGGCGTAGGCGCCATTGACGCGGTCGAAAATGACAATTGCGCCCGGCCGAATGTACACGAACTGGCGAGTGAAGCCATTGACTACGTGAGGGTCATACGATTTGGTGGCATCACCGACGACGTACGCGAACTCCGGGGATGTTTCGTATGCTTTGATCTCACCGGCCTGGCGGGTGTACTTGTTGTCTTCGGAGATCGGCATTCCGTACATCGTGAGCCAGTCGGCCGGGACCCGTCCCACCTGGCCGCCGCACATCGTGGTGATCATATTGGTGGGATTGTCTCGAGTGCCAACAGTGATCGTATTGTGAGCGATTGATTGCGGGAACCATTTCGAGTAGTGCTGGCCATCGGAATTAACCGTGTTCTCTTCGTTGTTAGACCATTTCGAGCCGGTGTCGCAGGCCAGGTATGCCTTGCGGTAGATTATGAACGAATTGTTATGGCAACAGTTGCGGCTGTCGAGCTCGAATCGGCCACACGCGAAATGCACATAGGTGGCATTGCTGCTCCAATCGCTTCGCATGGCCAGGTAGCCGCGAATCTTGAAGAGCATGTCCTGGGGCATTTGGCTAGGCGCGATGTCAGGCACGTCCGGGTCATAGAACAACACCATGCCCCAGTGCTTCATAAGCACATAATAGTATGGCTGATTGCCACCACATAATGTGTTCTTTGCCCACCAGCCCGTCAAGCCGTCCCGCCACGTGGTCTGTGCGATGGAGATAAAGCCTTCAGCGCCAGTCTCCCAAGGAAAGAAGGCTTGTCCTAGCGCGTCGACGCCGATGTGCGTAGTCAGGCCGCTTCCGGGCAGGATGTTGTAGAGGTAGTACGGCCCCATGGTCCTTGCCCAGTTGAAGTTCTCGAACAGGTCCTGGCCGGTGGATGCTCTCCAGGCCTGTAGGGCACTCATTGTGCCGACGTATTCGTGCTGCCCGATGTAGTCGTGGCTGTTTCCGTCGCCGCCGCGATCGGCTGCCCATCCTTCCAGGTAAACCTTTCTGGCCAAAGCGGCTGTGTACCCCGCGGAGATGGCATCAGCGACTTCCGTATCGTTAGTGCCATTGCCCCACATGCCGATGGCATTGAGAAAAGGCGTCAATTCGGTGGACTGCGCGCTGCCGGCCCGGACGCGCTGGAGTATCTTGGCCTCGCAGGAAGCGCGTTCGCCTGGGGTCAGAAGGTCGTAGACAAGGTCATATCCATACAGGCCCATGGTAGCATAGTAGCCAAAAGTTGCCTGGACCGTCACCTCGCGGCAGGCCTGGCCATATCTCGCGTCGCCGGTGATATGGTACAGCAGCCCAAGCGGGACGATCATCTGGGCTGCGTCCATGTTTATGTTCATCTGCTGATCCACGGTCTGCTTCAGCTTGTCGTAGAGCGGCTTGAGGCTTGGCTTGGCGATACGCGCGCGGATTGCAGGCAGATCGGCCTTGGTAAACAGCAAGCGTGGATGCTCCTTCTTGGCCAGGGCGCTATCAGCCGGCACGTCCACATTGCCGATGCGCACGGTTCCTGCCGCGATGGCAGTGCTGGGAGATAGAAGCACGGCCAGACAAACAAGTGACAATGCGGCTGCTTTGCACCAGGGCGACTTGGGCATGGAAAAAGTCCTCTCTGGCAAACACCTTGCAGCAATGCGATTTCAATGATCGCACACGCCAAGGGTTATTTGCCGCTTTTTGTGGAAATCCTCGTAGGCTATTAAACCACTTATCGCATTTAGTGTCAAGTCTTCAACATGCCTCTGTCGTGCCACAGCGATTATGTCACCCCTTAACGCCACAGCGACTATGTCACCCCTGACGGGTATGCTGCCTCCCCCTATGGAGGCAACGCGTGATCGATCAGGAGTGCACATTAACCATGGCACAATCGCAGAAGCACCAAGTTATCCAGACGGCCATCGACGGCCATCTCACCAATGCACAGGCCGCCGGGGCCCTGGGGCTCTCGGTCCGCCAGGTCCAGCGGCTCAAGCGCAAAGTTCAGCGTGATGGTCCAGCCGGCATCCGCCACGGCAATGCCGGCCAAGAGCCCCATAACAAGCTTCCGCAGGTCCTGAGGCAGAAGATTCTGGATCTGGCTGCCACCACCTATGCCCAGTACAACTTCTCTCACATGGCCGACGCCTTGCCGCAAGATGAAGGCATAGTCGTCTCCGATGAGACGCTTCGTCGTCTGCTGCGTCCGGCCGGTCACGGCGGTAAGATTCGCCGCATCAAGATACATCGCCGTCGTCGCCAGCGCCGGGCCAAGGAAGGCGAATTGCTCTTCCTGGACGGCAGTCCACACCGATGGTTCGGCGATGCCTATGAACCTGTCTGCCTGCTGCTGTCCACCGATGACGCCACAGGCAAGCCGATTTACGGCAAGTTCCAGCCCCAGGAAGATCGGGACGGCTGCATGGAGGTCTGCTATCGCACGTTCCTTAAGCACGGCCTGCCGTTGGCGTACTACCTCGATCGCGGCAGCCAGTTCATCACGACCGATCATCTGGCCGCAATTCAGGGCCGGAAGATACCGCCCACCGCCTTCCAGATCGCCATGAACAGTCTCCATATCGACCTGATCTTCGCCCACAGCCCACAGGCAAGAGGAAGAGGCGAACGCATCAACGGCTCGTTCCAGAACCGCCTGGTGGCTGAACTGGTCCGCTACAGCATCCATGACTGCAAGCGGGCAACCCGCTATCTCAACCAGGTCTTCATCCCACGCTACTGCAAGCGATTTGGCTGTCCGCCTGCTGATCCAGTTCCTGCCTGGCGAACGCTGGATCCTGCGCTGAACCTGCCGTCCATTCTGTGCGCTAAATATCATCGCATCGTCTCAAACGACAACACCGTCAGCTTTGCCGGCGTTACATATCAACTCGAACCGCCTGCCGGCCGCCATCACATGGTCCATGCCAAAATCGAAGTCCAGCAACGGTTCGATGGCTCAATCCACCTGGTTCATCCCAAACACGGCGAACTGACCAAACACAAAATCGCACGACGCAAAGAGCTTCTTCTGGTATAAGACGCCCCAGTCACAGGGGTGACGTTTTCGCTGTGGCTAAGGGGTGACATAATCGCTGTGGCACGACAGTCTTCAACATGCCTCGATTGACCGTGCTGCCGGCAGAGAGTACTATCTCTGCATCATCAACAGGAGCGTGTTGTGGAAAGAATCGAAGAGACGATTGCGGGATTGAAATATGATGACGCTGGGTTGATACCTGCCGTCATCATCGACGCCGGCACAAAAGCCGTGCTGATGGTTGCGTACATGAACCAGACGTCGCTGCTGGAGACCATTCGCACCGGCAAGACGCATTTCTGGTCGCGCAGCCGTCAGAAATACTGGATGAAAGGCGAATCTTCCGGCCATACGCAGGACGTGCAGGCTGTATACACGGATTGCGATAGAGATACGGTTGTCTTTGAAGTCATCCAGCACGGTGCCGCCTGCCACGACGGCTACTACTCGTGCTTCTACCGCAAACTCAACGCTCAGGGCCAGTGGGATATCGTCGGGCAGAAGCTCTTCGACCCGGACAAGATTTACAAGAAGTAGCGCAGCCGGAATATCCCAAAGGGCGCCTTCAGCCATGGCAGGAACCTCCACAACAAACATGATTAACACAAGCCGCTGGCCCCACGTCGCGATGGATGTTGTCTCTGCCCTGGCGGCGGTGGCTGGCATCGCGGCGTTGGTGCTCGATCTGGGCGGCTTTAGCCTGGCGGAAGCCGAGTTGAAGCTGATCCGCATGGCTCAGGCGGCGGCCGTTGCTGTATTCCTGGCCGTTCCATTCCTGCGATTGCAGATGGCCAGCAGCCCCCGCAGGTACTTCTGCGCGAATTGGCTGGAGTTTCTGGTGATCGCCCTGTCTGTGTTGGGCCTAGCCGTCGTGCTGGCGATGCAGCGTGACGGCACCCACGTCGGCGCAATGATTCTGACCTTGGCTCAGGCTTTTCTGGTTCTGACGATCTCGCTATGGGCGGTGGGCCTTGTATTTCGCGTCTCTGCCTGGATCGGCCCGACGGCGACGTTTGTTTGCGGCCTGGTCTTCCTGTCGACGGCAGGCTCAGGATTGCTGATGCTGCCCCAGGCCACCCATGCCGTTCAGGACCATCCTCTCTATTACATCGATGTGCTGTTTACTTCCATCAGCGCCGTCTGCATGGCTGGCCTGACCACTCGCAATATTGGCGGAGACTTCACGCCATTCGGGCAGGCCGTCATCCTTGCCTTGATCCAACTGGGCGGCCTGAGCGTGCTGCTGTACGGCACGGTCTTAGTAAAGGTTATCGCCAGGAGCCTCAGCAGGGCGGGTATCGCTCTGGATGAGACCGGCGCGGAATGCAACACGAGAAGCGGCGGCGTGGTCGCGGTGGTGTTGGCTGTCTTTGCGATTGAAATTATCGGCGCCGTGCTGCTGTACCCGATGTTCATGGAAAGCGATTCTGTTCAAGGCCGGCCTGCCGAGGCGGCATGGTACAGTATCTTTCACAGCATTTCTGCGTTCTGCAACGCCGGCTTTTCGCTGTTCTCTCGCAACCTGATGCATGGGGCCAACCAAGGTGCGGAGGCAGCCCTGCGCGAGCGATGGCAGCTTCTGGGCGTGATAGCGCCGCTGATTGTGATTGGCGGCCTGGGCGTGAGCGTTTGGGCCGACTGTGCAGCCTGCATCAAACATGCAGCAAAGCGAATATGTGGCGGCGGGGCAAGCACCGCCTGTAAGCCAGTAGGCAACGTGAGTCTGCACTCTCGGGCTGTACTCGCATCGACGGCGATGCTGATCGTCTTTGGCGCGCTGGGCCTGATCCTGATCGAGCCGGTCACCGAGGCCAATGCGCGTGTCAAGGGCGCCTACGGAGCAAACATCGGCGGCGCAGCCGTCCGCGACCAGAACGACTGGTACGCCCTTGGCAACGCCGGCCGCGTGCAGCAGGCAGTGTTCCAAAGCGTCTCGGCTCGAACCGGCGGGTTCAGCACCATCGATTGCGGCCTGCTGTCCAATGGCGGCAAATTGTGGATGTGCGGTCTGATGACGGTTGGAGCAAGCCCAGCCGGCACGGGCGGGGGGATGAAGACGGTGACACTGGTCATTCTGCTGGCTGGGGCGTACAGCGTCCTGCGGCGGCGCGGCGATGTTGCGTTGCTGGACCGGCGTCTGCCGGCCGGCCTGCTTCGCAAGGGCATGACGCTGGCGATGCTGTACCTTGCACTGTTGGGGACCATCACGCTGCTGATGTGCATCTTCACCGACCCGCAGGAAAACTTCATCGACATCCTATTTGAAGCATCCAGCGCGTGCGGCGCGGTTGGCCTCTCCACCGGTCTGACGGCTAAGCTCGGCGAATCAGCCAAGACAACACTGATGGCTGGCATGATCCTCGGCCGCATCGACCCGATGGTCGCGAAGATGTACCTCTCGACCCGCCTAAGCCACGCCGGTTCCTCGCTCTTGGAAGAGCACGAAGTGCTGG